>NZ_AP027274.1:1530063-1860127 GCF_030295705.1 Polynucleobacter sp. TUM22923
TTAAAAGCGCCTGGTGATGAAGCGACCTTTGCCACCATCAAGGTACTTGTTAATACACACGGAGGACATGCTAGCCGCTTCAAGCAGGGTGTCAATGTGGATCCAAGCTACCAACGATTTACCCTCTTGAGCGAACAAGCCCATTCAGCTGCACTAGAGGCTGTTCAAGCGCGCCTGCGCAATGCATTCGATCCAGCAGGTGTATTTGCTTCTCACCGCCTTCCATAAGCCCTTACATGCAAACTCAACTCGCCCCCCAATTTGCCAATACTGCTGATGGTATTGAAGCCGCCCGAATTCTTGGTAAATGCGTTCACTGCGGTTTCTGCACTGCGACCTGCCCTACCTACCAAATTCTGGGTGATGAATTAGATGGCCCACGTGGTCGCATCTACTTGATCAAACAAATGGCTGAAGGTCAGGCACCTACGGAAAAAACCCGTCTGCACCTAGACCGCTGCTTGACTTGCCGTAACTGCGAAAGTACCTGTCCTAGTGGCGTGCAGTATGGCAATCTGATTGATATTGGTCGCAAATGGGCGGAAGAGAAAACTGCCCCACGCCCACTTTCACAACGACTGACTCGTTGGGCCCTAAAAGAGGGTTTGACTAGCCCGCTTTTATTTAACTCAGCGATGACGCTTGGTCGCTTAGTGCGCCCCCTAATGCCAAGTAGCATCAAGCGTAAGGTACCTGAAATTAAAAATAAAGCGTTAGCGAGCGATACAGATCCCTATGCAAGACCAACCACTCAGCATGCTCGCAAAATGTTATTGCTAGAGGGTTGCGTGCAACCGGGTATGCTGCCCAATATTAATTCTGCTACTGCACGTGTATTAGATGCGCTAAAAATTGAACTTATTAGCGCACCAAATGCTACTTGTTGCGGAGCATTGCGCTATCACTTAAATGATCAAGTAGGCGGCCTAGACAATGCCAGACAAAATATCGATGCCTGGTGGCCACTGATAGAAAAGGGTGCAGAGGCAATTGTGATGACAGCCTCTGGCTGCGGCGTTTTGGCTAAAGATTATGGACATCTACTGGCTGGCGATGCCGTATATGCAGCTAAAGCAAAAAAGGTTTCTGATCTCACCAAAGATATCTCTGAAATTCTTCCCCTTTTACAGACTGAGCTACTAGCACTCGTCGGAGCGGATCCAAAGCCAGGCGTCGTATACCACCCACCCTGCACCTTGCAACATGGTCAACAAATTCGAGGAAAAGTAGAGGGTCTATTAGCCAGTATTGGTATTGGTGCGCGCTTATGTGCAGACAGCCACCTATGTTGTGGCTCCGCAGGCACTTACTCAGTGACCCAGCCGGAACTCTCCGATCAGCTGCGCAAAAATAAGCTGGCGCACTTACAGGCTGCCTGTGAAGAATCTGGTGCTCAAGTCATTGTTTCTGGCAACGTCGGCTGTATCTCTCACCTGCAGCAAGATGACACTCCAGTATTGCACTGGATAGAAATCGTAGATCAGTTGATCACCCGAAAATCTACCCCCTCATCATGAACAACATTACCAACAATTTAATGCTGGTAAGGCAGAGGTTAGAGCTTGCAGCAATAGCCGCAAAAAGGGAGCCGGAAGATATCCAGCTACTAGCAGTTAGCAAAACATTCCCTGCAAGAGCAATTGAAGAGGCAATGCACGCCGGACATACTGCTTTTGGAGAAAACTACGTTCAAGAAGGGGTTGAGAAAATTCAGCAACTGGCTAAATTACGCCCTTGGCTTGAATGGCACTTTATTGGCCCACTCCAAAGTAATAAGACAAGAGAGGTCGCCGAACACTTTGATTGGGTTCACAGCATTGATCGCCTCAAAATTGCAGAACGTCTGTCCGCGCAGCGTGGTGAGTTCCCCAACCTTGGACCATTGCAAGTTTGCGTTCAAATTAATGTGAGTGAGGAAGACAGTAAAAGCGGTCTACCCCTAGAAGAAGTAGAGGCCTTGTGTACTGCAATTACTAAACTTCCCCATTTAGTGTTGAGGGGGCTCATGGCAATTCCAGCTCCTAGCAAAGATATTGTCCAACAACGTCAAGCACTAGCAGCCGTTAGGGAGTGCTTTATTGGAATCAAAACAATGCATATCGCAGATTTTGGTTATGACTTTTTTGATACCCTCTCAATGGGTATGTCAGATGATTTAGAGGCCGCTATTACTGAAGGAAGCACAATCGTGCGCGTCGGAAGTGCTATTTTCGGGAAGCGCGATAAGATCTCAGCATGAACACTATATCAATGAATCAAAATGCCCACATCACTTTTATTGGCGGTGGCAATATGGGTCGCGCTCTTATCAGTGGCTTATTGGCGAGCGGGTTTAGGACTGATCAGTTTTCGGTAGTCGAAGCAAATGCGGTCACAAGCCAAAAATTACAACAAGACTTCGGAATTCAAGTCATAGATGCTGTGGATCAAATCGCATTAGATTTCTCAAAAAATAATGTTGTCGTGATGGCCGTCAAGCCACAAGATTTTTCAGTGGTAGCAAAAACATTAAGTGCAAAACTAAAACCATCATCTGCATCTCCAGCTACACCAGCAACTACACCTCTGGTTTTGAGTATTGCTGCTGGTATCCGACTTCAAGATATGAGTCGCTGGCTTGACCACGACTGCTGTGTCCGCGCCATGCCTAACACCCCAGCTTTAATTGGAAAAGGAATAACCGGTTTATTTGCGGATGCCTCTGTAGGTGCCACTGACCACGCCCTCGCAGAAACCATTTGCTATGCAGTAGGCCAAACCGTATGGGTCAAAGAAGAGAGGCTCATCGATGCAGTTACTGCTGTTTCTGGAAGCGGCCCTGCTTATGTTTTCGCTTTCTTGGAAGCACTGCAAGCTAGTGGTGAAAAACTGGGGCTTGATGCAATAACCGCCCGCAAACTAGCTTATGCCACATTAGAAGGTGCTAGCAAGCTAGCGCACAACTCCGACGAGCCTGCTAGCATCCTACGGGAGCGCGTTACCTCAAAAGGCGGCACCACTGCTGCAGCACTTGACGCTCTCAAACAATTGGACTGGCAAGGTGCTCTTGAAAAAGCGATTCACGCGGCTAATCAACGCAGTCAGGCCATGGGTAATGAATTTGGTCAGAATTAAGTTAGGATCAGCTAAGAGCAAATCCTAGTACGATTCCCAAAAACAAAAATCCGCCCAGCCAGTTGTTATGGCGAAACGCCTGAAAGCAATCTGCGCGATTTCTGGATGAAACGAGTCTAAGGTGGTACAGAGCGCAAACTAGCGCCAAACTCCATCCCAGCCAAAAGTAATGATTTAAGTGGGTCAATTGCGCAACTACTATTTGGCTAATGAGTAAGATCCCATAGCTAATCGCGATCGCTAGAACATCAAATCGACCAAAGGTAATAGCAGAAGTTCTCAGCCCTAAGCGCAGATCATCATCTCGGTCGACCATGGCATAAGCGGTGTCATACGCAATCGCCCAGAAAATATTTCCGATAAATAAAACCCAAGCCTCTAGCGGAATAAATCCCAGTACGGCCGCATAAGCCATCGGAATGCCAAACCCAAATGCTATTCCTAAGACTGCCTGTGGAACAGCTAAAAAACGCTTAGTAAAGGGGTAAATAATGGCGACTGCTACAGCACCAATAGAGAGTACTTTGGTCAGCGGATTGAGAGTTTGTATCAGCAGAAAAGAAAGGAGCGCTAATATAGCGGCAACCATCAAGGCCTCTTTTCCAGAAATCTTGCCGCTAGTAATGGGGCGATCTTTCGTTCTCAAGACGTAGCGATCAAAGTCACGATCAGCGTAGTCATTCATTGCGCAACCAGCACTACGCATCAAAAATGTACCTAGAATAAATATGATTAGTACATCTACATCCGGTGGACCCCCGCTAGCCAACCACAGCGCCCACAAAGTAGGCCACAGTAAAAGCAAGGTTCCGATAGGCTTATCTAAGCGCACTAAATGAGCATAAGCAACTAGTCGTAAGCAGAAATGATTCATCAAAGAATTATCAGGCTTTCAGAAATTCTGTGCGAGACCCTAGCCAACGCTCTAGATGTCTTCCTACTAAATCTGAATGCTCATCCAATAATCGATCAGCGGCTGTTTGCGCTAACTCAATTAACCAAGCGTCTCGCTGAAGGTCTACAAAACGCAACATCGCATCACCTGACTGCTTCGCTCCCAGCAATTCTCCAGGGCCACGGAGTGATAAGTCTCGCTCTGCAATAACAAAGCCATCCGTAGTTTCTCTTAGGGTTTGTAGGCGCTCTTTCGCTGCCATTGACAGTGGCTCTGCGTACATCAAAATACACACGGAGTCTGCCGAACCGCGGCCTACGCGCCCCCTTAATTGATGTATCTGGGCATAGCCAAAGCGCTCTGCATGTTCGATCACCATCAGCGCTGCATTGGGAACATCAACACCGACTTCAATCACTGTAGTGGCTACTAATAGCTGAATTTCATTCGCCTTAAATGATGCCATCACAGCAGCCTTCTCCTCGCTTTTTAATCTGCCGTGAACCAAGCCTACTTTAAAATGAGGTAAGGCCTGAGTGAGCTGCTCAAAACTCTCTACAGCAGTTTGCAATTGAAGGACTTCTGACTCCTCAATTAATGGACATACCCAATATGCCTGTAACCCTTTAGCTAACCAATCATGCAAGCCCCCAATCACCTCATCGCGACGGGCAGCTTTGACAACCTTCGTTGTAATTGGCTTACGACCCGGTGGCAACTCATCAATTACTGAAACATCAAGATCAGCATAATATGTCATCGCAAGTGTCCTCGGAATAGGCGTTGCCGACATCATTAATTGATGACAATAAAATAACTCTGAACCTACCCGTTGCTGAATTTCTAAACGCTGCCGAACCCCAAAACGATGCTGCTCGTCAATGACCGCCAAACCCAGCTTTGAAAAACTGACCTTATCCTGAATGAGGGCATGTGTGCCAATAATTAATTGCGCAGCACCACTTTCAATCATTTCCTGTGCCAATCTTTTTTCTTTTGCCTTCAAGCTTCCGGAGAGCCAGGCAACCTTCACACCTAATGGCTCGAACCACTCTTGCATCTTAAGATGGTGCTGCTCTGCCAAGATTTCTGTGGGAGCCATAATGGCTGCTTGATATCCATGATCGATGGCGCGTGCCGCTGCTAAAGCAGCAATCACTGTCTTGCCGCTACCCACATCGCCCTGTAGTAATCGATTCATTGGAAAAGTATTTGAGAGATCACTCCCTATCTGCCGCCATACGCGTGCTTGAGCACCCGTCAGCTCAAACGGCAATACCTTGAATAAACCCTCTTCAATGCTCGTTGATGCGCTTGCTCCATCATTATTCGTTTCGTCATTGCGTATTGCGACTAACTTTTTGAAACAAGGTGCACGTCTTTCTCTACGAATCGCGTGCGCCCGCTTTAATGAAATTTGTTGCGCCAGTAATTCTTCAAACTGCACACGACGCCAAGCGGGGTGCGTGCGCTCTAACAATGACTGAGTATTGGCATCTGCGGGGGGCTGATGGAGGTATGTAATCGCTTCTTGCAAAGGAGGCCAATCCCGAGTCGGCAGAATTTCTGATGTCAGGCTGGCGGGTAAAAATTCAGCCAAGCTCTCCTTCAAACTGGGATCCTGCAATGCCTTGAGTACCGCCTTACGAATAATAGTTTGGGATAAGCCGGCACTGGCAGGATAGACCGGCGTCAAACACGCAGACAGGGGCGCATCCGCAGTTACAGCACGCACAATCGGATGAACCATCTCTGCACCCAAGAACCCATCGCGCACCTCTCCGCGCACACGAATATGACTTCCAACTGCCATTTGTTTTTGTTGGCTAGGATAAAAATTGAGAAAGCGGAGCCCAAGTGAGCCCGTATCATCCTCAATCGTAACTAGTAACTGTCTTCTGGGCCGAAAAAGGACTTGACTGCGAATAACGACCCCTTGGGTCTGAATCGCATTAAACTTGCCTAGTCCTAAGGCTTCCTCAATTGTGAAAAGCTCAGTCTCATCCTCATAACGGGATGGGAGGTGCAAAGCAAGAGCCATAGGGCTGTTTAAACCCATTTTTTCGAGTGCAGTTGGCGGTCGCTTATTCGTCATCTTTAAAATCCAATACCTGATGTTAATGCCATGCAACTTTCCGACTTCAATTACGACCTTCCACCCCATCTCATTGCCCAGCATCCCCTGGGAAACAGAACTGACAGCCGCCTCCTAGAAGTAAAGCTAGATGGAATAAATGCCGCTCAATTAGTAGATCGGCAATTTCGGGATATTTTGGATCTGGTTAAGCCTGGGGATCTACTGGTATTTAACGACACTAAAGTTATCCCCGCTCGTCTGCACGGCAAAAAGGAGACGGGGGGCAATGTTGAGCTTCTCATTGAACGCATCACTGGTGATCAGCAAGCCTGGGTTCAAGTAAGGGCCTCCAAGGCTCCGAAAATGGGTTCCATAGTACATATTCATAATGCCGCCGGAGAAACCTTCCCCGTCGAAATGATTGCTTATGATGGGCGATTTTATGAAGTGCGCTTCCCAAAAAATATTTTTTCTTTGCTGGAGCAATTTGGCGAACTTCCCTTACCTCCCTATATTGAACATCAGCCAAATGATGAGGATGCCAATCGCTATCAGACAGTTGTCGCCAAAAACCCAGGTGCAGTAGCTGCCCCCACCGCCGGACTTCATTTTGATCAGGCAATTTTGCTCGAGCTTAATAAGCTTGGCGTCCAAGTCGCTACTGTCACCCTCCATGTAGGGGCCGGCACGTTTACCCCGGTTCGAGAGGAAGATCTCAGCAAACATCAGATGCATTACGAGTGGTTTTCTATTCCACCGGAAACCTTAGCCACCGTCCAAGAGACCCGTCGCCAGGGCGGCAGAGTCATTGCGGTCGGTACCACCAGCTTGAGAGCCTTGGAGAGCTGGGCACTTAATCAGCAGAGTAGCGGTGAAACCAATCTATTTATCACCCCTGGCTTCACCTTTAAAACCGTTGATTGCTTATTAACGAACTTTCACCTACCAAAATCGACCTTACTTATGTTGGTCAGCGCATTTGCTGGCGTGGATAATATCCGCAATGCCTATCAACATGCCATTTCTCAAGAGTATCGTTTTTTCAGCTATGGCGATGCCATGTTCTTGAGTCGCCTTAACCATACCAATACATGACCAAACCCGTTCACTTTAATATTTTGGCCCGCGACTCAGCGAGCCCAGCCCGCTTGGGTCAACTTGATCTTCCGCACGGTAGCGTACAAACCCCTATCTTTATGCCTGTAGGTACCTATGGCACTGTAAAGGCCATGACTCCACGTGACCTGAATGAAGCTAAAGCACAGATCATTTTGGGAAATACCTTTCATCTTTGGCTTCGTCCGGGTTTAGATGTCATCAAAAAGCATGGCGGCTTACATCGCTTTATGGGCTGGGATAAGCCCATCCTGACTGACTCAGGTGGCTTTCAGGTATTTAGTTTGGGCGCTTTGAGAAAAATCTCTGAGGAGGGGGTTACTTTTTCATCCCCCATTAATGGCGACAAGTTATTTATGTCCCCCGAGGTCTCGATGGAGATACAGGCGGTACTCAATAGTGATATTGCGATGCAGTTTGATGAGTGCACTCCTTATGAGGTCAAAGGCCAGGCTACCTCGGAAAAAACAGCTCGAGCCTCACTAGAAATGTCGCTGCGTTGGGGTGACCGCTCTTTAAAACGATTTCGGGAGCTAGAAACTGGCAATGGCTTGTTTGGCATCGTTCAAGGTGGTATGTTTGAGAGCCTGCGTGAGTTTTCCCTAGACGCCGTAAGTCAGCAGGGCTTTGATGGCATTGCCATTGGCGGACTGTCGGTTGGTGAACCCAAACCAGAATTTGAGCGCATCCTTCACTTCACGGCACCAAAGTTACCCGAGCATATGCCCCATTACTTAATGGGTGTCGGGACGCCTGAGGATTTGATGCTAGGCGTTAGTCTAGGAATCGATATGTTTGACTGCGTGATGCCTACTCGTAACGCACGCAATGGCTGGCTTTTTACTCGCTTTGGCGACCTAAAATTAAGAAACGCGGGCTATAAAGAGGATGATCGTCCTGTTGACCCCACTTGCGCCTGCTACACCTGCCAAAATTTCACTAGATCGTATCTAAATCACCTGCAAAAGGCCAATGAGATCCTGGGCTCTCAGCTCAACACCATCCATAACCTCTCCTACTACCTGCAGCTTATGGAAGAGATTCGTGAGTCACTAGCCAAAGACCGTTTTAGCGCCTACCGCGAAGAATTTCATCGAAATCGCCAGCGTGGCGTTGAGCCTGGCCAGGATTAATGGCCCCTAGGCAACACAAGCACCTTCAATTGACCTTAAATCAGCCTTCAGAGCCCCATACAGTTTAGAATTGCGGCTTTACGGCTGTGTTGTATCAGCCTAAATCTAAAGCAGTTTTCCATCAGTGATTAACGGAGGTTTTATATGTGGATTAGTAACGCGTTTGCCCAGGCTCCAGCCGCGGGTGCAGATTCCAATGGCTTAATGAGCTTTCTTCCCCTAGTGTTGATGTTCGCAGTCTTGTACTTCATCATGATTCGCCCACAAATGAAGCGTCAAAAAGAAACCAAAGCAATGTTGGAGTCTTTATCAGTTGGCGATGAAGTGGTGACCGTTGGCGGCATTATCGGCAAGGTAACTTCCTTAAAAGACCAAGTAGTTACGGTAGAAATTTCTGCTGGCACCGAAGTGCAGATGCAAAAAGGCGCTATCACTACGGTACTGCCAAAGGGTTCACTAAAATCCGCTTAATCTGTTTGCTTAAAAGTCTTTCAATATGAACCGCTACCCTCTCTGGAAATACATCGTCATCCTGGTTGCCTTATTAATTGGGGGGTTGTATTCACTACCCAATTTTTACGGAGAGGCCCCAGCGGTTCAAGTCTCGTCTGCCAAGCCAACCACTAAGGTTGATTTGGCGACACAGTCTCGAGTTGAAAAAATTCTGGCTGACCAAAACATGGTCAGCACTGGAGTCTTCTTTGAGTCTGTCGGCAATGTAGGCTCAATCAAGATTCGATTCAATAACACTGATACGCAGCTACAAGCGCGTGACTTATTGCAGCAAAAGCTGAATATTGATCAAAATGATCCCAACTTTACAGTTGCACTGAACCTACTCTCCAACACACCAGGATGGCTCAATGCCATTAATGCACTGCCCATGCCTCTTGGTCTGGACTTACGTGGCGGCGTCTACTTCCTACTGCAGGTAGATATGAAGGGGGCAGTTCAAAAGAAGATTACTTCTTTAGCGGCCGATGTTCGAAGCCAGTTGCGGGATAAATCGATCCGCCAACAAGGTATTGAGCGTGGCCAAGATAATCTCACTATTACCTTTGGCAGTACCGAGGATGCAGAAAAAGCGCGGGCAGTTTTAATGACTAGCCAACCAGAATTGATATGGCAAGTAAAGCCTGCAGGGCTTTCTCCAAAACTCATTGGAGAATTTAAGCCAACAGCGCTAAAAGAAGTTCAAGATAATGCAGTAAAACAAAATATCGTTACCCTGAACAAACGGGTCAATGAGTTAGCGGTTAAAGAACCCGTTATTCAGCAACAAGGTGCCGAACGCATTGTGGTGCAACTGCCTGGCGTTCAAGATACTGCGCGAGCAAAAGATATTATTGGGCGCACTGCGACCTTAGAGTCTAGGCTTGCCGATCCCATTGTGTCTACGATTGCAATTGGCGAAACAGCGCCCCCCGGTATGGATGTATTTCGCTTTGGTGAAAACCGCCAGGGTGTCTTCAAGAAATCCGTTATTTTTAGTGGTGATCGCATTACCGATGCCAGTGCTGGCTTTGACCAAAATCAGCGTCCTGCAGTAAATATTGCTTTAGATGCTGCTGGCGGCCGCGTGATGCAAGAGGTCACCCGGGAGAATATTGGTAAACCGATGGGCATGATCTTGTTTGAGAAAGGCAAAGGCGAAGTTCTTACCATCGCCACCATTCAAAGTGAATTCGGCTCCAAGTTTCAAATTACCGGACAACCGACTACTGAAAGTGCCAATGACTTAGCCCTCTTATTGCGTGCAGGCTCTTTAGCTGCCCCAATGGAAATTATCGAAGAGCGCACAATCGGACCAAGTCTAGGCGCTGAAAATATTGAGAAAGGCTTTAAATCACTGATCATTGGTTTTGCAGCGATCTCCCTCTTCATGATGGCGTATTACCTGCTTTTTGGAACCTTTTCAGTCATCGCTCTGGCGGTGAACTTACTGCTACTCATCTCCGTCTTATCCATGCTGCAAGCAACCCTTACCCTTCCGGGAATCGCCGCCATGGCACTTGCACTCGGTATGGCGATTGACTCTAACGTACTGATTAACGAACGTATTCGTGAAGAATTACGTAATGGGGCCGCGCCCCAAACGGCTATTGCGGTTGGTTTTGATAAGGCATGGGCAACCATCCTGGACTCTAATGTCACGACCTTAATTGCTGGATTGGCATTGCTGGCATTTGGCTCAGGTCCCATCAAAGGCTTTGCAGTAGTGCATTGCCTAGGCATCCTGACTTCGATGTTCTCCGCCGTCTTCTTTTCACGTGGCATTGTTAATCTCTGGTACGGTAAAAATAAGAAGGTTCAAAAACTCGCTATTGGCCAAGTTTGGCGCCCACAAGGGAAATAAGTCATGGAATTTTTCCGAATTAAAAAAGATATTCCTTTTATGCGCCATGCCTTGGCGCTCAATGCGGTTTCTTTAATTACCTTTTTAGCCGCTGTTTTCTTTCTCTGGCATAACGGTCTTCATCTATCGATTGAATTTACGGGTGGCACAGTCATGGAGGTCAGCTACCCGCAGACCGCCCCCCTCGACTCCATTCGAACCGAAGTAGAAAAGTTAGGCTATACAGATACCCAGATTCAAAACTTTGGTAGCTCACGCGATGTCATGATTCGCTTGCCTGTACAAAAGGATGCTGCAGGCAAGGTGATCTCTTCTGCGGATCAAAGCATTGCAGTCATGCAGGCACTTAATCCTGAGGCTTCTGGTGTAAAACTACAGCGGGTTGAATTTGTTGGGCCGCAAGTTGGCCAAGAACTTGCCTTAGATGGTTTAAAAGCCCTGATCTTTGTGATCATCGGGATTGTTATTTATCTATCTTTCCGTTTTGAGTGGAAATTTGCGCTTGCCGGCATTATTGCGAACCTGCATGACATCGTCATCATCCTAGGCTTTTTCGCTTTCTTCCAATGGGAATTCTCCCTTTCCGTATTAGCAGCTGTGCTGGCGGTATTGGGTTACTCCGTGAATGAATCTGTAGTGATCTTTGATCGTATTCGCGAAAATTTCCGCAAATACCGCAAGATGAATACCCAGGAAATTATTGATAACGCCATCACTAGCACCATCAGTCGCACCGTGATCACTCACGGTAGTACTGAGATGATGGTCTTAGCGATGCTCATTTTCGGTGGCCCCACCCTCTTTTACTTTGCCCTTGCACTAACCATCGGCATTCTATTTGGTATTTACTCTTCTGTATTCGTAGCGGCGGCACTTGCGATGTGGCTCGGCGTGACACGGGAAGACTTAGTCAAAGGTGATCGCAAACCGGATGATACTAACCGTAGCGATGACCCAAATTTTGGCGCCCAAGTCTAATTGAGTCTGAAATGTTGATGCTCAAGGGCGGCTACTATTTTTGTAGTTGCGCCTTGATGTTCGGTTGAGTAATCTTTCGCAGCATGACTCATCCTCACTAGCTCAGCTGAATTCAATAGTAGTTCTTCTACAGATTTCGCTAACGCCGCATTTCCTGAGATCCGCTTTGCTGCGCCTATTTCCAGGGCATCCAAAGTCGCTTGCTGAAAATTATAAGTATGCTCACCCAGCAATACTGGGCAGCCAGCAGCGCAAGCCTCGATTAAATTCTGCCCCCCAAAAGGAAATAAGCTGCCCCCCATAATCACTAGATTTGCAGCACTGTAATACAGTGGCATTTCACCCATAGAGTCGCCCAAAATCACTTGTAGGCTTGTATCTACATTTGGGGTGCCTGACCACTCTGAACGGCGGCAATAAACAAATTCCGCTTGATGCACTTGATTAGCCACTTCGGCAAATCGCTCAGGATGGCGCGGCACTAAACACAACAAAGGCATCACCTCAAAATGATGGCCTCGCAATATCTCTTTCCATGCTTTTAGAATCAATGCTTCTTCGCCATCGCGCGTGCTAGCTGCGCAAACCATCATGCGTCCCTGAGCATGGAGCGCACGTTGCCATGACTTACCTTGCCGAACTAAATGCGGATCTAGTGGCACATCAAACTTTAGATTACCCACGGTATCTGCATTACGCACACCTAAACTTCGGTAGCGCTGGGTATCTAATTCGGTTTGCGCCAAAATACCAGTAAAGGCTTGAAATAGTGCTCTACCTGCTTTACCAAACTGCCGCACACGCCGTGCGCTACGCTCTGATAAACGGGCATTGACTAAAAATAACGGCAGATGTATCTGGGCACAATAAAACACGATTGTTGGCCAAGCTTCCGTTTCCATTAACAAGCCCATTCTTGGCCTGAAGGTGCGAATGAAATGGGCAACAGCCCAGCATACGTCATACGGTAAATATACTTGCTGTAGCTGACCAGATTCAATCGCTTTTGCGAATACAGCGGCACCCGCAAGACGGCCATTAAGCGTCATATGTGTCAGCAGAATTGTTTCACCACGAGCAAGATAGGCATCAATCAGCGGTTGAGCTGCCCTTGTCTCACCTACAGAGACCGCATGAATCCAGATGGATCCCTGAATACCTGGTTGTGCATTAGCAAAACCCAGTCGCTCAGAGAAATGCTTTAAATACGTAATGGAATGACGAGTTCGCAAAGCAAGACGAATAAATGCGAATGGCAGCAGGAGATGCCAAAGCAATTGGTAAAAAGTAAACCAGATCTTGGGACGAGCACCGTATTGCGAATCTATTGGTGCTTGACCCAGGCTTGGTGTCAGGCTCACTTTTTTAAACGTTCAGTCAATTCGACTGCCTTACCTAAATAGGTGGATGGCGTCATCTCTAGCAATAGCTGTTTTGCATCATCCGGAATTTTCAGGCCACGAATAAAAGTTTGTAGATCCGCCTGATTAATCCCTTTTCCACGCGTTAGCTCTTTTAGCTGTTCATACGGATTTTCAATTCCATAGCGACGCATGACGGTTTGCACCGGTTCCGCCAGCACTTCCCAGCAAGCATCTAAGTCAGCCGCAATAGCCGCATGGTTCACCTCTAATTTACTCAGCCCGCGCAAAGCGCTGTCATATGCCAATACGCTATGGCCAAATGCCGGGCCTAAATTACGCAAAACGGTTGAGTCCGTCAAATCGCGCTGCCAACGTGAGATTGGTAGCTTCTCAGCCAAATGACGCAATAACGCATTAGCCACGCCGAGGTTACCCTCAGAGTTTTCAAAATCAATTGGGTTCACCTTATGCGGCATCGTTGAGGAACCAATCTCTCCGGCTTTCGTACGTTGCTTAAAGTAACCAATCGAAATATATGCCCAGAAATCACGGTCCATATCCAACAAGATCGTGTTAGCTCGGGCAATGGCGTCAAATAATTCAGCCATTCCATCATGTGGCTCGATCTGAATCGTATATGGATTGAAGGTTAAACCTAAGCGCTTCTCGATGACATTTTTAGAAAAATTTTCCCAATCAAAATCGGGATAGGCCGATAAGTGGGCGTTGTAGTTACCCACAGCACCATTCATTTTTGCCAGCAAGGGCACTGACGCAATGACAGCGATAGCCCGCTCTAACCGTTTAGCAATATTAGCTAACTCTTTACCCAAAGTACTTGGGGAAGCTGGTTGGCCATGTGTACGGGATAACAAAGGCACCTTGGCATTTTCTAAAGCTAAATCTGTGAGCACACCAAGTACCTTGCGTAGTTGTGGCAACAGCACTTCGTCACGCGCCCCACGTAACATCAATCCATGGGAAGTGTTGTTGATATCCTCAGACGTACAAGCAAAGTGAATAAACTCACTTGCTTTTAATAAATCAGGTCGACCTGAAACTTTTTCTTTCAAAAAGTATTCCACTGCTTTGACATCATGGTTAGTCACTGCCTCAATGTCTTTAATGCGCTGTGCATCCGCATCAGAGAAGTTTTCTGGCAGGGCCAATAAAAAAGCTTCATCCGCCGCACTAATATTAGGTACATCTGGTAATCCTGCAGCAGCCAAAGCCAATAACCAATGAATCTCTACAAAAACCCGCTGACGCATAAAGGCAGCCTCAGACAACCAAGGTCGTAAGGCATCTAGCTTTCCGGCATAGCGACCGTCTAAGGGGGAAAGTGCACTGAGGGTAGAAAGCGGCTGGCTCACAGATATTGCCTTTACTAAAATATGTCGATAAGGTCTGATTTTAATGCGTTCTGCAAGGGATACCAAGCCAGATACGATCCCCTCATGGGATGGCTATAATTCTCCTTATGAAACTAATCGGATCACTTACTAGCCCCTACGTACGCAAAGTACGCATTGTTTTCTTGGAAAAGAAAGTCGATATTGACCTTCAATTAGAGAATGTATGGGCTGCAGACACGCAAATGCCCTCATTTAACCCACTAGGAAAGGTGCCTTGCCTGATTCTAGAAGATGGGGATGCAATCTACGACTCCCGAGTGATCGCCGAGTATGCAGATGCTTTGAGCCCTGTTTCTAAGCTGATTCCAAGTGATAACCGTGAGCGTGCAACCGTCAAAACTTGGGAAACCTTGGCTGACGGGATCATGGACGCCGGTATTTTGGCTCGTCTTGAGCGCACCTTGCGTCCTGCTGAGCAGCAAAGCCAGGATTGGGTAGACCGCCAAATGGGCAAAATTGATAGCGCACTGCGGGTGTTGTCTGAACAATTGGGTGGAAATGCATGGTGTCATGGCAATCAAATGACCTTAGCCGACGTTGCTGTTGGGTGCGCAGTTGGGTATTTATTACTTCGATTCCCTGAAGTGCAATGGCAAACCCAATATCCAAATCTTGATAGCCTGTATCAGAAACTACTCCAGCGTCCTTCTTTTATGGAAACTGAGCCGCCAAAGGCTTAACTATTTGAGGCGGAGATAATTCCGCCGCCCAGACAGACATCACCGTCGTACAAAACAGCAGATTGGCCCGGAGTAACAGCCCATTGAGCTTGCGTAAAACTGAGCTGGAAACTCAGATTGCCATCTAAGCCGGCCTCTAGCGTGCAAGCTGAATCGGTCTGACGATAGCGGGTCTTCGCAGCATATTGGCCCGGCACGGGCGCAGTTCCAGCAATCCAACTGGCATCTATTGCAGAAAGCTGATGGGCTTGCAGCCAAGGGTGTTCGTGACCCTGAACCACATATAGCGTATTACTAGTGATGTCCTTGCGAGCGACATACCAAGCATCACCATTACCATCTTGACTGCCACCCAAGCCAATGCCCTTGCGTTGTCCCAGGGTAAAGAAAGCCAGCCCCATATGCTCTCCCACTGTTTTCCCTTCGGGCGTTTTGATGGGGCCGGGGGTACGAGGTAGATAGCGACTGAGAAATTCTTGGAAGGGGCGTTCTCCAATAAAACAAATACCTGTAGAGTCTTTCTTGCGTGCATTGTGAAGGCCAATATGCTCAGCAAGCTGGCGTACTTCTGTCTTTGCAATCTCGCCTAAAGGAAACATGACGTTGGCTAATTGACTTTGCGTAAGACGATGCAAAAAGTAACTTTGGTCTTTGCTAGCGTCCACGGCCTTTAATAAGCTACTTTGACCACCCTCATGACGAACGCGGGCATAGTGGCCAGTAGCGATAGCATCCGCGCCCAAGCTGATGGCATGATCTAAAAAGGCTTTAAATTTGATTTCTGCGTTGCAAAGCACATCGGGGTTGGGGGTTCTGCCTGCAGCATATTCTCGCAAAAATTCAGCAAAAACCCGCTCTCGATATTCAGCAGCAAAATTTACGGCCTCAACATCAATACCGATCAAATCGGCTACAGAGACGACATCAAGCCAGTCCTGACGCGCCGAGCAGTACTCATCGCTATTGTCATCCTCCCAGTTCTTCATGAATAAGCCAATAACTTCATAACCCTGCTGCTTGAGCATCCAGGCAGCTACAGACGAATCCACTCCTCCTGACATCCCAATAACGACTTTGGACGGTTTTTTGGATGGAATTGAAGTAGGTATTACAGAAGAATTGAACTGGATCATCAAAAAATGCGAGAATTAGACAGTATTTAAAACACCATTGTAAAAGTCTTCGCTCAAATCCACGAGATTTAGATGAAAACAGGTCCTCAACAGTCAGGATCGGCATCAGACATTGTTTTACCGAGTTAACTAAAATAGTTTTTTTAAAAATTTGTATTTGGAGACATGCCATGCGCATAGGGGTACCACTGGAAATCAGACCCGGGGAAACTCGAGTAGCCGCCACACCAGAAACAATCAAAAAGTTGATTGCTCAAGGACACACTGTTGTAGTTCAAAAGGATGCAGGCGTTACAGCCAGTCAGCCCGATTCTGCTTATGAAGCAGTAGGCGCTACGATTGGAAGCGCTAGCGATGCATTGGGCGCAGAAATCGTCTTTAAGGTGCGAGCACCTGAAGCCGCCGAACTAAAACAAATTCACTCTGGCAGCGTGCTGATTGGCATGCTCGATCCGTTTGATAATGACAATATCGCCGCAATGGCTGCCCAAGGTATTACCGCATTTTCCCTAGAAGCTGCCCCTAGAACTACCCGCGCCCAAAGCATGGATGTGCTTTCTTCACAAGCCAATATTGCTGGATACAAAGCAGTCATGGTTGCCACTAACGAATATCAGCGTTTCATGCCCATGTTGATGACTGCCGCTGGTACTGTTAAAGCTGCACGCGTTTTAATCTTGGGTGCTGGGGTTGCTGGCTTGCAAGCGATCGCCACTGCAAAACGCTTAGGCGCCGTTATTGAGGCTTCTGATGTTCGTCCCGCTGCTAAAGAACAAATTGAATCTTTAGGCGCTAAATTTGTTGATGTTCCTTACGAGACAGATGAAGAGCGTGAGATTGCTAAAGGGGTTGGCGGCTATGCTCGTCCAATGCCAGAAGCCTGGATGAAGCGTCAGGCGGCACTAGTTGCTGAAAAAGCGCAGCAGGCTGACATCGTTATTACAACCGCTCTCATTCCAGGGCGCAAACCTCCAGTTTTATTACATAGCGATACAGTAGCAAAAATGAAGCCCGGTTCTATTGTGATCGACCTTGCTGCTGGTCGTGGTGACAATGGTTCTGGTAACTGTCCGCTAACGGAAGCAGATAAGATCGTGCAAAAGAATGGCGTCAAGATTATTGGCTATACCAACCTAGCCAGTATGGTGGCAGCTGATGCTTCAGCTCTGTACTCACGCAACTTACTCGATTTTATGAAATTGATTGTTGATGCGCAAGCAAAGTTGGTCATTCCAACGGATGACGACATCGTTACCGCCTGCTTAATGTGTCGTGATGGCCAAGCCATCCGCAAAAACTAATCGAAATATTCTTTTAAGGAATCATCATGGATCTCGCTGCCTTTCAAAGCATCCCCACTGTTCAAAACATTACGGTATTCGTACTGGCAATTTTTGTTGGCTATCACGTTGTCTGGAATGTCACTCCAGCGTTACACACTCCTTTAATGGCGGTTACTAACGCTATTTCTGGAATCATTATTGTTGGCGCACTCTTGCAGACCGAAGTAATTGGTGGCGATGAGATCACGCTGACCAGCATCATTGGTGCGGTTGCCGTGTTTTTGGCTTCAATCAATATTTTTGGTGGCTTTATGGTCACACGTCGCATGTTGGAGATGTTTAAGAAAAAAGCTCCTAAAGCAAACGCGGCAGAAACCAAATAAAGAGAACTAAATCATGTTAAACGTCACAGCAATTTCCTATCTTATTTCTTCGGTGCTGTTTATCCTCGCCTTGCGTGGATTGTCTTCACCCACCACTTCCAGACAAGGTAATACTTTCGGCATGATCGGCATGTTGCTTGCTGTCATTACCACCTTCTTGATTCCGGACTTTAAGCCCGTCTTCTCATTGATCATTGGTGCGATTGTTGCTGGCGCAATCATTGGAATGATCGCTGCTAAGCGCGTACAGATGACAAAGATGCCAGAGCTCGTTGCGCTCATGCACTCTTTCGTTGGTTTGTCTGCGGTATTAATTGCAATCGCAGCGGTTTTTAATCCAGCACACGACCATACTGGCGCCCAGAAGATTGAACTTTTCATTGGTGCATTTATCGGTGCCATTACATTTACAGCCTCTGTAATTGCCTTTGGAAAACTCTCTGGCAAGGTCAGCGGTAAGCCGGTTACTTTTGCCGGTCAACACTTACTAAATCTTATCCTTGCTATTGGTATGGTTAGTGGTGGGGCCATGTACTTTATGACTGGTAGTCACGAAGCCTTTCTAGTGATGTGCGCAATCGCCTTGGTATTAGGCGTAACGCTCATCATCCCTATTGGCGGTGCTGATATGCCGGTTGTAGTGTCTATGCTCAATAGCTACTCCGGTTGGGCTGCAGCAGGTATCGGCTTTACTTTGAATAATCCAGTATTGATTATTGCTGGCGCTTGCGTAGGCTCCTCTGGCGCCATCCTTTCTTACATCATGTGTAAGGCAATGAACCGCTCCATCTTAGCCGTCTTACTCGGTGGATTTGGTGCTGAAGCAGCCTCCGCTGGTGCTGATGATGGCGCTCCAAAGAACTACAAAACCGGCTCACCTGAAGATGCTGCTTTCTTAATGGAGAATGCAGATACTGTCATTATTGTTCCGGGTTACGGCCTTGCAGTTGCTCGTGCCCAGCACTCCCTCAAAGAGTTAACGGAGAAATTAACCCACCACGGAGTTACCGTCAAATATGCGATTCATCCAGTTGCCGGACGGATGCCTGGTCACATGAATGTATTGCTAGCGGAAGCTGAAGTTCCATACGATCAGGTTTTTGAAATGGAAGATATCAATAGTGACTTTGGTCAGGCTGACGTAGTACTTGTATTGGGTGCGAATGACGTTGTTAATCCAGCAGCACGTACACCAGGAAGCGCTATTTTTGGTATGCCAATTTTGGAGGCATTCAAAGCTAAAACCATCATTGTGAATAAACGCTCAATGGCGGCTGGTTATGCAGGCTTAGACAATGAACTCTTTTACATGGACAAAACGATGATGGTCTTCGGAGATGCGAAGAAGGTCGTAGAAGATATGGTTAAGGCAGTTAGCTGACACTTTATCGGGTTGATAAATGACCGCCTACGGGCGGTTTTTTATTGCTTTAATATAAGAGAAATAGTGCTTTTAGTATAAAAATATCAAGCTCAAGGACAAATCATCATGAAAGTTTTACTGATATCAATAGCTAGCCTACTTTGCGCCACTATCGCCCATGCGCAAGTGATCTATCCCAGTCGATCTATTCAAACGATCATGCCACTGCAAGCAGGTAGTGGTGTTGATATCTTGATGAGGCCGATTGTTCAAAAAATGGGAGAAAATTTAGGTCAAGCCATCACTATCGAAAATATTCCTGGCGGTGCCGGACTGATTGGTGCAGCTAAGGTTGCTCAAAGTACGCCTGATGGCTACACTTTAGGCGCTTTCAACGACAGTATTCTTACCATGCTACCCAATCTTTACAAGAAGGTAGATTACGACCCAGTAACTAGCTTTGTGCCCATCTCTGAAGTGGCTGCCATTACTTTTGTGATGGTTGCCAACCCAAACTTTCCTGGTAATACTGCCGCTGACCTGGTTCGCATCGCTAGAGAAAATCCAGGGAAGATTGATTACGCCTCAGGTGGCAACGGCTCACCTCAACATATTGGTATGGAGATCTTTCGTCAATATACTGGCGCTCCTTTGGTCCACATTCCCTATCGCAGTGCTGCAGCTGCAGTAACTGATGTCATAGGGGGTCAAGTGCCGGTGATGATAAGCGCTCTATCAGTCGCCCTTCCACATATACGTGCAGGCAAGCTAAAGGTGCTGGGGGTAACCAGTAAGACACGCTCACCACTACTACCTAATGTACCCACCGTAAATGAAAGCATCAAAGGTTACGACTTCTCGACCTGGGGCGCACTCCTTGCATCAAAGGGAACACCACCAGCAATAATTGATAAGTTAAACGAATCTCTTGCAACAGCCCTTAAGGATCCGAAATTACGAGAGCAACTGATTCAGCAAGGTTTTGAATTTGCTCCATTAGGGCAAGACCATTTAAAAGTGTTGATCGCTCAAGGTCTCACCAAAATGAAGAAAGTAATTAAGGACGGCGGCATTCAGCCAGATTGATTCTTACCAAGTCATTCAGTAAAAAATAAGCAAAAAAATGCCTGGTCTCGTGAACCAGGCATTTTAGTTTCTACAGCTAAGCAGCTGTGGAAATGTACGGCTATTACATCATACCGCCCATACCACCCATACCGCCCATACCACCCATATCTGGCATACCGCCAGCTGAGTCATCCTTTGGCGCTTCACAAATTGCGCAATCCGTTGTCAACAGCAATGCTGCAACAGAGGCTGCGTTCACTAAGGCAGTCTTAGTTACTTTAGTTGGATCAATCACACCCTGAGCTACCATGTCGCCGTACTCACCAGTGGCTGCGTTGTAGCCGTTGTTGCCTTTACTAGCTAATACTGCATTCACTACTACGCTAGCCTCATCGCCTGCATTAGAAACGATGATGCGCAGTGGCTCTTCCATTGCGCGCAATACGATACTGATACCAGCGTCTTGATCAGCGTTATCGCCTTTAAGACCCTTGATACCCTGCATTGCACGAATCAAAGCAACACCACCGCCAGGAACAATACCTTCTTCAACAGCAGCACGAGTAGCGTGTAATGCATCATCAACGCGTGCTTTCTTTTCTTTCATTTCAACTTCAGTAGCAGCACCAACACGAATCACTGCAACACCGCCTGCCAATTTGGCAACACGCTCTTGTAATTTTTCTTTGTCGTAGTCACTAGTAGCTTCTTCGATCTGAACGCGTACATTCTTCACGCGCGCTTCAATCGCTTTAGCATCGCCAGCGCCATCAATAATGATGGTGTTTTCTTTACCAACTTCAATACGCTTAGCTTGACCTAAATGCTCAAGGGTTGTTTTCTCGAGAGTGAGGCCAATTTCTTCAGCGATCACAGTACCGCCAGTCAAAATCGCGATGTCTTCCAGCATGGCTTTACGACGGTCGCCAAAACCAGGCGCTTTTACAGCGCAAGTCTTAATGATGCCGCGAATGTTATTGACTACTAAAGTTGCCAAGGCTTCGCCTTCAACATCTTCCGCAATAATCAACAATGGACGGCCAGACTTTGCTACCTGCTCTAGTACTGGCAGCAGGTCACGGATGTTACTTACTTTTTTGTCGAACAAGAGCACATATGGTGTTTCTAGAATGGCAACTTGCTTTTCTGGTTGGTTGATAAAGTAAGGGGAAAGGTAACCGCGATCAAATTGCATCCCTTCAACGACTTCCAACTCATCTTCCAATGACTTGCCATCTTCAACGGTAATAACACCTTCTTTGCCTACTTTTTCCATAGCTTCAGCAATGCGCTGACCAATACTGTAGTCGCTGTTTGCGGAGATTGAACCCACTTGAGCGATTTCTTTAGTAGTTGTACAAGGCTTACTAATCTTCTTGAGCTCTTCGATTGCAGCAGAAACTGCCTTATCAATACCGCGCTTCAAGTCCATTGGGTTATGGCCTGACACTACATACTTCATGCCTTCGCGCACGATAGATTGAGCTAAAACGGTTGCTGTTGTTGTGCCATCACCAGCGATGTCAGCAGTTTTAGAAGCCACTTCCTTCACCATCTGCGCACCCATGTTTTGGAGCTTGTCTTTGAGTTCGATTTCTTTTGCTACGGACACACCATCTTTAGTGATGATAGGACCGCCGAATGAGCGCTCCATAACAACGTTACGACCCTTTGGGCCTAAAGTAGTTTTTACTGCATTAGCTAGAATATTGACACCCTCTACCATCTTGGTACGGGCGTTATCTCCAAAAATTACGTCTTTTGCTGCCATGATTGAATTCCTTTCGTGGATACCGATTACTTCTGTACAACAGCCATGATGTCTTCTTCGCGCATTACGAGAAGCTCGTCGCCATCGACCTTAACTGTTTGACCAGCATATTTTCCGAATAACACCCGATCGCCAACTTTGACGTCTGGTGCATTTAACTTACCGCTGTCATCACGCTTGCCTGGACCAACGGCTAAAACTTCACCTTGATCTGGCTTTTCAGCAGCAGCATCCGGAATGATGATTCCTGAGGCAGTTTTTGATTCTTGATCTAAACGTTTGATAATGACGCGATCATGTAAAGGACGCAGATTCATTCCTTCTCCTATGTTAGTAAGTGTTAACTAGTTAAAATTCTTATATAAATCAATGGTTTGTATTCTCTTCACTTGAAAACTAAGGCAGATAGTTCGAAAACAAGCTGTTTTAGCACTCTCGCGTAGGGAGTGCTGATTATATAGGTCTGAAACTGAGGATTTCAAGAGCGAATTGCCTTAAATTTTATGCGGACTCTCGATTTCCTATAATTGAGGGGGGCTTGGTAGGTAGATTCCTACGAATAAATAAGCTTAAAGCCCTTACCGCTCCAATCTGTCGTGCCTAGACTGACTAGTCAATGATTGGAGATTGCTGATGAGCCCGAAATCCCGGCTGTACACGCTTGTAAAGGCCTGGAAGAACAAACCCTTCCAAGAAGTACGCGACGCTTGTGGTCAGCCTTGGCTAGGCCTTAATAGTGAAGCGCTGAAAGAGCATCAATCGTGGTCCCAGCGACAGACGATTGGTCACGAACCCATCTTTAACTCTCGGGGAACCAAGTTGACAAGTTCACTATTTAGACCTTTACTGACTGCTAGCGATAGTCAAGTCCTCAGACTATTCATGGAAGGCTTAGATACGATTACCTATTGGTATCGCAGTGGCCGGTTTATCCCTGGAATATTGCCCTTACCAGAGCACGTCTTTGAATCTAGTGATTTTGTTGATGGGCTAAGCGACCTCATTCTAAATTCCAGATTACCAGTAGGCTTAATCAGCCTCGGCGTGCATCAACTGGACAAGCCACACTTATCCACTGATTGCAAAGACGGCTTGCTTCGCATGCGTCGTTTAGGGGTATTGATTCATATGCTCAATTACTCCGGGACACTGTCACAAATGCGCTGGGCCGAAGAAATACAACCCGAAGGGATGCATCTTGATATTACTCAGTTTCGAACATCAGCCGTCCCAGCTGAAATGCTTTCTCATGGCAAAAGATTCAAAAGTCAGATTTATGCCAGCAATATCACTCTTGTCAAAGATATAGAAAATGCGATCGCTATTGGCGCTCAGCACTGCTATGGGGGACTAATGATGCCCTCAGTCAGTCGCCATCAAATATTACACATTAACGATAGTCGTATCGCTAAGGCTATTTTTTCGCTGCACCCTCATCAAAACCTAAACGGAGACAAGTAATGAGAAAACGCGTGATGTTGGTAGATGATCATCCTGCCATGTTGATGGCTTTAAAGAGTATGTTGCAAGATCAGTTGTTGTTTGAAATAGCAGGGCAGGCCCAAAATGGAGAAGAATGTTTACGCTCCATTAAGGAGGTCAATCCCAATATGGTGATTCTAGATCTAGATATGCCTAAGACTGACGGGTTTGACGTCATTAGACGTATTGGACTGATGCACCCTGAAGTGCGCATCCTGGTACTGTCCAGTCTGGCTGAGGCAGTCTATGGAGGTCGAGTCCGATCACTCGGTGCCCATGGTTTTGTCAACAAAACTGCTGGGTCGGATGTCATCCTAGCAGCATGTGTTGCCATCTCTCAGGGATACACCTTTTTCACGCATGGCAAAAATGGCAATACCTCCTTAAGTGATGACGATAAGTTAGCCCTTATCTCAGATCGCGAGCTCCAGGTGATGAAGTACCTCGGTAAGGGCAACACCAATCAGCAGATTTCAGATTTACTGCATATCAGCAATAAAACGGTAGCTACCTATAAAACGCGGGTCTTTGACAAACTGGGCATCAACAATATTGCTGATCTTATTTTATTTTGTCGTATGAATCAAATTATCGAAAGCTAATCTGTAGCATGCATCGATTCATCCTTAAGTTCACCTATGTATTCTTCTGTGTTGCTACGGGACTGGCTGATGCCAGGCCTTTCAGCGCCTCAGAAAAAGCATGGATCGATGCACATCCCATCGTGCGATTTAGTATTCACGAAAAATATGCGCCCTATCTTGAGCATGATGGCGTCTTTCAATCCCTACTGCTGAAACTAGGGGAATGCACACGACAGCAATACACACCCATCTGGAGAAAATCAGATCAAGATGGGTTAGAGCAATTGGTAAATGGGCAAGTAGACTTCATCATCGATCCACTAGAAGTAAGCAGTCGTGTTTTACAGTTTGGCGCACTTTCTGAATCGATTTTTTGGGGGCATGATGCCGTTGTTACCAAAATAGATCAATCGTTGTTGAAGCTCACTGATCACTCAAGAGTTGCTTACTTTAATCGTGGTTTTGAGAGCCCCCCTGCCTCATCCAGTCAATCTCATTCCGGTCTGAGCTCGTCAAATGAACTGCTGCAAGCACTCATTAAAAATGATATTGAGGCCCTCATCATGCCCATTCGCTTAGCGAAACAATTAATCCACACTACCCAAGAACTTGATCTCAAAATAGATGGAGTGTACGGAAGAGAGCCCTTTGCATATCGCTGGCTAATTTCTTTTCATAACAGTCCCCTACAAAGCATCTTGAAGCATTTTCTAGATGACTTAGATCCACTCGAGTCGCGCCGTCTATTTACCCTCAACGAAACACAACTAGTTGCAGAGCCCAGTGGTGGACATCATCGTGCCTTACCTTGGCTTAGCACTGTATTGCTATTGCTAGTCGGTGGCATTGTGTTTTACCAACTCCAAAAAAAGTACTTCCACCAAAAACAAGCCGCGATAGCCTTGATGCACTCTAAAGACCTTGCTGAAAAAGCCAATGCAGCCAAGTCTGCCTTCTTAGCCACGATGAGCCACGAGATTCGGACGCCAATGAATGCCATCCTGGGCGTCCAAGAGCTTCTGCTAGGCAGCGCTCATTTTCCTAAAAAAGATAAGCCTCTACTTAAGAGTGCGCAAGCATCAGCAGAATCCTTACTGGGCATGCTTAACCAAGTATTAGATATTTCTAAAATTGAAGCAGGAAAGCTTACCCTGAACCTAGAACCCAGTAACTTACATCAGCTTCTCATAGACATTCATTCCGCGTTCACGACAGTGGCACAAAAACAGAACTTACTGTTGCACACCACTATTGATCCAAGAGTGGCTGAAGTGCTCATGATTGATAGTCTGCGCTTACGGCAAGTCCTACAAAATTTACTGAGTAATGCGATTAAATTTACCAGTCAAGGTGAAATCTATTTCTCAATCACAGTACTAGCAGACGATCATGCTGGCCAACTGATTGAATTTAGAGTGATTGACACCGGAGTTGGTATGGGCAGCGCTCAGATTGAGCTTGCCCTTCAGGCCTTTGAACAGGTGCCCTCTTCACAAGAGTTTGGCTTATGCGAGCAAACGCGGGGTACAGGTCTGGGTCTTACCATTACAAATCACCTAGTCAACTCTATGAATAGCCATCTCTACTTTGAGAGTGCGCCAGGCTTTGGTAGTAACGTTCACTTTTCAGTCGCCTTCCCAAGAACTAGCATAGCTGCCTCTAAGGTCTCTTTTTTTGATGCATTGGCAGGCCACCCAAAAAGAATCATCGCCAAAAGAAAAGGTGAGCGAAGCACTCCCATTCAAGCATTAGTAGTAGAGGATCACCCTGCTAGCAGGCAAATTCTGTCACTCCAATTGGAGGTACTAGGCATACAGACGCAGGTTTGTGAAAATGCACTTTTGGCGCTTGAACTGCTGGGCAATCATTCTTTTGATCTTCTATTAACCGATCAATCTATGCCTGGCATGCAGGGCTCTGACTTAGCAAGAAATATTCGATCTGCTGGCAATACTTCACTGATCATCATTGGTGTCACTGCTGATATTTATGCACTAGATTCGCGTCATCAGTTTTTATCTGCCAGTATGAATAGCATCCTCATTAAGCCCCTCAGTTTGGGGGCTCTAGAAAATGAATTGCTACGTTATTTTGACTCAAGTACTTCCACAGAAATTACTGAGGAACCCTATTCTTTTGAGATCTTCTCTAATCTGATTGGAGATGACCCCCAGAAAATAGTAATCGTCCTCGAGGAGATTCAAAAAGTCCATGATGAGGTGCTGACCAAACTCCAGTCTGCGCAAGAGGGTTATTTAATAGATAAAGCAGACTTTCTAAGCTGGGTGCATAAAGTAAAAGGTGGGGCTCAGTTATTGCAGGCCTCCCCATTTATCGATGCCTGTATCAGACTGGAAGCTTCCGAGCCTCAGAATGACCTACTAGCTAAGCGTATTCCGGAGTTCATTACCCTCCTTGAAGAGCAAAACCGCATTATTCAATCCTATAAAGTGCGATATATGCCATAAAATCAGGGGCATGCGCGCATCATCATTCTCACCATTACAGCCTAAGGCCATACTAGTCCTCTGGACTTTCCTCTTCATCTCTACCGCAGCCCATCCGGGCCAAAGCATTACCTCAGGAGCTGCGCTACAACAGATTCCGAGCGCGGTTGCAGCCAGCCTTGAAAAAAATCAGATCCCTAAAGAGGCTATCAGTATCTCGGTAGTCGAGATTGAGCAAGATCGTCACGGCAAAATGACTGCTAAACCAGAGCTGGATTGGCGCTCTACTCAGGCCATGAATCCTGCTTCGACAATGAAGCTGCTAACCACTCTTGCAGGCTTAGATATTCTAGGGCCGCAATATCGCTGGCGCACTGCGTTATTTACTGATGGCCTTATTCGGCAGGGCACTCTTAAGGGCAATATCTACTTACAGGGAACAGGGGATCCTAAATTAATTCCTGAAGAATTCGCTAAGATGATGAAAGCATTACAAAATTTAGGCATTCAAAAGATTGATGGTCATTTAATCTTTGATAGGAGTGCTTACGCGCCAAGCGTCATGGAACACAACACCATTGATGGCGAATCGCTTCGGTCATATAACGTACCGCCAGACCCGCTACTTTATGCCTTTAGAACGCTCTCTTTTCAATTAGGTAAGTCACGGACAGCCGATTTTATTGATATCAACTTTAGCCCACCACTATCCCAACTCAAAGTAATCAATCAAATGCAATTAGTGGATCGGGCCTGTGAAAACTGGAAAAGTAATATTCGATTTAATTTAGAGGCTGACAGCGTAGCGGCTAATCAGGGTCAATTACTCACCGCCCAATTCTCGGGTAGCTTTCCTAATGGATGCAAGGATGTGAACTATAACGTTGTGGCTTTAGATGCCAACACTTTTCTCACTCAGGGCTTTGCAGCGGCATGGGAACTATCAGGCGGCCGATGGGCACAGGCGCCAATCGGGAAATCTGGCACTGTTCCCATGTCAGCTCGATCATTACTGCAATTTGAAGGTATCTCACTTGCAGATGACGTGCATGATATTAATAAATACTCAAATAATGTCATGGCTCGGCAACTCTTATTGACCTTGGCACTTGAAAAAATGGGAAAGCCTGCCACCACGCAAAATGGACAACTGGTGATTCAGGCGTGGCTAAAAGAGTCTGGCTTAGATTTTCCAGAGCTCGTTATTGAAAATGGCTCGGGCTTATCTCGCAACGAAGCAATATCTGCAGAGCACCTTACGCAATTATTAGTCACGGCGCGTAAGCTGCCTGCAGCAGGCCTTTTCTATCAAAGCCTTCCTGCAGCAGGTGTAGATGGCACGATGAAAAATCGCCTAATTACTCAGCTGAGGAAGTTTTTGCACCTGAAGAAAAAACCTGAGGTGAGAATAAAAACAGGATCACTTGCTGATGTCAGGGCAATCTCTGGCTACGTGATGACTAAATCTGGAAAGATGTATGCGGTGACTTCCTTCATTAACCACCCCAATGCCTGGAGAGGTCTAGAAGCACATGATCAATTACTGGCGTGGTTACTAGAAGATGGGCCCGAGCCAAAGCTTGCGCGTTGAAGACGATCTCTCACACCATCCCATTCCTCACCCACAGGAGGCTCTGGAAATAAAATAAGGTCCCAGTCCTGCTGATCTAAATCCCGTAAGGATCGATAGAGCAGACTTGCAAATGCAGTGCTATCGCTAGGCAGTGGGATTTCTTCAAAATGTACTGACGGATGACCATCTTCACCTATTGGAGATTCAGACTCCCAAACGCCTACCGCCACCCGAGACTTGGTATCTGGAAATTCACACAAAGCATCCAAGACCCTTCCAGACTGATACAAGCGCAATGGTGTCGCAGGCGCATAGTGTGCACGCAAACTACCAGATACTTTTGGAAGATTATTTGTAATAGCACTCAAGGCCAACTCTCCAGGAAGTGCAATTTGAATACCCGTCTTAGTCAAAATATCACCAGGAGTAATCATGCCCGGCCTTAATAAGACTGCATGATCACCCGAAGATAAATCAATAATGGTCGATTCAATACCAACCTTACAGTCACCACCATCTAACACCATTAAATCTGACATGCCCTCAAACTCACTACGCACATCTGCAGCGCTAGTGGGAGACACCTTACCAAAACGATTCGCCGAAGGGGCAACTACACCCCCTTTAAATTGGCGTAATAACTCTTGTGCCAAGGGATGTGCTGGCGCACGAATAGCTACCGTATCTTGACCACCCGTTAACTCAGTCAAAACGCGGTTATCTTTTTTAAAAACAAGTGTGAGCGGGCCTGGCCAAAAGGCATTCACGAGCTTGAGCGCATCTTCTGAAATATCACGTGCCCATGGCGCAAGTAGAACGGTCCAATCAGCCCGGCCAACATCGTGGTGATCGGGCGTAGATATATGCACAATCAAGGGATGGTTAGAGGGTCGACCCTTGGCCGTAAAAATCTTTTTAATAGCCTCAGAATTACCTGCATCCGCCCCTAGGCCATAGACCGTCTCGGTAGGAAAGGCAACTAAACCACCATTTCGTAAAGTTTGTACTGCTTTATTGATTTCGGTACTGCCATTGGGAATCATCAGCTTAGGGCTCAATCCCAAGTTCAGCAGCGACCGCTGCGCAATTTTGACGCGCTTGATTGAGTGACTCACCAAGGCAGTTGATGTGACCCATTTTGCGTCCCATTCTTGGATCCGATTTTCCATATAAATGTAATTTGGTATCGGGGTGGGCTAGTACTTTATTCCAAGCAGGCTCGATTACTTTATCGACATCACCATCAAACCAGAGATCACCTAAAAGATTCAGCATAGAAACGGGGGCTAGTAGGCGCGTATCGCCCAATGGTAGGCGCGCCATACTTCTCACCTGTTGTTCAAACTGACTCGTCACACAGGCGTTCATAGTGTAGTGCCCAGAATTATGTGGGCGTGGTGCAATTTCGTTCACCACAACATCACCATTTTTGAGGACAAAAAATTCAACGCAAAGTACCCCAACGTAGTCAATCTTACGAATCAGCGCTTTTGCTGCTTCAATCATTTTCTTCTCTTGCCCAAGCTTAAGGGATGGGGCTGGTACGGTCGAGGTAAATAAAATACCATCGCGATGGATATTCTGGGATACAGGATAAGCCACTACCTCATCATCGTACCCACGAACCACCAGTGCAGAAACTTCAAAATCTAACTCCATCCGTTTTTCAAGAACGCAAGGCACCTTTCCTAGTTCGGCCCAAGCAGCTACTAAGGCTGAAGATTCATGCACGGTAATCTGACCCTTGCCGTCATAACCCATCCGAGCAGTTTTAAGGATGCCGGGAAATAGATCGGCAGAAATCAGGGCGATATCAGCATCATGCTCAATGACGCAGTATGGTGCTGGCCCAATATTGGTTTCTTGTTTCCAAGTCGATAAGAATTTTTTCTCTGCAACGCGATCTTGGGCAATAGAGACACAGTTGCTACGTGGAGCGACAAATACACCCAAAGCCTCCAACTCATCAAGCGCTTGGGCTGGAACATTCTCAAATTCAGTACTCACTGACTTACACAAATTTGCCATTTTTTTTAAGGCAGCGGAGTCGATGTAATCAGCTTGGATAAATTGTTCGGCGATCGAGCCGGCAGGGCTATCGGCACTAGGATCTAAGACGCAGACTTTATATCCCATCGCTTGGGCAGCCTGAGTAAACATCCGCCCTAATTGACCGCCACCTAAAATTCCTAAATATGAACCCGGCAAGATGGGCTCCAAACGTTTCACCATCTGTTTAATATCCTGGCAAATTCATGGCACGTGCGGCATCCGTTTGTTTGGCACGAAAGTCTTCTAATAACTTGGCCAAGGCTGGATCATTCACAGCCAGATTTGCGACCACATGCAAAGCAGCATTAGCTGCACCGGCCTCGCCAATTGCAAACGTCGCAACCGGAATACCTTTAGGCATTTGAACAATGGAATAAAGTGAATCTTCACCACGTAAATATTTACTGGCAACAGGAACTCCATAAATTGGAACAATCGTTTTGGAGGCCAGCATACCCGGCAAATGTGCAGCGCCACCCGCACCAGCGATGATTGCTTTTAGGCCATTGGTACTCGCAAGCTCAGCGTAGCGAAACATATCATCTGGCATCCGATGGGCCGAAAGCACTTTAGCTTCATGAGCAATACCGAAGTGCTCCAGCATCTGCGCGGCATGTTGCATCGTGTCCCAATCAGAATTGGAACCCATGACTATCCCGACGATTGGCTTGTTGCTCGAATTTTGACCCATGCAGCTCTCCGAATACCCTGAAATCTTTAGTAGCGGTCTATTATCCCAGCCTTTTCAGGCCAGAGGAAATTAAGCCTTAGTTAAACGCCCAAGGGCTTCGCGGTACTTTTCTGCTGTTTTATCAATGACCTCGGCCGGCAAAGCTGGGGCTGGCGCTGTTTTGGGCCACGGTTTGCCATCCACTAACGCTGTTTCAAGCCAGTCCCGCACAAATTGCTTGTCGTAGGAAGGCGGGTTAGCGCCCACATAATAGGTTTCAGAAGGCCAAAAACGGGAAGAATCAGCCGTCAAAATCTCATCCATCAGGACTAAATGACCACCAGCATCTAATCCAAACTCGAACTTGGTGTCGGCAATGATGATGCCCCGAGTTGCTGCATATTCAGAGGCCTCCTTGTACAAACGAATACTCACCTCACGAATTTGAACAGCTAAGCTCTCACCAATCAGCTCGACCACCTTCTCAAAAGAGATATTTTCATCATGCTCACCTGCTTCTGCTTTTGCAGCGGGTGTAAAAATTGGCTCGGGTAATTTTTGGGCATTCTCCAATCCCTCTGGTAATGCAATCCCGCAGACCTTACCCGTCTCTTGATAATCCTTCCAGCCACTACCTGCAAGGTAGCCACGAACTACTGCCTCTACCATGATGGGTTTAAGGCGCTTAGCAACCACCGCCCGGCCTTGTACTTGGTGGATTTCATTGGCAGAAACAACGCTTGCTGGATCAATCCCAGTTAAGTGATTTGGAATAACGTGTGCTAATTTATCAAACCAAAAATTAGCCATTTGATTGAGCACAATGCCCTTCTCCGGAATCGGCTGACCCATCACAACATCAAAAGCAGATAAACGATCGGTAGTGATCATCAGCAACTTGTCATCATTAAGCGCATAGACATCGCGCACTTTACCCTTAGATAACAAAGGAAGGGACTGTATAGAGGTGGCAAATAAAGCGGGCATATCAAACTTCCTTAGTTCACTTAACGATCTGGGCTAATTTGCCGCTCTTGTATAACTCAGCCATCTTCTCCAGTGGAATCGGCTTAATTTTTGATGCTTGACCAGCCGACCCAAAGGCTTGAAAGCGGGCAATACAGACTTTTTTTGCCGCTTCTCGTGCTGGCTTTAAGTAATCACGTGGATCAAATTTACTCGGGTTCTCAATAAAGTAACGGCGAATTGCGCCCGTCATTGCCAAGCGAATATCCGTATCGATATTAATCTTACGCACCCCATGCTTAATACCTTCTTGAATTTCTTCAACAGGCACGCCGTAGGTTTCTTTCATATCGCCGCCGAACTGACGGATTTCTGCGAGCAATTCTTGCGGAACACTGGAGGAGCCATGCATCACTAAGTGCGTATTGGGAATACGCGCATGAATTTCTTTAATGCGCTCAATCGCCAAAATATCACCGGTGGGCTTCTTCGTAAACTTGTAAGCACCATGGCTAGTACCAATCGCAATTGCCAAAGCATCGCATTGCGTCGCTTTAACAAAATCAGCTGCCTGCTCTACATCCGTCAACAACTGTTCACGCGTCATCTTGCCATCAGCACCATGACCGTCCTCTTTATCACCCTGCATAGTCTCGAGTGAGCCAAGAACACCTAACTCAGCTTCGACAGTGACCCCAATAGAGTGTGAGAATTTGACGACCTCTCTGGATACATCGACGTTATATTCATAACTAGCAACGGATTTACCATCCGCCTCTAAAGAACCGTCCATCATCACGCTAGTAAAGCCACTTTTGATTGCGGCCATACATACGGCTGGACTTTGACCATGATCTTGGTGCATTACGACGGGAATATGGGGGTAAGCCTCTACTGCCGCTGAAATAAGATGGCGTAAGAATGGCTCACCTGCATACTTACGCGCCCCAGCAGAGGCCTGCATAATTACCGGGGAATCTGCCTCGTCAGCAGCTTCCATAATGGCCGTGACTTGCTCCAAATTATTCACGTTAAATGCAGGCAGTCCATAACCATGTTCTGCCGCATGATCCAAAAGTTGTCGTAAAGATACTAATGCCATGATGATCTCTTTATTAAATTAAATAAGCAATGAATGAATGAATAGATAGTTAGTTAGATGGGTGGATAAAATAGTTTGAACTAAATTACTTCACCTGAATAATTTTGAGGGAATTGGTGCCGCCTGGTTCGCCCATTGGCTCTCCAGAAGTGAGAACTACAACATCATCTTTCTTCACTACACCAAGCTTCTTCAGACAATCTTCTACTTCTTGCAAAGCCACGTCTCGATCCTTGGTGTAATCTAGGCCAATCGGAAAGACATTACGGTAAGTACTAAGTGCTCGCTGCGTCGAAATCTTAGAGGTCAGCGCAAAAATAGGGACATGAATGTTATGTCGACTCATCCATACGGCAGTTGAACCAGAGTCCGTCAAAGCAGCAATAGCATTGGCATTTAAGTGATGCGCCGTAAATAAAGCTCCTAATGCAATCGTCTGATCAATACGGGTAAAGGTTTGATCTAAGAAATCCGTATCCAACTTCACGCGATCAGACTTTTCTGCTTCAACACAAATTTCTGCCATCGCCTTAATAGTCTGCACTGGGTACATACCGGCAGCTGATTCTGCTGACAGCATCACAGCATCTGTACCATCTAATACCGCGTTGGCTACATCGCTAACTTCAGCACGTGTTGGCACGGGTGCATTGATCATAGACTCCATCATTTGCGTAGCCGTAATAGTAAATTTGTCCGCCTCTAGCGCCCAAGCAATCATTCGCTTTTGCAAGGCAGGTACCGCGGCATTGCCAACCTCAATTGCCAAGTCACCTCGAGCAACCATAATGCCGTCGCTCTCAGCAATGATACTTTTTAATGCATCTGGCTCAATCGCTTCTGCACGCTCTACTTTGGCAATCGTTCTGACTTTACCAACACCATATTTTTGGCTAGCAGCATCTGCTAACTTGCGAGCATATGCCATATCAGCACCATCCTTGGGAAAGCTAATCGCTAAAAAATCAACCCCCATGGCAATAGCCGCATCTAAGTCTGCAATATCTTTTTCAGTCAGGGCCGGGGCTGTTAAGCCGCCGCCAGCACGATTAATACCCTTGTTGTTAGAGAGTGGCCCGCCCTGCTCTACGCGTGTGAATATCTCACCACCCTGAACACTCTGCACCTGTAAGACTACTAAACCATCATTCAATAAGAGACGGTCGCCTGACTTAACATCACTGGGCAACTCTTTGTAGTCAAGCCCTACGCGCTCTTGATTGCCCACCTGACAAGCGACATCTAAAATAAATTGATCACCCTCTATTAGTAGGATTTTGTTATCAACAAATTTACCAACGCGAATTTTAGGGCCCTGTAAGTCAGCCATGATGCCGACTTCTTTGCCTACTTGAGCAGAAATACTCCGCACTAAATCATGTCGCGCCTTGTGATCTGCCACAGTGCCATGTGAAAAATTCATGCGGACTACGTCCACACCGGCAAGAATCATACCTCGCAGTACTTCTGGTTTTTCAGATGCCGGCCCTAAGGTGGCAATAATTTTTGTTGCTCGTAACATCGTTATTCTTTCGCTCGTTCAACTAGTACCGCAACGGCTGGCAGGGTCTTGCCTTCTAAAAACTCCAAGAAAGCGCCCCCTCCAGTAGAAATGTAATCCACTTGATTCTCAATACCGTACTTAGCAATTGCCGCTAAAGTGTCACCGCCACCCGCAATAGAAAATGCAGGGGAGTGGGCAATAGCTGCTGCCAACATTTTGGTACCACCACCAAATTGGTCAATCTCAAATACACCTAATGGACCATTCCAAACAATCGTACCTGCATGGGCAAGCATCGTCGATAAACGCGCAGCTGTTTTAGGCCCAATATCCAAAATCATATCGTCATCAGCTACTTGATCGGCAGGAACGCGGTTCGCACGAGCCAAAGGTGAGAGCTCATTAGCGACAACGACATCCTCCGGAATAGGAACATGCGCACCCCGCTTTTCCATAATCGCCATAATCTCTTTAGCCTCTTCTACTAAATCTGGCTCAGCTAAGGATTTACCAATCGGCAGCCCCTTGGCCAACATAAAGGTATTGGCAATACCACCGCCCACAATTAATTCATCCACTTTGTCAGCCAGCGCTTTAAGAATTGTCAACTTAGAAGACACCTTTGAGCCGGCAACAATCGCCACAAGAGGGCGCTTCGGATTGGCCAACGCACGACTCAAGGCATCTAACTCTGCCGCCATTAATGGGCCTGCGCAAGCAATGGCTGCAAATTTAGCAACACCATAGGTTGTTGCTTCTGCACGGTGTGCAGTACCAAACGCATCATTGACGTAGATATCACATAGAGCAGCAATCTTCTTTGCTAGCGCATCACTATTCTTTTTTTCACCTTCATTGAGGCGACAGTTCTCCAATAAAACCAGCTCACCTGGCTTGACTTCAAAACTGCCCCCGACCCAATCACTAATAAGCGGTACTTTGCGATTCAAGATCGAGGCAATCCGATCGGCTACAGGAGCTAGGCTGTCCTCAGGCTTAAATTGGCCCTCTGTTGGACGCCCTAAGTGGGAAGTCACCATTACGGCAGCACCGGCATCCAAACACATTTGTACCGCAGGCATGGACGCCCGAATTCGGGTGTCTTCGGTGATGTTACCCATCTCATCCTGGGGAACGTTGAGATCAGCACGGATGAAAACCCGCTTCCCCTTTAAAAGACCCGCCTGTGCCAATTCATTGAGTCGTTTTACTTTAAAAGAGAATTCAGGCATGAGAGTAGGTAATTTGGGTAAATTGGCTGATTTATCAGGATTACCCCATTCTAAATCGTCCGGGCTGTTGAACCCCAAAGCCAGGCCAAAGAAAGTGCTCCATCTGCTCTACAATAAGGGCTTGGACGTATTTATGGCTCTGGGGCCAAAATCCCGCCGGCTAAATACCTCGATTAACCCTATTTATTAGAAACAAAAGGTAGAAAACATGTCGATGTCCGACCGCGATGGTTTTATTTGGTCCGATGGGAAGCTTGTTCCTTGGCGTGAAGCCAACGTTCATGTGCTAACCCACAGTCTCCACTACGGAATGGGTGTTTTCGAGGGTATTCGTGCCTACAACACCCCTAAAGGTACCGCTATTTTTCGTCTGCCTGAGCATGTAAAGCGCTTATTCAATGGGACGAAGATTTTCCAGATGAATATGCCTTACACACCTGAGCAAATTACCAGCGGCATTATCGATGTCGTTAATAGCAATGAGTTGAAATCTTGCTACATCCGCCCCATTATTTTTATCGGCTCTGAAAAATTAGGTATTTCACCAAAAGGGAACACCATTCATACAGCGATTGCAGCCTGGGAATGGGGCGCTTATTTGGGTGAAGATGGTCTAAATAAAGGCATCCGCGTAAAAACCTCATCTTTTACCCGTCACTTTGTGAATTCTTCATTGGTGCGCGCCAAAGCTTCTGGCTACTACATCAACTCTATTTTGGCTAATCAAGAAGTCACTGCCAATGGCTATGATGAGGCACTCTTGCTAGATACTGAAGGTTACGTCTCTGAAGGCTCTGGTGAAAATATATTTATGGTGCGTGATGGCATTGTCTACACACCAGACCTAGCCTCCTGCCTAGATGGCATTACCCGTGCTTCTATCATTCAGATTGTCAAAGATCTGGGCCTGGAGTTGCGTGAAAAGCGCATTACGCGTGATGAAGTTTATTCTGCTGACGAAGCATTCTTTACTGGTACTGCTGCTGAAGTGACGCCGATTCGCGAGTTGGATGATCGTACGATTGGTGATGGTAAGCGCGGTTCGATTACCGAGAAAATTCAGGCAATTTACTTTGATGCTGTTTACGGTAGAAGTGACCAATATCAATCTTGGCTGACCTACGTTAAGTAATAGTGAAATAGGGAATAAGAGTATGAGTCAATCACCTGTGGTCATGATCGATGGTAAGGATCTCCCTCTGCATTGCCCCACTAATCAAACCCCAAGCTGGAATTCTCATCCACGGGTATTTTTAGATGTAGCGAAAACGGGGGATGCAAAATGCCCCTACTGTGGCACTGAGTACAAACTCATCCCAGGTACCGAGCTCCACGGGCACTAGACCCATTAGCGCCCCTCAACCTTGGGGCGCTGTATCGGGGTACTTTATATGAATCGTATTCTGATCATCGCGCCAAATTGGATTGGTGATGCTGTAATGTCCCAGCCTCTGATGGCTGACCTGAAGGCAAGGTATCCAGATTCAAAGATGGATGTCTTAGCTAGTCCCTGGGTTGCGCCCATCTATCAAGCCTGCACTGAAGTTAACCAGGTCATTGAAGCGAAGCTCGAACACAAAAAACTGCAATGGAGCCTACGAAAGCAACTGGCTAAGCAGTTAGAAAAAGAGCAATATGAAGCCTGCTTTGTATTACCCAATAGCCTAAAGTCTGGTCTTATTCCCTGGCTAGCGAATATCCCTTTCCGAATTGGCTATCGAGGTGAGATGCGCTTTGGCTTAATCAATGTTGCTTTTGACAATCCCCGTAAGCAGAATCGCCCGCCAATGGCAGAGCACTACCTTGCTTTAGGTGGTGCACTTGATGCCTTCAAAGTCCAGTCGAGTCATTCAGCCAATCCAATACTGAATGTATCGACTCATGCAAAGCAGACTGTCATAGCTAAATTAGCTCAGGCTGGCATTGATCAAAAATCAATTTACGTATTTTGTCCCGGTGCAGAGTATGGCTCCACCAAGCGCTGGCCAACAGATCACTTTGCCAATCTTGCCAAACAATTAATCGCCAGCAGGCCAGAAGCCCAAATCATTCTTTTAGGTAGTCCGGCTGACCATGCTTTAGCAGACCATATTCAAGCCCAAGCAAGTCATCACCCTCAACTTCATAACTGGTGTGGCAAAACACAACTGGATGAGGCGATTGCTCTGATCGGTATGAGTAAAACCCTCATCAGTAATGACTCTGGACTGATGCACATTGGTGCAGCACTGAAGGTGCCACAGGTAGCGATTTTTGGCTCAAGCGATCCGAACCATACGCCCCCCTTATCAGAGAGGGCTAAAGTAATATGGCTCAATCTACCATGTAGCCCATGTCATCAAAGAGTATGCCCATTAGGTCATCTCAAATGTTTGAAAGAGATTTCTCCACAAGCCGTATTAACCGCTATCCAAACATTAGAAAGTTAGCCCATGTCTAAACTTGCTAGACTCTTTCAGAATGCTGATGAAGTAGTAGATGCTTGGCGTGAGGCTCTTAAGAATCGTGACGTCAAAGGTGCCCTGGCCATTTGGCTTGACGATGACTCCATCACTTGCGTTTTGCCAGAAGGCCAACGCTTGAGCGGGCATGCAGAAATTCGGGCAGGACTAGAGCGCTTGCTCGATAAACAGGCGCTCTTTTTAGAGCCCATCGCTTGTATTAGTCACTCGGTTCTGGGCGCTGCTGTGTACGATACGACCGAAGCTGTTCACCTAAGACCCGATCAAATCGAGGCGGCATTTTTTCTGAATATTACCTTGGTGTTGCTGCAGGATAGTCAAGGCTGGCGCATTGCCCACCTTCACGCAAGCCATTCGACTGAAGAAACTTTTGATGCTCCTTCTACCCCGCACGGACTTCATTAATAATGGATGAGCAGGTACTCCGGTCTCTCATCAAGTGGTCAGAGGTAGCCGATTGCTTTGGGTGGTTAGCACTGGATCGTCGAGGTCAATGGCGTATGCGCGATGAGTATGCGCAAGCGAATGGATTGCCAGGCAAAGTGATTGAACACACCACACTGAATGAATACATTGCCAGAAACTATGCACGAGACACCTCGGGAAGACATTTTTTTCAGAATGGCCCACAACGGGTGTTTGTTACTCTAGATGCAACACCATGGATTGCCCGCATTTATCCCGGTATCACTCACTTAAAAATACTAACGCAATGCAACACCCCCATAAAACCCCAGAGCGCTCTTTGCGATGAAGTGGGTAACGTTTACATCATCGGCTTAATAGAGCAAATGATCTCCACTGAGCTCAACGCCTCAACGCAGAGCCGGTTTACCAAAACAGAATCCCTTGCAGTAGCACTGCTACATGATCATGATTTAGATTTGTTCTCTAGCCAATCCCAGGTACAAGAAGATGCTTGTAGCTTCAAAGGTGTCTGGACTTGGCAAGACTGCCCTCTCCCAATTGAACCCATTCATTCTGCAGAATTAAGTGGGCGCTTTCACTTTATCAAGACGCCTATTCAGAATTAGCCGGGTAGATTTTTACCTTGCTCCTTTAACTCTTCTCGATACTGCTTTTGCATTTCTCGAAGTCGTGCATCAATGCTAGACCCTTGATAAAAATCAGCACCACCAGATGATCTGGCTATTTTTAATTGCTCAATAGCCGATGGCCAAGCGCCTTCAAGCGCATATTTTTCCCCTAAAGCGTAGTGCCGCATGGGGACATTATTTGCCTGATCGTAGGCCTTCGAAAGCATCGTCCACCACACCACCTCATTTGGCTGCAATCTCGTGCGCGCTTTAAGCCACACAATTGCGTCATTTGTTCGCCCTAGCTTGAGATAGGCATTCATCATGGCTGCACCCGCGGCATAAGACTGTGGGTAAGCGCGCAAGGTTGCCTGAGCTAACTGCAGAGCCTCCTCGTTCTTTCCCTTGGCTAAGGCCAACTCTGAACTGGTGATGTCTAAAGAAAGACTTTGACTCTGAATGGGAGAGCCTGGTGCGCTGGCACTATTGGCTAGCTTACGTGCTTGCTGTAGATAGCCCGTAGCCTGATCCAGTCGGCCTTGCTTTTGAGCAATCAAAGCTAATCCATAAAAACCTTCCATCTGCTTGCCCGGACTGGACTGCTTACTTAAACTATCAAACACATTTTTAAGGTCGTACATACCACTTGAAGTACCAGATTGTTCCATACGGGCACGCGCTTTAATTAAGTAAAACTCTACCGCCGTAGGTACATTTCTGCTGGGAATATTGCGCACCCGATCTTGCATATCCGCAATACGGTCCGTTGTTAATGGGTGAGTACGAACATAGGATGGCACTCCGTTGTCCATAATTCCCGTCGCTTTTTGTAGGCGCTGAAAAAAGCCAGGCGCACCATTGACGTCATATCCACTGGCGGCCAAAATCTGAAAGCCAATTCGATCCGCTTCACGCTCCGCATCCCTGGAATACGATAGCTGGTTATTGATGGCAACTGCTTGACCACCCTGCATGAGACCAGATGCTGCACCAGGATTACGCGAGGCAGCTAACGCGCCCAACAAAATACCTGCAAGGGCAATCATCGTGTTCGTTGTCTGCTTATCCATCTGACGAGCTAAGTGACGCTGTAATACGTGACCTGTTTCATGGCCCATCACCGAGGCTACCTCTGAATCTGATTCAGCACTTACCAATAACCCCGTATGAAAACCAATAAAACCACCAGGTAAAGCAAATGCGTTAATGCTGCTGTCTTTCACTGCAAAGACTTCGAAGTTATAGGCACTGCCACCCTGATCATTAGCACCCCCCAATTGCAAGCGCTTAGCCGCTTGTAATAAGCGGCGTTCCATTTGATTTAAGTAGTCATAAATTGGCAAATCATTAGAGTAGTCCACATCCGGACGAATTTGGCGCATGATCATCTCGCCATACTTCTTCTCATCCAATCTACTTAATGAGTCACCTCCGGGATCACCCATATCAGGCAATATAAAAGTCTCTTGAACCTGAAGTGCATTTCGAGTTGGTAAGTTAGCAGAGTGGGCATCTGGAGACTGAACAGCTCTTCCTAAGTTTTGCAAGGCAGCCGAATCTCCCTGAACTGAAACGTCGCCTGTCACAGTCGATGAAGCCGTCCCAGCGGCATAAACAACGCCAACACTAGGCCAAGCCAAGGCCAGCATCAATTGGCAGGCCACAATGCGCTTAAAAGTAGATGATTTTGGTGAAGTGTTTATGACTTGCATCCCTATATGGTAAAACTTATCCTATGAACAAACTAACTCATTTTGACGCCAGTGGGCAAGCCCATATGGTCAATGTTGGCGATAAGCCCCATACACACCGAATTGCCCTTGCTACCGGCAAGATTACGATGCTTCCTGCGACCTTCCAAATGATTGCGGCAGGCACCCATAAAAAAGGGGATGTCCTTGGAATTGCTCGGATTGCAGGTATTCAGGCATCTAAAAAAACCTCCGATTTAATTCCTCTATGCCATCCTCTGGCGTTAACCCATGTCAGTCTCGAGTTCGAACTTCAGGCAGTAGAAAACAGCATCACCTGCCAAGTAAGAGCAGAAACTACCGGACCTACTGGTGTTGAAATGGAGGCACTGACCGCTGTCCAAGTTGCCCTCCTCACGATTTATGACATGGCTAAAGCAGTTGATAGGGGCATGGTCATGGGCGATGTTCACCTACTAGAAAAGAGTGGTGGCAAGTCTGGGGAGTGGAAAGCAGCTTAAGTGGTCACTAACTAAAGCACAAGCAAAAGGAAGCATAAAACAGCTAGGGCCCAATTCTGTCCCAACAAGAGGCAGAAAAGATGGCAACGTTTCGCAAAAGAAGTAATGGTAGATGGCAAGCACGGGTGAGACATCAGGGGCAAATCCCTGTCACCAAGACCTTTATTCACAAAGTAGATGCAGAGCGCTGGGCAAAGCAAGTTGAAGTTGAGTTAGATAAGGGCAGCTTTGTTAATCACGCCTTCGCAGAGCGCACGACATTTAAAGATCTCATAGAGCGCTATACCTTGGAGGTGCTACCTACGATGCGAGGTGGTACTGCCGATTCGATACGATTAAGAGCCCTAGCCAGAAAGCCGATAGCACAGCTCAATATGGTTGCTCTAACACCGCAAAAGATTGCCCAATATAGAGATGAGCGACTAAAAGAAATTGCGCCCAGTACAGTTACTAGAGAGTTAGCCTACTTCTCCTCAATCATCAATCACGCAAGACGAGAATGGGGTATCAATATCAGTAACCCCGTACTTCTGGTTAAAAGACCGGTGGGGACATTAAGTAGAAGTCGCATGCTAAGTGATGATGAATGGCATAGGCTGATGGAGGCTTTAAGACCTGTCAGACAAAAAAGTATTTGGATGCAACCCCTAGTAAGGTTGGCGCTTGAGACCGCAATGCGAAGAGGCGAGCTGTTATCACTGCACTGGGAGCAAATTAATCTTCTCAAGCGCACCGCAACCTTGCTCATTACAAAGAATGGTGACAGGCGCATAGTGCCACTATCGACTACAGCGATAGAAATCCTTAGAGGACTTCCAAGAAACATAAATGGGCCAGTCTTTCCGATAACTCATGAAGTTGTATCGCAAGCTTTTAATAGAGCACGTAAGGCAGCTGAAATAAAAGACATCCACTTCCATGACCTACGCCATATGGCGATTACTAGGCTTGCTGAGAAGCTTCCTAACTTGATTGAACTATCGGCAGTATCAGGGCACAAAAGCTTGGCTATGCTAAAAAGGTACTATCACCCAAATCCAGAATTGCTTGCCGAGAAGTTAGGGTGAAAAAAAATTTGTTGTATTAAAACATCTATCAAAAAAATACATAACTAAATGAATTAATTAAGAAAAGTTCCTCAATACATCTTTATAGGAAGTTATTATTTTTATCATTGTGCACCCTTAAAAAACATATAAAAATGAATCCTGTTATGAATAACTTAAGGAATTAATCGTGTCAATAAATGCAAAAAGTAATGAAGCGACCTGGCTAAAACCGCTATTTAAAAATATCCCTGAAGCACTAAAGAAGCAAGGGTGGGCGGTATGGAAGGCTGAGCCACGAGAGGGAAAGATTGGCAAGTTTAATAAAGCGCCAATTAACCCGCTAACTGGCAATAAGGTGGGCTCAAATCAGCCGGGAAAGTTTATTACCTACGAACAGGCTAAGGCAGCCTATGAGGCGGGAAGTTACACGGGAGTGGGTGTACTTCTAACCGGCAATGGAATCATTGGGATAGATATTGATGATGCGGAGGAACTTTTCAAACTAAGACCAGAAATTAAAGAATGGGTTGATGGCGCTATTTCAGAAGGTGCTTATTGCGAAATATCACCTAGCGGAAATGGTTACAGACTATTTGTTTACGGAAAGCTTCCGGTTGACTGTAGAAAAAAGCAAGGCGGCTTAGAAATATATGACGATGTACGCTTTTTAACGGTTACAGGTAATGTTATCTCAGCTAAAAAGGTTGCGCAATGAACTATCAACTCATTCAAGGTCAACATTTGACAGACTCTTTTTTAAAGTTGCTACCATCCAGTTCATTGCAGACAAATAAACAAGACTACTCCAGCGGTACAAGCGGGTCAGTTCTTGAGCTGTCAATGGATTTAAAGTTAAAACTATCTCAAATTTTTATGGCTAATGCTCTACTAGATAAGCAATATAAAGAGTTATTTAACGGCGACCTATCCAAATATGACAATGACCATTCAGCTGGAGATTTAGCTCTCATAGGATATTTTGTAAGGCAGGGATTGAGTACATCTGAGGCAGATACTGCATTTAGGTACTCTAAACTCTATAGAGTCAAGTGGGACTCAAAACGTGGGGCACAGACTTATGGGGAAATCACTATCAAAAAGGCTTTTGAAGGAGCCGAATCACCGCATGTAAAACAAGAATCTAAAAACACTAATTCTGGCATCTCATTTCTTCATCATGATAATTACCAGCCCACCTATCATCCTCAAGGAATGACGGCTAGAACATTTGTAGGCCCTAATATTTGTATAGGTACGAGACTTTTCCCCTCAAAGGCACTCTCCTCTTTAGTTGCCTTAGGTGGGGTTGGTAAGACTTCTGTCTTAATGTCCATCGGCATTCATTTAGCAGCAGGAAAAGCTTGGAATCAGCACCCCCTTACACAGCAAAAAGTAGCGATGTTCTTTTGCGAGGAGACGCAAGAAGAAATTGATCGCAAGTTTAGCGCCATAGTTGATAGTTGGTCACTGCAAGACAGAGAGAAAGCCATTGAAAACTTTAGGGCAATTTCTTTTATAGGAAAGGATGCTCGACTGACCCTTATCAGTGGAAAGCAATATACAGGTTCGGGGATGACTGAGAAAATTCTTCAACTTTTAGAAGAATTTGGACTAAAAGATGGCTTAGTTATTTTTGATCATACCCAAGGATTTACATCTGGTGACCTGAATTCCTCAGAAACCTCGACCTCAATCTGTCTAGAGGCAAACAAAATAGTTGAGGCTACAGGGGCTGCCGTAGTGCTTGCTGCCCACGTTAGCAAGGCCAATATCAATGCAGATAGTGTAGGACAGGGTTTTGCAGTCGGCTCATTGGCTTTTGAAAATGCAACAAGGCAAATGTCCGGAATGACACATATGTCCACTGAACAAGCTAAGAAATTTGGCCTCGAAGGACTTCATAAGGATTATGTACGCCTTGGAGTTGCTAAAAATAGCTATGGTGAAATCACAGATGGTTTATGGCTTAAAAAGGTTTTTAGTCTTAAATTCCACACCGTTGTATTTGAGCCTGTGCAGTTATTTATACCAATCTCAACCGGAAAGTTAACAGCAAATCAACGATTAAGCTCACAAATTAAAGCCCATCTAGCTAAACATCTATTCACAACAAAAAATAATTTAGATGCACTCTCAGGGAAGGATGAGGACTTTAAAGCAAGTAAGGGGAAAATTAGAGATGCGGTGAAGGATTTGATTGATAGAGGCGAATTAATAATTCACTCAATCACGGAGGAAGAGCGCGAGCTACACCATCTGCCAAAACAAGTTAAAGAGGTATTAAGGGTTGCTTAAATCATGATCGCCAATCAGCCCGCCAAAGCAAATCTGCACTTAACAATAAAAACGGACTTCACAGCTATGATTTATAAAGATTGGTGCCCACTTTCTCTAGATCGCTTTTTGTTGGGTGGTATGGGCGGACTTCAAACCCATAATGGCAATAGGTTTAAGCCCGCCTCATATTTACTACGTCTAAAGACGTTATCCCCGCTTTGGCGGGATATACGTCAGACAGTCTTTTCTTTTTGTGTAATACAGAAATTTGTCTCGGTCATAGGTATGGCGGTTAACTTTAAAGGCCGCCTGCCTGACCCCTTTATTAAGGTGCAAATATGATTAAAAACCCTGAGCCTTTATTAGTTACTGCTGGTGGCAAGATAATTTGTCGGCGTTGTAAAGCCCAGTCATCTCGAACAAAGCTGCAGTGTGCTAAACCTGCTCTGAATGGCAAGGCAGTATGCTCAAGCCATGGCGGTAGAAGTACTGGGCCAAAAACAAAAGAAGGCAAAGCAAAGATACGAGCAGCCCACTATAAGCATGGTGAAGAGACTTTAGAAGCAAAAGCTGAGCGTAGTGAGAAGTCAACTATGTTTTATTACTTAGAGCTCATTGGTAATCATGTGGGGTTATTTGATGGGACCAATACTAATGGGCGTAAACCTAAGGGGGTGCTGGCTAAGCTTGACCTAAATGACCCAGAGCAACTTGTTCAAGCACTATCAAAAACACTACCTAAAGAAAAACCACCCTAAGGTGGTTATCTAGACTAAATAATGCGATCTATTGCTATCTTAACTAATCCTTACAAACCCACCGTATAAGTAGCCATCACCGTGCCAACGATACAACATATCAACTTGATCTTTTACTGCCCATATTTTAGCTATATCTTCTTTTAGATCAAATTTAGTTTTCATGCTTCCTCCACTGGTATCCAGCTTTTAACTGATGTACTTAACAACCGTACTTCTGCCTGGGCATTTAAACAATGATCGTGTGCTTTCACAAAGTTTTGATTAACCAGCGCATCATGCGCCGCTTTGATTTCTTTTAGTGCTTCTAAGTAATATACTGAATAATCTATTTTAACATTCCCCATAATTTCTGCCGTACCCTGCCTCACAATTTAAAGGCAACCCTTCCGCCCATTGCGGAACCCACTTCATACACTCTATAACATAGGCCATAGCCTCTTCTACTTCTGCCTCTTTAACAATACACGCTACTGCATCATGCACTGTCAATACGGTAATCATCCCCTTTTTAACCTAAGCTAAAAGTAGAGGCTGGTACTGCAATTGCTAGTTTTTGTTTAGGAGTAATTCCTCCTAAACCCATATTGGGTCTTTCGTGATTGTAGGTCCACATCCAGTGGGTTGCAAAATCTTGTACTTCATCAATCGATTCAAAGAGGTATTGATTAAGCCAGTCATATCTCACCGTACGGTTATAGCGTTCAATATAGGCATTTTGTTGTGGCTTACCTGGTTGGATGTAACTCATCTCTATCTGATGTTTAGCAGCCCATACAGTCAGGATGTTTCCTACGAGTTCGGGGCCATTGTCACAACGTATTTTTAAGGGCTTGCCACGCCATTCAATGATTTGATCGAGTGACCGGATCACTCGTACTGCGGGCATGGAAAAATCAATATCAATGGCCAAGGCCTCTCGATTAAAGTCATCGATCACATTAAAAAGGCGGATGGTTCTGCCGTCGTGCAACTGATCATGCATAAAATCAATCGACCAAGTGTCATTAATGCCTTGGGGTACAGCTAGTGGTAAAGGCTTTTCCCGAACCAAGCGTTTATGGGGTTTGATGCGTAAATTGAGCTCTAGTTCCTTATAGATCCGATAAACCCGTTTGTGATTCCATTTAAATCCCTTCACGTTACGCAAGAACAGGTAGCAAAGACCAAAGCCCCAGTTACGTTGATTGTGAGTAAGACGAACCAGCCAATCGGCAATGAGGGCATTGTCAGTCGACAGCTTGGGGCTATAGTGATAGCAGGTCTGGCTAATGACAAAGGTGTCGCACGCTAAGCGGATGCTCATACGACCCTTTTTTACTTCTTGGCTGGCCATCTCGCGGCGGCGAGATGGCCGAGTTACTTTTTTTGCAGAACTTCCTTTAAGACATCCGCCTGGAGTTGGACTTCGGCGTACATCTTCTTTAGGCGGGCATTTTCAAGCTCTAACTCTTTAACGCGGGACATCATAGAAGCATCCATACCGCCGTATTTAGAGCGCCACTTATAGAAGCTAGCAACGCTAATATTGTGCTCACGGCACAGTTCTGGGGCTGGCACGCCAGATTCGGCTTGTTTGAGGATGGCCATGATTTGGCTATCGGTAAATCGGGAGGTCTTCATAGAATTTCCTTTAAATCAAACTACATAGAAATTCTACTTTTAAATCAAGTTAAGCTAGGGGATGATTACCATACCACTCGATACTTTGACGCAATACGTACCATCTGTTCCCCAATAATACTTCGTGCCAACCCCTGACATATATTCTCTACTAGCTTACCGCCATATATTTTATTGATCCCACGCTTCGCATTGTAGACATACTGGTTCTTACCGGCCTCATCTATGGTTTTGTTTAGATTTGGGTAACGTTGATACAGGCCATTAGGCATCAAAATACCCTCTGTGCCCATTACTTGAATACAATCATTACCTAACACTGTGGTCTGATTACCGGCCATCGCCTCAATTGTTTTACCCGCTTGTTCCCAAAGTTTAGGGATCATTGAATAGGTTCTGCGGTATACGTCGATAATATGGCGAGCTTCCCCTTCGTCAATTTCCGTACCAAACGTTTTGAGTTGCGTTTGGAATTTCGGAGCGCCAATGCTCTAACCCGCCCCGAGGATAGTCGTCTTACCCACGAACCTTTCCTCCTTTGTGATTTCACTAACTTCCTTGCCGTATATAGCAGATGCCATGATGCTGTAAATATCCTGTCCATTTTTAAATGCCTCCGTTAAATCGTCTTGTCCTGCTAGCCACGCTAGCACTCTTGCTTCAATCTGAGCTGAGTCAGCATCAATCATTAAGTACCCTTTAGGCGCCATGATAGCCTTCTTCAACTTCCCTCCGTTTGCCCCTCTACTTGGTAAATTCTGTAGGTTTATCTTATCAGCGCCACCCCAGCGTCCAGTATGGGCAGCGTGACCGAGGAAATCATGGTGATTTGCTATGGATTTGGTGCAAATGGCAAAAGTGTGATGTCCAATGTCATTCAACATATTGCAGGTGGATATGGGAAAACAGGCTCCCCTAGCCTTCTAAAAGCCAGGCGGGATGATGATAGTAGCCCTCGCTCAGACATTGCTGGTTTGGCTGGTTATCGCTATATATCGCTTAATGAAATGCAAAGCGGAGACCGCCTTGATGAGCAAGTAGTAAAGCTTTTGGCAGGTAGAGAGGCAATTAGTGCCAGAGCTTTATATAAAGACCATATGACCTATAAGCCCTCGGGTAAGGTGTGGCTAAAAACAAACCATAAGCCAGTAGTCAAAGAAGATGATGATGGCATTTGGCGTAGGTTAGTTGTAATCCCATTTGCCCGTAAGTTTGCAGAGGCTGAAAGAGACCCCAATCTTGAAGAAAAGTTAATCCAAGAGGCTGATGGCATATTGGCATGGATTGTTGAGGGCGCTGTTCAGTGGCATAAGGGTGGCTTAGCTATATGCCAAACCATCAAACAAGAAAGCTCTGAATACAGAACAGAATCTGACTTGCTTGGACATTTCTTGACGGAAAAAATTGAATTTGACGCTACGGCTCGAGCAATTGAGGCAGATGTGTACTTTTATTACCAAAATTGGTGTCGTGCAAACGGGACTAATCCACTCTCAAAGATTCGGCTTACCCAAAAACTTAAAGAGCGTGGAGCAAGACAACTGCCATCCAATGGGAAGCGCTATTACTCAGGCATAAAGTTAGTTGAATTTAAAGAAGTAGGTAGTATTTTTGAACCAGTGCAGGTAGTGCAGGTTTTATCGTTTTTCTAGAAAGTCTTCCATGAAAGATTATTAAAAAGGTTTTTTATTTTGATACAAAAGTATGCACTCCCTGCACTTTGCAAAAGAATCGATAAGGCTCGGTCATAGGTATGGCGGTTAACTTTAAAGGCCGCCTGCCTGACCCCTTTATTAAGGTGCAAATATGATTAAAAACCCTGAGCCTTTATTAGTTACTGCTGGTGGCAAGATAATTTGTCGGCGTTGTAAAGCCCAGTCATCTCGAACAAAGCTGCAGTGTGCTAAACCTGCTCTGAATGGCAAGGCAGTATGCTCAAGCCATGGCGGTAGAAGTACTGGGCCAAAAACAAAAGAAGGCAAAGCAAAGATACGAGCAGCCCACTATAAGCATGGTGAAGAGACTTTAGAAGCAAAAGCTGAGCGTAGTGAGAAGTCAACTATGTTTTATTACTTAGAGCTCATTGGTAATCATGTGGGGTTATTTGATGGGACCAATACTAATGGGCGTAAACCTAAGGGGGTGCTGGCTAAGCTTGACCTAAATGACCCAGAGCAACTTGTTCAAGCACTATCAAAAACACTACCTAAAGAAAAACCACCCTAAGGTGGTTATCTAGACTAAATAATGCGATCTATTGCTATCTTAACTAATCCTTACAAACCCACCGTATAAGTAGCCATCACTGTTGTAGTACTCACTCCTTGATACGCTTCTTGTCTGTAAATACCAGTCACTCCTAAGCGTTGATTCTTAGCAACATCATAGTAAGCACCAATAGAAGCTGTTGGACGAGTTTTAACTGGATTACTGTTGAAGTTAATTGGGGTTAAACCAGTCACTCCTGTAGCAGAGTAAGAACCGTTCGCTGTATTGGTATCTGTTTCTACACCAGCACTTGCCATTAAGGTTGTTTGTGGAATGCCGTTATACCTAGCACCCACACCAGCTAATGCGGTTGTAGCGTTGGTATTAAGTGCTGAGTAAGTAAGTGGTGCTGTGACTGCTGTACTAGTACCTTCTGTATAGCCACCCATATTGTTCTGGGTATAACGAACACCAGCGTATGGACTAACGATGACATTGTCAGCCACACCAAAGCCATACTTCACAACAGCTTGTGCACCTTGACTGTTTAACTGTGAACCACCAGAGCCAGCTTCACTGGTACCAACAACACTACGAGTTACTGTGGTGTTCTTTTGTCCATAAGCGGCTGTTACTTTGACTTCCGTACCAGTGCCATCTAAACGCTCATTCCAAGCACCGAATACGCCAATGAGTGGGGTGTTGTTACCTAGGTTTACTGTGGATCCTGCGTTGTTTACTGAGAGGTTCTGGTCAGCATAGGCACCAATACGAATACTAGGTTTGACTCTGTAAGCAGCGATTAATAAACCACTCGTATTGTTTAAACCATTGGCTGCTGATACCGCAGTATTACGTCCACCAGCACTTACGCACACATTGTTATCACCAAATACATCACAGTCGTAACTAAAGCTATTGGATAGTACGGAGTTTTGTAGGGTGTAAGTATTTTGAAGGGCTGATGCGGTGTTGGCTAGGGAGGCTTAGGTATCGGTGGTTGAAGCGCCTGTAACAATTAAGTCCCAAATGCTGCCAGAAGAGTTATTTAGGCGCCAAGTAAAACCGTTGTAATTACCTGCAGTAGTGCCAGCCAGATTAGCAGACGTCATGCCAGAGAGAACTCTTGAGTAAGTGCCTTTTGCAATAACCGAGGCGGCTACTCCGTTGACTCCACCAGCGTAGATTCCAAAGTTGGTAGAGCCTGTAACGCTGATACCTGATAACTGTCCATAGTTAATGGCGGAGTTGATGATGATGTTGTAGTTTGTGGGTAGGGCACCTTTATAAGTTAACGCACCGTTTGTGTTGCCAACCCCTTGAGCATTATTAAGGTTGGTAATTGTGCCATTGTTATTAATTCCCTCAGTAAGTCCTGTAATCGTGCCAGTATTATTTAGAGTGCCAATCAATGAACCTGGATCGTTATATACGCCAGAGCTACCACCTATAATCCTGCCATTATTATTAAGTAAGCTAATGCTGCCCGAGGAGTTATTCCAAATTCCATCTAGGGTGTTGCCACTATTTAAAATATCCCCATTATTGATAATTACAAGTCCTGTTTTACCTTCGCTAGCTATCCCATATTCACTGTTATTGTTAATAGATCCTGTGGAGGTAACTGTAAAACAAAGATTGTCGGAGGTGATACTTTGCTTGCCTGAAATGGAGCTTGACACAGTAGTAGTGCCACCAGTACAAGTTTGCGCCTTTATTCCACCAGAAAATATAGCCGCACTAGACAGCATTAACACTAAGAAAATATTCTTTAATTTCATTTCAACACCTAATAATAGTTATTTTTTTCACTTCAATTATTTTCAAAAATAATATCACTAGTTAGCTGTACAGCTAATAAATATTTTATAAAATCTGCCTATTAATGGTGCGTAGATTCAAACACGAAGTGCAACACGGTTTAAGGACTGCATAAACACTTCATTGGGGGTTTTAAATCCCAACCTCTTACGAGGTCGGTTATTAAGCTTGCTTTCAATCATTCTAAGCTCCTCATCAGTTACGGTGGATAAAGGCCTCTTTTTGGGGATGTATTGCCTTAGTAAGCCATTGAAGTTTTCATTAGAACCGCGTTGCCAACTGGCAAAAGGATCAGCAAAGTAGGTGGTGGATTGCAGTGCTGTATCAATCCGGGCGTGCTCGGCAAATTCCTTTCCGTTGTCATAAGTTAGTGTTTTGACCTTAGCTTGATAGGGGGCCAGTCCTTCAATAATGGCGTTACCTACCAGGGTCGAAGTTTTATTGGGTACTTTGGCTAGAACAGCATAACCACTCTTGCGCTCCACTAAGGTCACAATAGCTTGTTTGTGCGCTGCCCCAATCACGGTATCGCCTTCCCAGTGACCGACTTGAGATCTGGCTTCAATATGCTCTGGGCGCTCACTAATCGGCCTTCTGCCTACGATCTGGCCTCGTCGATCCCGGCCACTGGCATAGCGCTTTTTACGTTTCTTTTGACAGCGTAACTGCTGGTAAAGAGTGCCACCAGCGGCTTTATCAGCATAAACATGGCGATAGATGGTCTCATGGCTAATCCCTACAACATCTGCGATTTGCTCAGGGCTCCATTGGTCTTGTAGGTACTCTACCGTTTGATCCCAATCAGCTGGGGTGATTTGGGTAGCATTACGAGAGCCTAGGGAGCGTTCCTCTGCTAATAAACAGGCTTGTCTCGGTCGATATCCTCTGCCTCCGGTATTGCGAGATAGCTCTCGGCCAATGGTCGACTTATGTCGATTCATGAGCTGGGCGATCTGGCTTTGGGTTTTTCCGTCTTTCATGAGGATATAAATCTGATATCGTTCTTCTTGGCTAAGGTGTTGATAGGTCATGGCTACTTTGACTTGCAGGTCTAGAAACTATGGATACTAAAATATCCTTAGCCACTAGCTCTAATTGATCAAAGTTGCACTTCGTAGTTGAATTCACCGTGCAAAACATCGTGCAAAGAACCTTTTTAACTAAAAGCAGTGTTTTTCTAGCCTAAACACTCAAAAAACACTGCTTTTGTATAAACCCCCCACTCTGCTACCCCCAAACCTCCAGCCAGATTGCCTTCCAAGCTCTCTGCTGCCATATCTTTAGGAGCCAGTGATAATGAAGGTCGTTCAAAATAATGCTCTCCCACTGTGCAAAACCTAGTGCGTAGATAAATTTAAGTACCTAAACCGAAAAGTTGGTGTATAGGGTCATTAAAAAGGGTGCTTTTAAAACGCATATGCGGTACCCCCCCTTCCAGTATGAAGGTTCAAATACGCTTCGTGGTACATTCATCTCTGGCCCAAATTGGGCCCAATAGTATTTATTCAAACCAGTAGAATTGCGCTCTATAAAGTTTTAAGTTTTTCGTAATTGCTTGTTTTTATTAGGTTTTTCACCGCTGTCCAAGTTGCCCTCCTCACGATTTATGACATGGCTAAAGCAGTTGATAGGGGCATGGTCATGGGCGATGTTCACCTACTAGAAAAGAGTGGTGGCAAGTCTGGGGAGTGGAAAGCAGCTTAAATGCTTCGTTTCTAGTGCACCTCAGATAAACAAAGGTCACCCAAAGGGTGACCTTTTACTTGCTGAATTAAGTTACTTAATGCGCTTACTTTCTGCCAGTAATGCGGCATTCTGACGGTAAAAGCTGTGGCAATAAGCTTGTTTCAGTCGATCTGCACGACCATCCTCCAGCCCAAGTTGTACCCTCCGGCTTGGACAAATCAATCATCCTTGGAATATTGCTATCTGGGTCATTTGTTGGAATAAGGTGAAGTGTATTTTTGCCGTCTGGGGCAACGTTACTTTGATAGTCGATCTCAATTGCTCCGGATGGGGTAATCTCAATGAGCTTGACGCTGCGAGTGGTAACAAATGTAAATGATCCATCTGTCGCCTCATTCATCGGCGCCGTTCCACGACTCGCAAAAGCTTCTGTCACAGCCAACTTTGCACTTGAGGATAAGTTCATTCCTTCCACGATGCGACTGCGTGCAATGTAATCCTGATACTGAGGTACCGCTACGGCAACAAGGATGCCGATGATGGCAACTACCACCATCACTTCAATTAGGGTGAAGCCTGATTCTGACTGGCCTTGTGTTTGTTGTGTTTGTTGTGTTTGTTGTGTTGGTTGCTGTTTTGGTTGCCGTTTGGACTGCTGTATTTGTACTGACATTTCCATAAGCTCCGGTGGTTAAATACCTTATCATCCAGTCTATACCGAACAGATTCAAGGTGCTTAAATGTCAGAAAAGCCGGCTTTAAGGGCCGGCTTTTTCAGATTAGTACGCAAGATACTTAATGGGCGTGTTTGCCAGCATTCTTTTTCTTTAAATAAGTACCGACCAAGATGACAATCGCTACGCCAATGACCTCAAATGCCAGTTTTGCATCGCCAAGCGCTTCCTGAATACTATCCTTGATCGCAGGATCATCAACCAGCATACCGCCGGCTAATAAACCTAGTAGACCAGCACCTAAAGTAATAATGACTGGAAAGCGATCCATCACCTTAAGCAACATAGCGCTACCAAAGATGATTAAGGGAATGGACATACCTAAACCGATAATCAACAGTAAAAGTTGTGTTTCTTGCGGGCCTTTTTGAGCTGCAGCAGCAACTGCTAAGACGTTATCCAAGCTCATTACTAAGTCAGCAATCAAGATCGTACGAATAGCCGCCCAAATACTGGACTCGCCTTTCATATCCTCTTCGCCACCACTATCGGATAACAATTGAATGCCGATATAGAGCAAGAGCAAAGCACCCACAATTTTTAAGTAAGGTAATGACAGTAATGCTACTGCAGTAATGGTCAGTACAACGCGCAAAACAATGGCGGCAGCGCTACCCCAGAAAATAGCTTTCTTTTGTTGTGCAGGGGGCAAGTTGCGTGATGCCAAGGCAATCACCACGGCGTTGTCGCCAGATAAGAGGATGTTAGCAACAATGATTGAGAGTAGTGCCGCCCAAAATGTCGCGTCTGAGAATGCTGAAAAATCCATATTGTCTCCGTATTTCTTAATATTTTAGTTTTAACTACAGGGTGCTACAAAAGACATGCCGACGAATCAGCATGTCAATTTACTCATAAGACCACAATTACAACATAGCTTTAAGCAAGGCTGCCATTTCTGACGGATTTCGAGTGACTTTGAAGCCGCACTCCTCCATCACTTCAAGCTTGGCATCTGCAGTATCTGCACCACCAGAGATCAGTGCCCCTGCATGGCCCATACGCTTGCCTGGAGGCGCTGTGACACCAGCAATAAAACCAACTACCGGCTTCTTCATATTATCCTTACACCAAAGCGCAGCTTCTGCCTCGTCTGGTCCGCCGATCTCACCAATCATGATGACGGCATCGGTTTCGGGATCTTCATTAAACATCTTCATGATGTCAATGTGCTTCAAGCCATTAATGGGATCACCGCCAATACCAACCGCAGTCGATTGACCTAGGCCAATTGATGTTAATTGACCCACTGCTTCATAAGTTAAGGTACCCGAACGACTAACAACACCAATGCGGCCCTTCTTATGAATATGGCCGGGCATGATGCCAATCTTAATTTCGTCTGGGGTAATAATCCCAGGGCAATTAGGGCCCAGCAGTAGCGTCTTCTTACCACCCGCCGCTTCTTTAGTTGTCATCTTATTACGTAACTCCAGCATATCCTTAACTGGAATACCTTCTGTAATGCAGATCACGAAATCTAAGTCAGCCTCAACTGCTTCCCAGATTGCAGCAGCGGCGCCAGGAGGCGGAACGTAAATAACCGAAGTAGTTGCCCCTGTTTGCTCGGCAGCTTCTTTCACCGTCCCATAAATTGGAATGTTGAAAATAGACTCGCCTGCTTTTTTAGGATTGACGCCAGCGACAAAACAATTTTTACCATTTGCGTATTCCTGGCACTTTTCAGTATGAAACTGTCCAGTTTTTCCAGTAATACCTTGCGTAATAACTCTTGTATTTTTGTTAACCAAAATAGACATATTGATTTCCTTGATTATTTATTTTTAGCAACGGCAGCAACTACTTTCGTAGCCGCTTCAGCCATTGAATCGGCGCTAATGATAGGCAAGCCTGAGTCTGCAAGTATTTTCTTGCCTAGATCTTCGTTGGTGCCCTTCATTCGCACAACCAAAGGAACTGTTAAGTTCACTGCCTTACAAGCAGTAACTACGCCATCAGCAATCACATCACAACGCATGATGCCGCCAAAAATATTAACCAGAATCGCTTCCACACTCTTGTTCTTGAGCATGATTTTAAAAGCCTCTGTAACCTTCTCTGCTGTAGCGCCACCGCCTACATCTAGGAAGTTGGCTGGCTCGCCACCGAACAATTTAATGGTGTCCATTGTTGCCATTGCTAAGCCCGCGCCATTTACTAAACAGCCAATATTGCCGTCTAGTGAGATATACGCTAAATCGAACTTAGAAGCCTCAATTTCTGCAGCATCTTCTTCATCAATATCGCGATACGCTACGATTTCTGGATGACGATATAGAGCGTTCGGATCAAAATTAAATTTAGCATCTAACGCTTTGATCTTGCCATTACCTTCTAAGATTAGTGGATTGATTTCCACTAGTGAGGCATCGGTTTCCCAATACGTTTTGTAAAGATTTTTAAATACTTCACTAGCCATTGGAATTGAGGCATCAGGAACGCCAATTCCATTTGCAATGATTAGGCAGTCAGCATCGGTTAATCCAATAAGAGGATCGACAAACACTTTAATAATTTTTTCTGGGTGTGATTCTGCAACCTCTTCAATATCCATGCCGCCTTCGCTAGACGCCATGATCACGTTCTTTTGGGTGCCACGATCAGTCACAATACTGAAGTAGTACTCTTTTTTAATATCTGCGCCATCTTCAATTAAGAGGCGATTGACCTTTTGGCCTTCTGGTCCTGTTTGATGGGTTTTTAACTGCATACCCATAATTTCAGAAGCGTATTTCTTTACTTCATCCATACTTCTGGCTAGCTTTACGCCACCGCCTTTACCTCGACCACCTGCATGAATCTGGGCTTTGACTACCCATACTGGGCCGCCCAATGTTTCAGCAGCTTTTACTGCCTCATCAACAGTAAATGCAGGGATGCCATTTGGAACAGGCACATTAAATTGGCGTAGTAGCTCTTTGCCTTGGTACTCATGAATTTTCATTATTACTCCTGAATCAGTGTCTTTTTAGAAGGCGATGAGGATTTTCAAAGCCGGATTTACTTTTCTGGCACTTCTGCACAATGTAAATCTGTAGAGAACAAAAGTTTAGTAAATTCGGCAAATATCCAAGCTTAGTAGTCTAGCATGCTGCAATGCCGCAATAAGCTGTGCAAACTCCGTATTTCCCCTAATTGGAGCGTCCTGTGACTACCCTAGACACAACATCTGAGCTAAATCCTTTCGAAGCCAGAAAACGGTACTGCCGGGCCTTCTCTTTTTGCTCTTGAGCAACAATGCCAAACTTACGCAGCCACAGTGCATGTGCACGCTGAAACTCTGTTTCTTTTAGGGATCTCAAGAGCTCTGTAGTCTTACTGCTATCGACGCCTGCCTGCTGCAGCTCATCTTGTATTTTTCTAGTGCCAAAGCGTTCACTACGTCGTCTAACTAGCGCCTCTGCAAATCGCTGATCTGACAACCACCCTCTTGCCTCAAAATCATTTAATACTTCTTCTATCTGAATACTTAAGGGTTTAGCTGGAATGCAATTCGCTGAATCAGAATCCTCTGATTCTTGGCTACCTGAGCTAGCCTCCTCCGATTTTGCTCGAGTACGCTGTAGCTTTAACGATCTAGCAACTGATTCTTCTAACTTTGCCCCCAGGCTCTTGCGGGAATATTCGCACATTGATAAAAAGCGCAAAGCCCGAGCTTTGAGACTCGGGCTTTGCTTATCTTTACCGCCTAGCTCTGACATGGAACGACTACGCTTCCTCTTCTTCGCTCACAACGTCACTAACAATTGCCGTTCCTGCCTTCACGCCCAACTTCGCACGAATTTTTGTTTCAATATCAATCGCGATTGCTGGATTTTCTTTCAAGAACTCGCGCACGTTATCTTTACCTTGACCGATGCGATCTCCGTTGTAGCTATACCAAGAACCAGATTTTTCAACGATATCCGCCTCAACGCCCATATCAATAATCTCACCTTCTCTTGAGATGCCAGCGCCGTACATGATGTCAAAAATTGCCTCACGAAACGGAGGGGATACCTTATTCTTCACCACTTTAACGCGAGTCTCGTTGCCGACAATTTCATCACCCTTCTTGATGCTACCAATGCGACGAATATCTAAGCGCATAGAGGCATAGAACTTCAGCGCATTACCGCCAGTAGTAGTCTCTGGGGAGCCAAACATCACGCCAATTTTCATTCGAATTTGGTTAATAAAAATTACCGTCGTATTCGTTCGCTTGATTGCACCAGTCAGTTTACGTAAAGCCTGACTCATCAAACGCGCTTGCAATCCTGGCAAGGAATCGCCCATGTCACCCTCGATCTCAGCCCTTGGAACCAACGCGGCCACTGAGTCGATCACAATGAGGTCAATTGAACCGGAGCGCACTAACGCATCTGCGATTTCTAATGCTTGCTCACCTGTATCTGGCTGAGAAATTAATAAATTATTGACATCTACGCCTAGGCGTGAAGCGTACTGAACATCTAAGGCATGCTCAGCGTCAATGAAGGCACATGTACCGCCGATCTTTTGCATTTCTGCAATTGCATGCAGGGTTAATGTCGTTTTGCCTGAAGACTCGGGACCATAAATCTCGATTACACGACCACGTGCTAAACCGCCAACTCCTAAAGCGATGTCTAGGCCCAAGGAACCGCTTGAAACCACCTGAATATCTTGGTTAATTTCTGCATCGCCCAATCTCATGATTGAGCCTTTACCGAACTGCTTCTCAATTTGCGCCAAAGCTGCACTTAATGCTTTTTGCTTATCTCCGCTCATTCCGTCAAACTCTGATGAGGCTGATTTTTTCTTATCATCCAAGGCCATGTTAAATTCCTTTTCGCTATTTAGAGGGCTTTTTCCTGCTGATTTTTTGTTTTTAAAGGTCATGCGAGTTACTGTATATAAAAACAGTACTATTTGCAAGCGTCTTTTACGTACTTATTACTGATTCTTCGCTAGGCTTGGTCCTGCAGCGATTCGATCCCAGTAAAAGAATAAGGGAATTGCCACCGCCCAAACTAAGCTTAATAGGACTAAACCCCCTATTTGCCCGTGAATGCCCCAGGCTCCGGCCCCCATCCTGATGCCGGCCTCATAAGACATTGGTCCAGCGATCCCTCCGAGAATAGCCCCCAAAATGGGTCTCCCTCGTAGCCAAGATAAGGAACTATTAATGGTGCTGGCCACTAAAGCCCAAAGCGCCCACATCCATAGTGGCGATAGATTCGCACTTGGCCAAGCATCCTCGAACCTAAGAAAACCAAAATAAGCAATAAGTGAGTCTGCACTCACTCCAAACAAGACCGCCTTAATAATGAGCCTCAGCTCAAGAATAGGCTGGGGTGAGCGCCAAATGTGCCAGGCAATATAGGCCAAAGTGCCTAATGCAGGCCAAAGCACTTCCTGTTTAGCTGCACCAATGATGCAAGCAAACCAGCCTAGCTGAAAAATCACAAAATTCCAAAATTTAGCCATCAGCACACCCCCAAGCAACTCTGCCTAAGAAAAAGGCCATCACCGCTGGGCAATGGCCTTCTAAACATGGTGGCGAATCAGGGATTTGAACCCCGGACCTGCGGATTATGATTCCGTCGCTCTAACCAGCTGAGCTAATTCGCCGAAGGGATGATTGTAACAAATTGGCTAGATTAGGGGTGATATCTGGACTAACTCGCTTTTGGCCACGCCAGCCTATTGCCTTGTAAGCTGGGTAATGATGGCTCTATTTGCTTCAGTATCACCAAATTGATCTAATAATTGCTGGCGCCGCCCTAGTTCAAAGTCTGCAAAATCGAAACCTGGTGCGACGGTACAGCTAACCAAGCTAAAAGAAGACTCTTCATGTGCTTTTGCTGCAAACCAAGTATTAGCAGGCACAGTCATCTGCAATTGATCGCCGAAACCAACACGATGCTCCTCTAGTTGCCCCAAAGCATTCATCAAATAAATGGATAAAGGGCAGCCCGTATGAAAAAACCAGCTTTCATCAGAGGCGACCTTGTGCCAAGCTGAGAAGGAATTTCCTGGTAACAGAAAATAAATACTCGTATAAGCAGGGCGCATGCCATTGAGGATCGGCACCTCAAGCTCTAGGGGAGCGCGATACATCTCCCTATAGAATCCACCCTCGGGGTGCGGAAGTAGATTTAAGCGTTGAACAAGCTCTTCAACTGAATCTTGAATAAATGGCATTAGCAAAAAATAATTAGTGTTATTAAATTAAACAATCTTGATAACTAGGTCCGGTAAGTTATCGATGCTACAGCGCACAATATCCCCTCTTACTACCGGCCCTACATTCTCGGGCGTTCCAGAGTAAATAATATCCCCAGAAAAGAGCTCATTCGCTTCTGATAATTTAGAAATTTGCTCCGCCACAGACCAAATCATCTGGTCCAGAGTCGCCTTTTACTTTACCACTCCATTTACCGAAAGGGCAATAGTCCCTTTAGTAAAGTGCCCCACTTGCGCTAAAGGATAAATAGGCCCTATCGGTGCAGAGTGATCAAACGATTTGCCTATTTCCCAAGGCTTCTTCTGATCACCCATAAAACGCTGTAAGTCCCGGCGTGTCATATCTAGGCCCAAGGCATACCCAAAGACATGATCAAGCGCTTTATCAATGGGAATATTTTTACCGCCTTTGTTTAAGGCTGCCACTAGCTCAACTTCATAGTGATAATTTTTGGTCAGAGAAGGATATGCATGATCGACTATTTTATTTGGCGCAACAAACTGAATGGCATCCGTTGGCTTTTGAAAAAAGAATGGTGGCTCCCGCGTAGGGTCTGAACCCATCTCGCGTGCATGAGCCGCATAATTTCGACCAATGCAGTAAATACGGCGCACTGGAAATTCAGCGCTACTACCTGCAATTGGAATCAATGTTTGCGCAACTGCAAATGGCGTTTTAACCGAATCAGCTTCTTTATGCGCCTGAGCTGAAGACATCACGCCTACAGAAGAAAGCGACACAACGCCTAACTTGATTGCACTGCGTCGACTAAGGGCATCACTATTAAAATTTGACATTGCTTATTCCTTAAGAAAATGAATACACCATCTTATGCGTATTCATGTTCATATTCACTAGTTCAACTATCAGGAAAACCCTAGGGATCAATATCAGCTAGACGAGGCATGCGAAAGTCTATCAATCACCAACATATGCGGAACAGTCAACGCTGCCAAGATCACAAATAGGATCTGAATGAGCTGTCCATCCAACGGTGCCTGAGGCAATAACATCCACGCTGCAATAAAAGCCCCCAATACAAAAATCATGGGTAACGCCATGCCTTTGAGTAATTGAGTGCCTGACTGTAAATTAGCAAACCGATAAGCACGCATGATGTGGCGCGGCCCGTGCATGCCGCAGAAGAAAATAGTAAATGCTAGTAATGGGGGCAAAAAGCTAGCCACTGCAATAACCGCCAGAAATTCAACGCTACTAAAGCGATCTTTTCGGATATGGACTACAGCTAGAGAAATAGCTGCAATCAGCCAAGGTATTGCTATTGGCCGTAAGCCTGCCATGACCGTATTTGCAGCCTCTTCCCCAGCCACGAAGGCAAATAAAATATGCATCTCAGGAGCATATAAAAGTGCCGGTAAAACCAAAATACATGAGCCGTAAGTGAAGCGATAAATATGAGAAAACTGACCTTCAATATCCGTTGAAAAATGAATGGCAGAAATAATTAAAAACCCAATTAAGAAAAAAGTAGGAGCCGCCCACCAAACTAGCACCACTGCTGCGGCTAGCGCTAGATAGGCCGTTAAAAAGATCAGCCACTGCATTAAAGAGTTTATTTTATAGAGGGGCTTAGCAAGAATGGCGTCTAGAGCTCCATGCGGAATACCTAGTAAAGTAATCAGGGCAATAAGTATTAGCCACTCCACTTTTTTATCCAGGGTAAAGCCCAATAAATAGACAAAAATCATCAAAAAAGAAAAGGCACAAAATAATTGCCCTTGGAGCCTAAGGTTCATAGACTTACCTTCTGACGAACTTCTTTTTCTTTGGGCAATATGGGACGCAAAAGCTCTCGAATAAATGGTACTGCTGGTAAAGAGCGAATAATCGATAGGTAATCCAAGGTCCTTGCCTCGCCACTCAGGAAACGAATCGCTATCGATGGGGAAACATTTTTAAAGAGAGATAAAAATAAGCTTGGCGCATTAGCTGGATCAGAACGCAATACCTTTAAAAATAAAAGATCCATCTTGCGAACAATCCAAGGATCGGACGGCTGATTAATTAATACCTCTGACTGGATCAATGAAGCCGCACATAGTCGAGCCCATTGCTGAATTCTTTGAAAGGCATAACCCGTACTGGCCCTAGCAGACCCTGCCATTACTCCTACTTTGGCGTAACTGGCATCAGCAACGCTTGGCGGCACATCTAACCCCATAGGTAAGCACGCACTTTCAGATCTCAAAATAGAGAATGCCGCACCCCCTACACGCTCTTTAACAGCGCTCTCAAGGTAAGGGGCCAGGTCTGTTGCTGTAAAAGGGCTAGGAGCAAATACAGTAAATTCAATCAAGGCCCGGGTAGCTGATATGGGTAAAAAGTAGGTAAATGCAATGCGGTCTGAGTCTGGCAAGAAATCCATTAGATCGGCTATGCTTGAATCAAAGATCGCATCGACACATTCAATTTCATAGCCATAAAACGATTGCCAAAGAATGGTATTGGTATTGGGGTTGACGCTATCTGGACGAGTATCAACCAAAAATGAACTCTGGAATACACCTATGCTGGTCTTCACCTCCCAATGATCTTGAAAATGATGAGCAACATCTTCAACAATAGCCCCTAGTTCAACTTCAATTTGAGAGGAGGCATAGATCATTTTTAATGCTGCTTGATAAAATTGGTCAGAAGCAAGCATTTGATAGGGGCGGCTCTTACAGGGAAAAAAAATACTTTCCTGATTGGAGCTAATTCTCAGCATGCTCCATTGGTGGGTTACATTTTCATGAGTCTGAATTTGCTTACCCTTTGCAGCCTTTTCGGGAGGCTCCCAAAAGCACCAAGTACGATCATTTTCGTATTTTTTGCGGGACTCTAAAAGCAATACTTTCAACTTCTTGTCTTTCAACAGCGCAAGCTCTCTGGCTAGGCTAAGGCCTGCGCAGCCTCCCCCCAAGATAATCAGATCATATTTTTCAGCCATCAGTAATAACTACTATATCGCTAAATAAAAAAATCTGAAAAAGGGCGTTGTTTAGCGGTATTGAGATAACCCAGGGGACGCCAAAAGCTTCGAGTGAAGATGGCTTGGATAAATGCAGTCGTGGTCACCAATATTTTTTGAGGGCTAGAAACAACTGCCCTTTGCTGCCAATAGTTAAATTTATTTTTCTTTAATTGAGCGCCAATCGCCTGATAGACACGCGCCGCCACCAAAATACTACTGCGTGCGCCTAACGGTAAATAAGAAAAACCATTTTGACCGCTAGCATAATACTGATCTGCCTTTTTCAACATTCTTGCAATGCCATTGATGACAAGCACCTGTGTTTCCAAATCCGGATTAATCAACTGGGCCATGCTCACTTCACCCACCATCGAGATTGGCAAGTAACAGCGCCCTACTTTCGCATCATCGGCAACATCACGACATATATTCGTAAGTTGCATTGCAATGCCTAGGTCAACCGCATGTCGTAACGCTGTTGGATCACTTACATTAAGCACTTTGCACATCATCAGCCCAACCGTACCCGCAACTTGATAGCAATACTTTAATAGTGCCGCATCATTTTCAATTTGCTTGAGGCGAATATCGGATTGAATGCCATCAATCAAATCTAACACTACCGCCAAATCAATATGACATTCCCGCATTAAATCAATACCATCCTGAATTACTGGCTGTGTTGAGTGCCCCGCTGTAATTTCCACTCTAGCCATCTCAATAGCCTGAGTTGCCTTTTCGGCTGAATGCTCCTCATCTACGAGATCGTCCAGATAGCGACAAAAGCTATACAAACGGGTGGCGTTCGATGCCTGCTGTGCGCTCATAAAAAAACGGGCCCAGTAAAAACTTCTACCCTTTTTAGCCAGAGTATTTTCAGCTACGGCTAATATGGCTTCTGAGGGTGCCTGAACCAAATGAGATCTGAGTACTGAGTGCTCTTTAGAACCAGCTTCTTCAATAGGATTTACTGATGGGATCAAATTATCAATTACTTTTGCCGAGCAAAGCACTCCGGGCATACCCGCTCCAGGATGTGTTCCCGCACCAACTAGATATAAGTTTTTAATGCCTTCCGCTTTATTGTGAAAACGAAACCAAGCTGATTGCCTAAAAAGGGGTGCAATTGAGAAACCCGCACCAAACTGACTCAAGTAGTCAGTCTTAAAATCTTGGGGCGTCATGAAAAAATCACTCGTAATTGTTTCTGTAAGCCCTGGCAGAATCGTTCTATCCAAAGCGGTAACAATCCGAGATTGTAGTTTTGGACCTTCGACAGCCCAGTCAATCTCTGCCTGTAAATTAGGGACGGGACAAAGTACGTAGAAGCTGTCGCATCCTTCTGGAGCAAAACTGGGATCTGTTGCTGTAGGACGGTGTAAGTAAAGTGAAAAATCTTCTGTAAGTATTTTCTTATCAAAGATATCTTCAAGTAGTTCGCGATAGCGCTCACCCATCCAAATTGTATGATGAGCTACTTCAGGATACTGTCGTGTCGTCCCAAAATACAAAACAAAGAGGCCCATAGAATACGATGCGGCTTTCAATTTTGAGCGGGTCATGATTGCTTGTTTTTTCGGCTCAATCATCTTGCTATATAAGAAAGCAGGATCTGCGTTAGAGACAATCACATCCGCATCGATTACCTGACCACCTTCTAGCAATACCCCTTGAGCAACCCCATTCTCAACTAGGATTTGCTCAACAGTAGTACCAAGCTCAATAGTGATGCCATGGCGCTGCATTAAATCTGACAATGCCTTGGTAATAGCGCCCGTACCACCCATAGCGAAGTAGACGCCGTATGAACGCTCTAAATAATGAATCAAGCCATAAATGCTAGTGGTATCGAAAGGATTGCCGCCCACCAATAAAGGCTGAATAGAGAAAGCTTGCCTCAGCTTTGGATTTTGAAGGTAACTACACACCAAACCCCAAACGGTTTTGTAGCTGCCTAAACCAACCAACCTAGGAATCTGAGCCAACATTGTCTTAAATTGATGAAATGGTTGCGCTGAAAGCTCAACAAAACCCACCTCAAAAATTCGTTTAGATTGCGCTAATAATTTTTTGTAACCCACACAGTCTGCCGGCTCAATCCGGTGAATTTCGGCTAAAGTCTGCTCTAAGGTTCCGCCATAATCAAATGTAGTTTGATCTGCAAATACAAACCGATACCATGGCGTAAGTGGGACTAACTTGACATGATCTTCAAGCTTCTCGTCAAACAGAGAAAAAAGTTCTTCAAATAGAAAAGGGGCAGTGATTACTGTTGGGCCTGCATCATGGCGAAAGCCATTACGCTCAAATACCTGTGCACGGCCACCTATATCAGCACACCGATCAATGAGGGTTACCTCATAACCCTTGGCGCGCAATCTCAATGCAGCAGCAATACCTCCAAATCCAGCACCAACTACGATTGCCTTCATTGCCGTGCGATATCTGAGGAAATTGGTGTGGTAGCTTTCAGTTGGTTGGATAACTTCTGGGCCAGCTCAGCGAGTAAGTGGCCAGAATTCATCGGCAAATTGTTGCAAGCGTTGGTAGCCTGCTCTAACTTGAGTAAGCCTAAATCTAATGCTGCTTGATAACTATTTATACAGCTTGGGTCAGACTGTAATACCAACAAAATATTAGCGTGATGAATACAGTCACCACTGGAATCTTTTTCAAAATCTTCGATGTCATCATAAATTTGATAGGCCACAGCAAAATCATCGGCAGCCTGTCTTGCCTGAGTTACCCATTCTTTTTTACCACCAGCAATTAGGGCCAGCTCAATCGGCAAGCTCAGTAATGCTCCCGATTTGCTAAAGGCAATATCTTCATATGTCTTTAAATTGAGTGTTTTCGAGTCCAACAGGAGATCGGAACATTGACCCTTGATGGCATAAGACACTTTTGCATGCATTTGTTTCAGTAATTCAGGAATTAAGGCATAGCATTGCGTTTGCGCAATTGCGGCATAAGCGGCGGATAACATAAGGTCGCCAGTACAGATAGCAACATTGCTACCAAATTGAGCCCAAACAGCTTTCGATCCACGTCTGATCAAATCCTCATCCTGAAGGTCATCATGGACCAATGAGGCGTTATGCAGCAACTCAACAGCTGCTGCTAAGGCAACGGCATTTGTTTCATTTACTCCTAAGCTTGCACAAGCAGCAAAGGCAAGACGAGCACGAATACGGTGACCACCCAATTGAAGGTGATACGCGGCAGCTTCATGCGCTAAGGAGGAAATAGTATTTTTAGATTGCTCTTGATCTTTAACTAGATCGAGCATGAGAGCGTCGACAGATGAAAGCCACAGATCCGGATTAGGGACTGTTTTTACCAGAAATTCATCTGCAAGCCTGTTCATGGGGATATCCCTAAATCTGTCTATGGGTACTGCTAAATAATGAATTACGTTCTTTACTACCTTAATTTGCTTTGTTTCTTTACTACCATTCGCTACCAATCACTACCAAGTAAAAAGACTAATGGGAGTATTCCCACTAGTCTTTCCTCAAAACAATTACTTACCTGACTTTTCTGTTTCAGATACAGCAACACTCCAAATAATCAAACCAAATGCGATCTTGTTGAGAACGTCTGCGGCGTTATAAATGATATTTAACGCATTAGCACTGCTCTCTGGACCGGCACCAGTAAGGTATCCGAAGAAGTATCCGATTGGATAGATTGCCCAACCAAAGGTCACAATCAAACGCATTGTGCTGAAAGCAGATTGAACTGATGGAGGCGCAGAGGCTGCATTAATCTTGCTAGCTTCACCAGCAAAGATCTCGTACAGAATGTAGAACCAACCAATCATACCAACGATAAATGCTGGCCATACAGCTACGTAGCCGGCTTCACCTACATATCCACCAATCAACATTACTAAAGTACCAATCATCAAGCGCCAGAAAACGCCTGTTGGAACTTTTGCAATCGCTGACAAAATGAGATAGAACTCGATCATTAACAAAGGTACTGTAATCAACCAGTCAATGTAACGAAACACCGTTGGTGTAGAACCAGTTGCAACCCAAACATCACGCATGTAGAAATAGTGAACAGCAGCTACTAAGGTCACTAAGCCTGATACGGTCAATGAGGTTTTCCATTTTGGAGAAACACGATCACGCTCTAAAAAGAAAAACACAGTAGACGCAACCAATGCCATTGAAATGATCCAAAACGAAATGCCGACAAAGTCTTCTTGCTTGAGCGTATCCGCTGCCGCAAAGGCTTGTGTCGTCAGTAAAGCTAAGCCACTAAAGAGTAGCGCGCTACTAAACAACTTTTTAAAATGAGACAGCATCATGAAATCTCCCGATGTTTATAAAGATTTTTATTACGAAATATGACTTTTATAAAATTGATCTTTTAGTTAAGTCACCAGTGAACTTTACAGCTAAATACAAATTCACGTCAGTCAGTAGTTACCCTCGTGATTTTTTAGCCCCTATTTATGGGGGTTTCTACTAGCACCCCACACTATAGTCGCGTAATACCTTGGTCATAGTGATGTCATATTTAGCGACTGACGCTTGCTTACTCTGTTAAAAATAAAGATACCTATGAAACTACTCTCAATTTCCACTGGAACGGTTGGTCCGCTATTTGGAGACCATCACCCAAATTACACATCCGTAGCATCGGCGATTAATAAGCGCAGTATTAGTAATACACAAAAACCAGCCTCAATAAAAATTCACTCTTTAGGTGTCACAGGCGATGAGCAGGCAGATTTTTCTGTTCATGGCGGTATGGAAAAAGCGATTTATGTCTACCCAATTGAGCATTACGCTTTTTGGAACAAGCTGCTCACTCAAGAAAGAAAAGTAGCGACCGATCTACCCTTAGGCTCATTTGGTGAAAACTTTACTGTTGAAGGTTTACTAGAAACTATGATCTATGTTGGAGATCAACTGGTCATAGGTGGTCTAGAATTTACTGTTACCAAACTGAGAGAGCCCTGCTTTAAGTTCAACGCCAAGATGGGCTATAAAGGCGCCGCTAAAGCGATGCTTCAGTCAGGGTTTAGTGGATGGTATTTGCGCGTGAATCGTCCAGGCTTCGTTACTGCAGGTGCACCTATTCAATTGATGCCAGGGCAAAGAGTGACTTCCATCGCAGATCAAAATAAAGCTCTTTTACAGCGTCGCAATCAACGTGATTTATGGGAATAAAAAAACCCGACCACAGAGTGATCGGGTTTTTCATTTAATTCCGACTAAAGTGACTTAGTCGTTTGCGTAAATATCTACGTCTTTTGTTTCTTTAATAAACAGTACGCCGATTACCATTGTCACTGCAGCAATGATGATTGGATACCAGAGACCGTAATAAATGTTACCGTTCTGTGCCACCAAGGCAAAGGCGATTGTTGGCATTAGGCCACCGAACCAACCATTACCAATATGGTATGGCAAGGACATCGAGGTGTAACGAATGCGGGTTGGGAACATCTCAACCAACATCGCTGCGATTGGGCCATAAACCATGGTTACCAACAACACTAAGATTACCAAGATACCCAAAACAGCTGCGTGATTAATGCCTGCTGGATCTGCTTTCGCTGGATAACCGGCTGCATTTAATGCATTACGAATCGCTTTTTTGAACTCTGCATCTTTTGCTTTCGCATCAGCTGGAGCCAAACCATTAGCGGAGTAACCTTGGATTTCTGCATCGCCAATTTTCACAACAGCAATACCACCTGCAGGACCAGCAATTGTTGTGTAACTAGCAGAGTTAGAAGCCATCACCTGTTTTGCAATATCGCAAGAACTTTTGAATTTCGCTGTACCAGTTGGGTTGAATTGGAATGAGCACTCATTTACATCAGCTGTAATACTTGCTGGTGCAGATACCATTGCCTTTTCTAACGCTGGGTTAGCAAAATGGGTTAAGCCATTAAATAAGGAAACTGGTGTATTTGGGATGTACAGAATGATGGCCAACAACAAGCCACCCATGATGATGACCTTACGGCCAATTCTATCTGACAAAGTACCAAAAATTACGAAGAATGGAGTACCGATTACTAATGAAGCAGCAATCAATAAGTTCGCTGTCTTTGGGTCTACCTTCAATACTTGGGTAAGGTAGAACAAAGCATAGAACTGACCTGTATACCAAACCACCGCTTGACCTGCAACCAGACCAAACAAGGCCAAAATTACAATCTTCAAGTTTTTCCATTGACCAAATGACTCTGTCAAAGGTGCTTTAGATAACTTGCCTTCTTCTTTCATCTTTTTGAAAGCTGGAGATTCGTTCATCGACATACGGATGAAAACGGATACCCCTAACAAAACTACTGAGAGAAGAAATGGAACACGCCAGCCCCAAACTTCAAAGTCTGCGCCTGTCAATTCACGGGTGAACAAAATCACCAGTAATGACAAAAACAAGCCCAATGTAGCTGTAGTCTGAATCCAAGCAGTGTAAGCGCCGCGCTTGCCATTAGGGGCATGTTCCGCAACGTAAGTGGCCGCACCACCATACTCACCGCCCAAAGCCAAACCTTGCAACATACGCAATGCAATCAAGATGACTGGTGCAGCAACACCGATAGTTGCGTAGTTTGGTAACAAACCTACAACGAACGTAGCGGCACCCATCAACACGATGGTTACCAAGAAGGTGTACTTACGACCAATCAAATCGCCTAAACGACCGAATACCAATGCGCCGAATGGGCGAACGATAAAACCGGCAGCAAAAGCCAACAGCGCAAAAATGAAAGCAGAGCCTTCATCTAAGCCTGAGAAAAACTGCTTGGCCATAATTGCAGCCAATGAACCGTAAAGATAAAAGTCGTACCACTCAAAAACCGTACCTAAAGAGGATGCAAAAATAACTTTGCGTTCTTCAGCGGTCATTGGGGCTGCTTTAGTTGATGTTGACATCAGTAGCTCCTAACTATTTTTAATGGAATAAATAACAACTTGCCGATTATGCTTTGAAAATATTCAAAGAAATCCGCTACTTAGGGTAATTCCTGATTAAATTAGATTGGGGTTTTCCCCATATGCCATATGGATTACACGCAGAAAAATGTCGCTGATGGCAATTTAACCTCCAAAATTGAGGCCACCTAGGCTTTGATGGTTGGCACGAGATCTTTTCCCAACCTTCCCCTGCACACACAAATACGCTCACTCTTAACGTCATCAATACTCCGCCCTACATCTGCTTTATCTTCACCCGTGGCGCTCAAACCATTCGATTCAAAAGGCTCACAACATCCCCGCTCTCTGATCTCTACTCTCTACTCTAAGTTAGCGCAATCAAAATGAGTCCTAATATTCAGAGCCTTATACTGAATCATCTGTTTAAGCGTCTTTTGAAGAGGCGTGCATTTAACCAAACAAGGAATTCATGCAACAAAAATGGGGTATCCGGGGAATGGCTGTAGCGCCACACTCCCTCGCATCTGAATCTGCATTAGCAGTTCTACGTGAAGGTGGTAATGCCCTAGAGGCTATGGTGGCAGCTGCAGCAACCATTGCTGTGGTCTATCCCCATATGAACTCTATTGGTGGCGATTCTTTTTGGGTGATTCACTCGCCCGGTAAAGCCATGGGCGGTATTGATGCTTGTGGTGCAGCCGCTGGATTAGCTACAAAAAATTGGTACGCCGAACGCGGTATTACTAATGCCATTCCGTTTCGTGGTGCGATTGCCGCCAATACTGTTGCGGGAACGATTTCAGGTTGGGGCGCTGCTCACAAACTCTCTCGGCAAGGGCTTGCTGGCAAGCTGCCGTTATCACGGCTACTAGCGGACGCTATTCACTATGCCGAAGCTGGCGTGCCAGTGACGTTTAGCCAGTCGAGCCTAACTGCAAAAAAGCAGCAGGAGCTCAGCAATATTCCAGGCTTTGCAGAAACTTTCTTAGTCGATGGCAAAGCGCCTGAAGTGGGTAGTATCTTCAAGCAAGAGCGACTTGCTAACACGCTACGTCAGATTGCAAAAAAAGGAACGGAAGATTACTACCGCGGAGACTTAGCTGACCTTCTCGCAAAAGAGCTCACCGAAGTAGGTAGCCCACTTAGACTCAGCGATTTACAGCGCCATCAAGCGAAGCTGGTTGACCCACTTGAGTTGAAGCACAGCATGGGTAATGTGTACAACATGACACCCCCAACGCAAGGGGTAGTGTCGCTGATGATTATCGGCATTTTGGACCAACTCAATCTCAAGCGATTTAAAGTTGATAGCGCGCAATACGTACATCACTGCGTGGAGGCAACCAAACAAGCCTTCAAGGTAAGAGATCAATATGTAACTGATCCCGCTTATATGGTTAAAAATGCGCAGTCATTTTTGTCGCCAGCCTTTTTGAAAAAGCTAGCCAAAAATATCGATCCTGAAAAAGCCTCACCTTGGGGTCAAGGAAAAGGGCCGGCAGATACCATTTGGATGGGCGTAGTTGATGGTGATGGCAATTGTGTCTCCTTCATCCAAAGTATTTACCATGAGTTTGGGGCCGGTATTGTTCTTCCCAAATCTGGGGTCAATTGGCAGAACCGAGGATGCAGCTTTTCCTTAGATCCCAAAACACTGAATCACCTTGAGCCCTATCGCAAACCATTCCACACATTAAATCCAGCAATGGCTTTATTCAAAGATGGGCGCTCGATGGTCTACGGCACGATGGGTGGCGATGGACAACCACAAACGCAGTGTGCTGTTTTTACACGTACGGCTACCTATGGTTTAGATCCACAAGATGCTATCAGTAGACCCCGTTGGTTGCTAGGTCGAACCTGGGGCCAGACTAGTGACAGCTTAAAACTCGAATCTCGATTTAACCCTTGGATAGTTAAAGAGCTACATGCCCTAGGGCATGAGATAGAGATGCTTGATGCGTTTGACGAAACGGTAGGTCATGCGGGTTGCATTATTCGTGACCCTTCAGGAACATTGCACGGTGGCTGGGACCCTCGTAGCGATGGTGCTGTTAGCGCGTTTTAGTAATAAATAATTTGGGTACGCGTAGATCCCAGTAAATGGCAGCTACGCGTAAACCAAAGATGGCCAGCATGCACAGTACAGAACCTTCGAGCGTGAACTGCGGCAAGAAGTTGAGTATTAGTACGTACAAAAGACAGCCCAAAGTAACGGGAATGGCATACAACTCATGTGACATCAGCAACGTTTTTTGTCCTGCCAAAATGTCACGTAATAACCCCCCGCCAATTGCAGTCAGTACGCCCAAAATCACTGGCGCTACCGGTAAGCCAAAACCCAAATTCCACACCTTGTCAGCCCCTTGAATGCCAAACAGAGCTGCGCCAAGACCATCGATGTAGAGCATAAAGCGATAAATTTGTGGTTGTGTAAAAAAAGATTCCGCTACAAAAGTAACGATACAAGCCGCTAAGGCGACCCAGATATAAATTTGTGAAGTGGACCAAAAGACAGGCACCTCTAAAATGATGTCTCGTAATGTTCCGCCACCAATCGCTGTAATCACGCCCAGCACCATGACGCCAAACAAATCGACGCCTCGATCAGCGATAGCGAGAACGCCTGTAACAGCGAAAGCGATAGTGGCAATAATGCCAATCCAGAAATTAATTTGATCCATAAGGCACAGTCTAATTTACTCGAGCATGAATTCAAAACCCACTACGCCGTAAGCACTATGGCGTAGTCCAAATAAACGCGTTAAAAAATGACGTAGATTCAAACACGAAGTGCAACACGGTTTAAGGACTGCATAAACACTTCATTGGGGGTTTTAAATCCCAACCTCTTACGAGGTCGGTTATTAAGCTTGCTTTCAATCATTCTAAGCTCCTCATCAGTTACGGTGGATAAAGGCCTCTTTTTGGGGATGTATTGCCTTAGTAAGCCATTGAAGTTTTCATTAGAACCGCGTTGCCAACTGGCAAAAGGATCAGCAAAGTAGGTGGTGGATTGCAGTGCTGTATCAATCCGGGCGTGCTCGGCAAATTCCTTTCCGTTGTCATAAGTTAGTGTTTTGACCTTAGCTTGATAGGGGGCCAGTCCTTCAATAATGGCGTTACCTACCAGGGTCGAAGTTTTATTGGGTACTTTGGCTAGAACAGCATAACCACTCTTGCGCTCCACTAAGGTCACAATAGCTTGTTTGTGCGCTGCCCCAATCACGGTATCGCCTTCCCAGTGACCGACTTGAGATCTGGCTTCAATATGCTCTGGGCGCTCACTAATCGGCCTTCTGCCTACGATCTGGCCTCGTCGATCCCGGCCACTGGCATAGCGCTTTTTACGTTTCTTTTGACAGCGTAACTGCTGGTAAAGAGTGCCACCAGCGGCTTTATCAGCATAAACATGGCGATAGATGGTCTCATGGCTAATCCCTACAACATCTGCGATTTGCTCAGGGCTCCATTGGTCTTGTAGGTACTCTACCGTTTGATCCCAATCAGCTGGGGTGATTTGGGTAGCATTACGAGAGCCTAGGGAGCGTTCCTCTGCTAATAAACAGGCTTGTCTCGGTCGATATCCTCTGCCTCCGGTATTGCGAGATAGCTCTCGGCCAATGGTCGACTTATGTCGATTCATGAGCTGGGCGATCTGGCTTTGGGTTTTTCCGTCTTTCATGAGGATATAAATCTGATATCGTTCTTCTTGGCTAAGGTGTTGATAGGTCATGGCTACTTTGACTTGCAGGTCTAGAAACTATGGATACTAAAATATCCTTAGCCACTAGCTCTAATTGATCAAAGTTGCACTTCGTAGTTGAATTCACCTGATATTAAGTAATTGTTTTCAGTGTTTTTTGATAGCGCTGGGCATTATGAACATATCGCTGGGCAATATCCGCAATATCGGCAATCTGCTCTGGTGACAGCATTTTTACAACTTTGGCAGGCGAGCCCAAAATCATCGAACCCTCTGGAAATTCTTTACCCTCGGTAACTAGGGCGCCGGCACCTACCAAGCAATTTTTACCGATCTTAGCGCCGTTCAAAATCACCGCACCAATACCGATCAGACTTCCATCGCCAATATGACATCCATGCAACATCACTTGATGACCTATAGTGACCCGCTTCCCTATGATGAGGGGGAAACCGGGATCGGCATGCAAGACAGAGGCATCTTGAACATTGCTGCCTTCACCAATTTGAATGAGATCGTTATCAGCCCGAATGACTACTTTTGGCCATACGCTCACGTTTGAGTGGAGCTCAACCCTACCAATCACTTCTGCGCTTTGGGCAATCCAAGCCCCCTCGGATAGTTGAGGAGATATTCCGTCTAGTTCAAATATAGCCATGATTCATTATAGGCAAGGAATCATGGCTCTATTTTGGACAAAGCGTCCCTGTTACCAGCTGGACTCACGATCTGGTGTTGATGAGATCCGATGAATACTCAGGTCTGCGCCCTCGTACTCCTCTTCTTGAGACATTCGAATGCCCATAATGGCCTTTAGGGCGCCATACACAATAAATCCACTGATTAAGGCGATACCCACACCCAGAAGGCTACCCATCAATTGCCCCGTAAAGGTGACGCCACCCAAACCACCAAGCGCTTTAGTGCCAAAGATCCCTGCCGCCAAGCCACCCCACAGGCCACACAGACCGTGTAATGGCCACACGCCTAAAACATCATCAATCTTCCAGCGGTTTTGTACCAAAGTGAACATGTAAACAAAGAGGGCGCCAGCGATCAGTCCCACAACTAATGCACCCATTGGATGCATCAGATCAGAGCCCGCACATACCGCTACCAAACCCGCTAATGGCCCGTTGTAAGTAAAGCCTGGATCATTGCGACCAACCACCCACGCAGCTAAAGTGCCTCCCACCATAGCCATTAATGAATTCATAGCCACTAAGCCACTAATCTTATCGATCGTTTGTGCGCTCATGACATTAAAGCCAAACCAACCTACCGCTAAAATCCAGGCACCCAATGCTAAAAAGGGAATACTTGAGGGAGGATGCGCTGCGATCTGGCCCTCTTTGGTGTAACGACCCCGGCGCGCTCCCAGTAGGATCACTGCTGGTAAGGCAATCCAGCCACCGACTGCGTGGACCACAATAGACCCAGCGAAGTCATGAAATTCTTCACCAGTCAATGTTTTTATCCACGCCTGAATACCGTAGTGCTGATTCCAGGCAATGCCCTCAAAGAAGGGATAAACAAAACCTACTAAGATGAAAGTGGCAATTAGTTGAGGATTAAACTTTGCACGCTCTGCGATACCACCAGAAATAATGGCCGGAATTGCGGCAGCGAAAGTCAGTAAGAAAAAGAATTTGACGAGCTCATATCCATTTTTCTGCGCAAGAAGCTCAGCACCAGAGAAGAAATCCACCCCATAAGCGATGCTGTAGCCAATAAAGAAATAGGCAATGGTCGAAACTGCAAAATCAACTAGGATCTTTACCAGAGCATTCACTTGGTTCTTCTTACGGACAGTACCCAGCTCTAAAAATGCAAAACCAGCATGCATTGCCAGCACCATAATGGCGCCGAGCAAAATAAAAAGAACATCACTGCCTGATTTCAAAGTATCCACCGAATTACTCCCCCTGTTTTTTGCATCATTATGGGGATTTTTATAGCTGCCATCACATCAAATTGCACCTATTTGGTGCTTATTAGTGCTAATAAAGGGGCTATCATTGAATTTAATACATTTAAAGGAGATCCCATGAAAAAAATCTTATTCGCTTTAATCGCCTTAGGGACATTGACAGGCTTAGTGCATGCTCAAGCCAAAGTACAGGTGCTAAGCACTCAAGAATTAGCCACTACCTGCAAACTACCCGCAAGCCCAGAGTCTCGCAGCTTCTGTATTGGTTATACCACCGCAATTTACGATACTTACCTTGCAACACGTCATCCCCAGCGAGCAAAGCCGTATATCTGTGTAAAACAACCGGCACCATCGCGTGATGAAGTCGTTGCTGATTTTGTTACGTTCGCGCAAGCAAACCAACAGACATCAGATAAGCCTGCTGCCGGTGTCTTCTTAGGATTTTTAGCATCACGCTTTCCTTGCGCCAAAAAATAATCTTCGGCAATTGAACTACCCAATCTAAAAAGACAAAAGGATTAATGGATATGAAAAAAATAATCGCAATTGCAGCTGCAACTTTAGCAATGACCGCTTGCTCCAATATGAACAATACTGAACAACGCACGCTATCCGGTGCAGGCATTGGCGCAGCAGCTGGTGCAATCGGAACAGCTATTTTTCATGGCAACCCAATCTGGGGCGCAGTAGGTGGTGCGGCAGTCGGCGCAGCATCAGGCTATGTATACGATGCTTACAAAAAAGAGCAAGCTTCTGAATATAACTCCGGCTATAACGCTGGGAAAAATAATAAGCCAGCTCAAGCACCGAACTAACAAATACAGTAGCACCAATTTATTTGTGCAGTACTAAAACAAAAAACCCGACTTACCATCATAGGTAAGTCGGGTTTTTATTTGGCACTACAGTATTAAGCAAGCAATAGCTGATTAATCCGTTTGACGTAAGCAGCAGGATCATTTAACTGGCCACCTTCTGCCAACAGGGCTTGATCGAATAAGATCTGTGTCCACTGATCAAACTGCTTGTCATCAGACTTTAGCTTGAGGAGCATTGGATGCTCTGGATTAATTTCCAGAATCGGCTTTGTCTCGGGCGCTTGTTGCCCTGCAGCTTTGAGCATACGCAATAGGTTACCGGAAAGCTCATCCTCATCAGATACCAAGCATGCGGGTGAATCGGTTAAGCGGAAGGTCACGCGCACATCTTTCACCTTATCCTCCAAGACCGCCTTCATCCGATCTAACAAGTCTTTAAAACCCTTTTCAGTTGCTTCGTGCTCTTGCTTTTCTTTTTCATCGCTTAGGCTGCCTAAATCTAGGCCACCCTTTGCCACTGAAGTCATCTGCTTAGCATCAAACTCAGTAAAGAAAGACAGCATCCACTCATCTACGCGATCAGTCAGCAATAAAACTTCTACTCCTTTTTTGCGGAAGATCTCTAAATGCGGGCTATTTTTAGCGGCGTTAAAAGAATCACCCGTCACGTAATAAATCTTGTCTTGGCCTTCTTTCATGCGAGCTACATACTCCGCCAAGGAAACGGCTTGGTCTGCAGAGTCGGCATGGGTACTCGCAAAACGGAGTAACTTAGAAATTCGCTCTTTATTGGGCTGATCTTCACCAATACCCTCTTTAAGGACCTGTCCAAATTGGGTCCAAAAAGTTCGATACTTTTCTTTTTTAAGCTCATCGTCATTATTGGCTAAATCTTCCAACATACTGAGCACGCGCTTAGTAGAGCTCTCTCGAATGACTTTGACATCGCGTGACTCTTGCAAAATTTCACGAGAGACGTTTAAGGGTAGATCAACTGAGTCAATCACACCCGTCACAAAGCGAAGGTACATGGGCAGCAATTGCTCTGCATCTTCCATGATGAAAACTCGCTTTACATACAACTTAATACCGCCACGCTTATTGCGATCCCATAAATCAAATGGTGCCCGTGTAGGAATATATAGGAGTTGAGTAAACTCACTACGCCCCTCTACTCGGTTTAATGAATAGCACAGAGGGTCTTCATAGTCATGTGATAGATGTTTATAAAACTCGGTGTATTGCTCTTCTGTGATTTCTGACTTAGAGCGCGCCCACAGTGCACTTGATTGGTTAATGCTCTCCATCTCCTCTTGAATGACTTGCTCTTTTTTATCTTCGTCCCATGACTCCTTGTTCATCTGAATAGGTAAGGAGATGTGGTCGGAGTATTTACGAATAATCGATTTAAGCTTTTGAGTGGAAAGGAAATCATCCTCCCCTTCGCGTAAATGCATCGTAATGGAAGTGCCGCGCTGTGCAAGATCGACATTTTCTACAGTAAATTCGCCAGAGCCGTCAGACTCCCAGCGAATACCATCCTGGGCAGGTAATCCTGCGCGACGAGTCTCAACGGTAATACGATCAGCCACAATAAAAGCAGAATAAAAACCAACGCCAAACTGACCAATCAAAGCCGCATCTTTTTGCTGATCACCCGACAGCCTAGAGAAGAACTCTTTGGTGCCAGACCGCGCAATCGTACCTAGATTGGAGATTACTTCCTCACGACTCATCCCAATACCGTTGTCAGCAATAGTGACAGTGCGCGCAGCTTTATCAAAGCTCACCTTAATCTTTAGCTCAGGATCATCCCCATACCAGTCTGGATGCTCAATACCCTCAAAACGCAACTTATCAGAGGCATCAGATGCATTGGAGATTAATTCACGGAGAAAAATTTCCTTATTGGAATACAAGGAATGAATCATGAGTTGTAAAAGCTGCTTTACTTCGGCCTGAAAGCCTAAAGTCTCTTTATTTACTGTCGTCATACGAATACCCTTTTAATCAATAATCTGAACTCCCAATACATGGGGGCTGCTAAGGCAATTTCAAGACCTTACATAGAATCTCGCTAGCCTAGGGCTTTGGCTGCTTCTCCGCTACTGGTAATTCAGCCTTTTTCCAGGCACCAAAACCGCCCTCAAGGTGACAAATACCAGGAACCCCCATTTTTTGAAGGGTTTGGGCAGCTAAAGCAGAGCGCCAAGCAGAGGCGCAATAAAGTACTAGGCGTTTACCTTCACCAAAAATAGGCTTGTAATAAGGGCTTTCTGGATCCACCCAAAATTCCAACATGCCGCGCGGGGCATGAATTGCACCTGGAATCATCCCCTCACGCTCTAGCTCTCGAATATCACGAATATCTACAAAAACAGTACTTTCGTCGCCCAGTATTAATTTCGCCTCCGCTAAAGAAAGCGTATCTACTTCTGCCATCGCTTGAGCAATGAGCTCTTGGTACCCTATTTTCAATTGCATATAAAAACTCCTTAATTAATAGCATTTTTATTTAGTTGATCTTCAATATATGGTCATCGCGAGTACTGATAAGATGTGCGTATGAACTTTACGCCTACAGAACTGGGTGCAAGCATTATTTTTGCTATTGCAGTCCTTCATACTTTTTGCGCCTCGTATTTCGAGGCCCTGGCGAAAAAATCTCGCCGACATGCCGGTTTATGGCATCTGCTCGGAGAGGTCGAAGTCGTATTTGGTTTTTGGGCTGCTATTTTGATTATCTTTATGTGGCTCGCGAATGATTTAGCCACTGCCAAAAGATATGCCAGTGAACGTAACTTCACTGAGCCCTTATTTGTCTTTGCCATTATGGTGGTTGCGGGAACCAAGCCTATCTTGCACTTCGCTACCCAAATTTTGCAGCAGATGGGTAAGGGCCTACAAAGTCTCTTTCGAATACAGCAAGCGCCTGCTCTTTATTTCTTAACCCTTAGCGTGACTCCACTATTAGGCTCGCTGATTACCGAGCCTGCAGCGATGACGCTTGCCGCCTTCTTATTACGCGACTTAGTCTATCGCCACAAATGCACTACCTATTTACTCTTTGGGACCCTAGGTGTTTTATTTGTCAATATCTCCATTGGTGGAACACTGACCAACTTTGCAGCGCCGCCAGTGTTAATGGTTGCTTCTACTTGGGGCTGGAGCTCAGCCTTCATGTTTGCCAACTTTGGCTTTGAGGCTTGTATCGCTATTGTGATTAATGCATTAGCAGTCACACTCCTCTTTCAAAAGCAATTAATTGAGCCAGAGCTAAATACTAAGCCAGTCCGCATCCCGGTCACCATTACAGCAATTCATCTCTTCTTTTTAGTTGGCATTGTTGGTTTTGCTCATGACCCCGTCATCTTTATGTGGCTCTTACTATTTTTTATTGGCTTTACGGCCGCGTACCCAAAACATCAAAGCCCCTTAATTTTGCGCGAGGCATTGTTAGTTGGATTCTTTCTAGCCGGTCTTGTCGTATTGGGGGCATTACAAGGTTGGTGGTTACAACCGATATTAGAAAAAATGAGTCCCACGGCGGTATTTTATGGAAGCCTGGCATTAACTGCGATTACAGACAATGCAGCACTGACTTATCTGGGCTCGCTGGTCACAGGCACTTCTCCAGAATTCAAATTAGCTTTGGTTGGTGGGGCTGTTGCGGGTGGTGGGCTTACGGTGATTGCTAATGCGCCCAATCCTGCTGGCTTGGCTATTTTGCGCCCCTATTTCCCGAATGCCGCCGTTTCTGCGGGGCTCCTATTTGTTGCCGCTGTTCCACCCACAATCGTAGCGATTATGGCGCTCAGACTTTTATAAGGGCTTATTCACCCAAATCCCGTAAAATCTCAGTTTGGCCCCCAGCTATAAACCTGAGAACGGCATATGAAAAAACTCTATATCAAAACCTTCGGCTGTCAAATGAACGAGTATGACTCGGGCAGGATGGCCGACCTCTTGCATGCTAACGACGGCATGGAAATTACCCACACTCCGGAAGATGCCGATGTGGTCCTGCTCAATACCTGCTCCATACGTGAAAAAGCAGAAGATAAGGTATTTTCAGACTTAGGTCGTTTGCGTGAACTTAAAAAAATCAAGCCCGATTTATTGATTGGCGTTGGTGGCTGTGTTGCAAGCCAAGAAGGCCAACAAATTATTAGTAGAGCTCCTTATGTAGATGTGGTTTTTGGACCTCAAACATTGCACAGACTCTCAGACCTCATTTCGCAACGTCGCATCACTGGTAGGCCTCAGGTAGATATTTCTTTTCCAGAAATTGAAAAGTTTGACCACTTACCCGCCTCACGCCAAACCAAAGGATCTGCCTACGTCTCGATCATGGAAGGCTGCTCTAAATACTGTAGTTATTGCGTTGTTCCTTACACCCGTGGCGAAGAAGTATCGCGCCCATTTGATGACGTGCTTACCGAAGTGGCAGGCCTGGCTAATCAGGGCGTTAAAGAAATTGTTTTACTGGGTCAAAACGTCAATGCCTATTTAGGAAAGATGGGGGGCACAGAAGAAATTGCCGACTTCGCATTACTCATTGAGTACGTCGCAGAAATTCCTGGGGTAGAAAGAATTCGCTTTACAACAAGCCATCCAAAAGAATTTACCCAACGTTTAATTGACGTCTATGCCAAAGTACCCAAATTAGTAAGCCACCTTCACTTGCCGGTGCAACATGCCTCGGATAGCATACTGTCAGCTATGAAGCGGGGATACACCTGCCTGGAATATAAAAGCATCATTCGCAAGATGCGAGCGGTACGCCCTGACCTAACGCTTTCTAGTGACTTCATTGTCGGCTTTCCGGGGGAGACCGATGCGGATTTTGCCAAACTACTGCAAATGGTCGAAGAACTTCATTTTGATAACAGCTTTTGCTTTATTTTTAGCCCACGTCCGGGGACGCCTGCAGCTAATCTCAGCGATGACACTGCACATGAAATCAAGCTCAAACGCCTGCAGGCCTTGCTAGCCCTGGTGGAATCTCAAGCAAATCAAATTAGCCAACAAATGCTTGGCAATACAGAGCGAGTCTTAATTGAAGGTTTGGCAAAAGATGGTATCAATCTTCAGGGTCGTGCCGCCAATAATCGCGTCATTCACTTTACGACACCAGAGTCAGAACAGGAATCACTGATTGGTCAAATGGTCGACATCCACATTACTGAAGTGCTCAACTTCACCCTAAGAGGTGAATTGGTAGATGCCCTTGCCCCATCGCATTAAGATGCCCAGAAAATTAGTGATCGAAATTCAGGTAGCTAGCCCAGCACTTGAAAAAAAGCTGGGGGCGATTGCCTCATCTACATTAATTAAAAAATGGGTTAAAGCAGCCATCCAACAAAGTGGTCTCATCACACTTCGTTTTGTGAACTGCGCAGAAGGAAAGAAGTTAAATGCTGCTTATCGTCACAAAGATAAGGCAACTAACGTACTCACCTTTCCTTACGAGCTGATAAAAAAAACCGTAATTGCCGATATTATTTTTTGTCTACCCGTCATTCAAGAAGAGGCTTACGATCAAGGCAAGTCGATAAAAGCCCACTTAGCGCATTTAGTTATTCATGGTTGCCTACACGCCCAAGGGCTAGATCATGAAATCCCTAAAGAGGCCCAAAAGATGGAAAGTTATGAAATTGACCTTTTACAGCAGCTAGGCTTTACAGACCCTTACGCGCCAACTTAGGGCAATTAAGTTACTCTTTTGTTGAGATCCTTTTTTTCTAAGCTATTCTTTTGCTATGCCTGACCCCAATAAATCCCTTTTAGAGCGCCTCTCTGAGTTTCTGACATCTCAGCCAAGCAGCCCCACAGTACGCCGTCAAGAGTTGATTGACACCCTCAGAGATGCACAAATCGAGGGATTGATTGATGCAGATGCCTTATCCATGATTGAAGGCGTCTTTCAGGTAGGGCAATTATCTGCTCGCGATATTTTGGTGCCACGCGCACAAATTGATTGGATTGATATCAACTTGCCCTTATCTGAGATTATCAAAAACGTCATTACTGCTGCGCATTCTCGCTTCCCTGTTTTTGAAGGAAGTCGCAATAACGTCATTGGCACCTTATTGGCCAAAGACCTACTTCGGCACTCCACTGAAAAAGATTTTCAGGTGCGAGACTGGTTACGCCCCGCAGTCTTTATTCCTGAATCTAAAAGACTCAGCGTTTTATTGCGAGACTTTAAAGACAATCGAAACCATTTAGCGATCGTGGTTGATGAATACAGCGGTGTTGCCGGCATCATCACCATTGAAGATGTGCTGGAGCAGATTGTTGGCGACATTGAAGATGAGCATGACATCGATGAGGAGGCAGACAACCTCATCGCTCTAGATAATGGGGATATGCGCGTTAAGGGTATCACTGAGCTAGATCAATTCAATCAGGCCCTTGGCACTCAATTTGATATTGAAGGTATCGAAACTATTGCCGGCCTCGTCATTCAGCATCTGGGACGCGTACCAAAAATAGGAGAGCGCATCTCCATCGAAGGTATCGAGTTTGAAATACAACGCGCCGACCCAAGACAGATTCATATCCTGCTTGCACGGCAGCTGCCAAAAAATACTAAGTAAGTATTACCGTGACTGATCGGCCTTTGCTAAGAGTGCCCAATAGCATTGCCCTGGCGATGCTATTCATTACCGGAGTGATGCTTGCTGGCGCTGCAGAGCTCCCTTATGGAGGGTGGATTCAGATTCCACTACTCAGTTTAGTGTGGTGGCAAATATCCACACAAGCAAACCCATCTATCAAAAAGCTATTTTTACTAGGCCTCTTTTTTGGCTTAGGTTACTTTGTACTTGGTCTGTGGTGGATTTATATTAGCCTGCATGATGTAGGTGGCATGCACCCCGTCATTGCTAGTCTTGCTGTCTTTTTATTGGCCACAGTGATGGCCTTATTTTTCTCGGCTGCCTGCTTAATTCTCCACCTGAAAAAAAGTCGGCATCTCAGTGGTCTCGTATTTGCCTCAAGCTGGGTGATGGTGGAATATATCCGCGAGTTTATTTTTACTGGCTTTCCCTGGATGGGTTTTGCAGAAGCTCAAGTCAATGGGCCTTTTGCTTGGGTGGCACCGCTAATGGGCGGACTGGCCTGCACTTTTCTTGCTGTCTGGGTTTCTTGGGAAATTTTTCAGCTTAAGAAGAATTTCTTTTTTAGCGCTACTTGCATTGTTGCTGCTATCACATTGTCACAGTTGGCCAGTCTTTGGAGCTTTACCAAGCCGACGGGAGAACCCCTTAGCGTGCGCTTGATTCAGGGGAATTTTAAGCAAAGCTTAAAGTTCAACCCAGAGTCGATTGAGCAGCAATTTGTTTTTTATACTAAGGCAATTGAAAGTCAAGCGGCTGATCTCATCATCACACCTGAGACCGCTTACCCTTGGCCCCAAAGCAATCTTCCTGGAGGGCTTCTTCAATCCATACAAGGTTTTTCAACTAAGAGCTCTAGCAATGTATTGCTTGGGGTAATTGGTGAAACATCCAACACACAGGGTGTTCAGTATTCCAATCGCGTACTGGGTCTATCTCCTAATACGGCGCCTTATCAATACGACAAATCACATTTGGTACCATTTGGCGAATTCGTTCCGCCTGGCTTTCATTGGTTTGTGAACGCGTTTCATGTTCCGATGAGTGACTTTGCACGAGGGAAGTTAGATCAGGCTCCCTTTAGCATTGAACGTTTAGACCAAGAAACACTCAACGCTGCCATCACGATTTGCTATGAGGATGTCTTTGGTGAAGAGTTAGCCTCCAGAATTCGCAAAAGTATCAAACCAGTCAATCTCCTGATTAATGTGACCAACCTAGCCTGGTTTGGAAATTCTCAGGCACCGAAACAGCAATTAAGACTCTCCCAATTGCGCTCACTCGAAACCGGGCTTCCCGGCCTGCGCGCTACCAATACCGGCTTGACTGCAGTCATAGGGCCTGATGGCGCTGTTCTGACAGAACTCAAGCAGTGGACTCAGGGCACTTTGAGCGCGAAGGTGCAAGCGTATGCGGGTACAACTCCTTATGTAGTCTGGGGCAATGCCCCTATTTTGACCCTTTCTGCCCTCCTACTGATCTTAGGGTGGATTCGTCAAAGACGTATTTAGGGCTGATTTCCAAATTTTCTAGCTTAGCCATGTAAAATCAACGCCTTAGCCAGGTTAATCATGCTTACTTTTCAGCAAATCATTCTTAAACTCCAAGATTATTGGGATCAACAAGGTTGTGCTTTATTACAACCCATTGATCTCGAAGTCGGTGCGGGTACATCTCATACAGCCACTTTCTTGAGGGCCATTGGTCCCGAGCCATGGAAAGCTGCCTATGTTCAACCATCGCGCAGACCGAAAGACGGCCGCTATGGAGAGAACCCGAACCGCTTACAGCACTATTACCAATTTCAGGTCGTACTTAAGCCTGCGCCAGAAAATATTCTCGAACTCTATTTGGGCTCACTGGCCGCACTAGGTTTAGACCTTCAACAAAACGACGTGCGTTTTGTGGAGGACGACTGGGAAAATCCAACGCTTGGGGCTTGGGGGCTTGGCTGGGAAGTATGGCTGAACGGTATGGAAGTAACGCAGTTCACTTATTTCCAGCAAGTGGGCGGCCTGGACTGCAAACCGGTTTTAGGTGAAATTACTTACGGTATTGAGCGCCTGGCAATGTATATCCAGAATTGCTCCAATGTCTACGACCTAGTTTGGGCAGATGGAATTTCCTATGGTGACGTGTATCACCAGAACGAAGTGGAGCAATCGTGTTACAACTTTGAGCACTCCAATACAGATTTACTCTTTGCTAATTTTACAAACTATGAGAATGAAGCAAAGCGTCTCATGGAAGTTCCACTAGCGCTTCCCGCTTATGAAATGGTTCTGAAAGCGGGTCATACTTTTAATCTATTAGATGCCCGCGGCGCTATCTCCGTCACTGAGCGCGCCGCCTACATTGGTCGCATCCGCAACCTTTCTCGCGCAGTAGCTCAAGCCTATTTTGACTCACGCGAAAAATTAGGGTTTCCAATGTGTCAACGCCCTTCTTTGCTCGCAGCCGATTGAGATTCCTAAGTCCACTATGAGTACATCAAACCCAGCTCCTCAAACTGCCAGTCTACTGATTGAAATTTTTACTGAGGAACTCCCCCCAAAATCTTTACGCCGTCTTGGGGATGCCTTTAGTGATGGTATTTACGATACCCTTAAATCCGTCGGCCTTCTTGGGGAAGACTCTATTGTCAGTGGTTACGCCACACCCCGTCGACTAGCAGTGCACATGACCGGGGTTTTGAGTCAAGCACCTGACCACCCTGTACGTGAAAAATTATTGCCCACCAGCATTGCATTTGATGCTGATGGAAAACCCACTGCACCCTTACTAAAGAAGTTGAGTGCGCTGGGTTATCCCGATATCGATTTATCCACTCTAGAAAAATCAGGCGAAGGTAAGAATGAAGCCCTCTTTCTGAATGTGATTGCTCAGGGCGCTACCTTAGAGAAAACCGCACAGCAAGCATTAGTGCATACGCTGAGTAAGCTACCCATCGCTAAAATGATGCACTATCAAGTGCTGCAGAAAAATGGTCAATTAGCAGATGTAGAATTTGCTCGTCCAGCACACCGTATTATTGCCCTCCATGGTGATCGAGTGCTGAAGCTTAGCGCCTTAGGTATTGATGCTGATAATCAGACTGAAGGTCATCGCTTTATGGCTTCTGACATCATCACGATCGCCTCTGCCGATACTTATGCTGCCGCACTCACGACTCAAGCCAAAGTCTTGCCTAATTTTAATCAGCGACGCGAATTTATTGAAGCCGCCTTATTAAAGGCAGCCGGTAGTGACTCAGTGCTGATGCCCGATAGTTTATTGGACGAGGTCACTGCCTTAGTGGAATGGCCAGCCATCTACGAATGTCATTTTGATTCAGAATTTTTGGAAGTACCTCAAGAATGCTTGATTTTGACGATGCAAACCAATCAAAAGTACTTTGCCCTGACAGACTCAGAAGGTAAATTAAGAAATCGCTTCTTAATTGTTTCGAATATTCAAACGGATACACCAGAGGCGATTATTGCCGGTAATGAACGCGTGATACGCCCACGTTTATCTGATGCCCGTTTCTTTTTTCAGCAGGATCAAAAAAGGCCGTTAGCCTCAAGGGTAGCCGACCTTAAAAAAGTGGTCTACCACAATCAATTAGGCAATCAGTTTGAGCGAACACAGCGTGTTCAAGCAATTGCTGTTGGCATTGCTCAGGCATTATCCGCAGATGAATCTCTTGTGAGTCGTGCCGCTGAAATTGCAAAAACAGACTTACTAACCGATATGGTTGGCGAGTTTCCAGAGCTGCAAGGCATCATGGGGCGATACTACGCCACCTATGATGGCGAACATACAGATGTAGCCTCTGCTTGCAGTGAGCACTATAGACCACGCTTTGCTGGGGATGCTTTACCAGAAACCCAGACCGGTACGATTCTAGCGATTGCCGACAAGCTCGAGACCTTAATTGGTATTTGGGGTGTGGGACTTGCCCCAACAGGCGATAAAGACCCCTATGCACTTCGTCGCCATGCCTTAGGAATCTGCCGCCTGTTATTGGAGAAGAATCTGGCCTTAAGTCTGCCTGCATTGATTGCACTAGCTCGTCGGCAGTTTTCACAAGCGGATGTTCAAGAAAAAGCAAATGGTGACGATATCTACGCCTTCATCATCGATCGTCTGCGCGCTTATTTGCGAGATCAATCTGTTGCTGGCAAGCCATTTACCACTGGTGAGATAGATGCTGTTTTAAGCCAATCCCCTGCCCAACTTAACGACCTAATGGATCGCTTAACTGCTTTGCGTGAATTTAACGCACTTCCAGAAGCCAGTCAGTTAGCCGCAGCTAATAAGCGAATCAGCAATATTCTAAAGAAGACTACTACTGTTATTCCGGAAAACTGTTCCAACGCACTACTGCAAGCACCTGCAGAAGTTGTACTGTTTAAAGCGCTAGAAAGTATTGCCCCTCAACTGACAACAGCTTATGCGCAACGGCAATTTGTAGTATTTCTCAAAGCGCTGGTTGCACTCAGCAATCCCATTGATCAGTTCTTTGCTGATGTCATGGTTATGGATCCCAATCCAGAGTTACGCGATAACCGCCTAGCCCTCTTGCAACAACTTCACCAGAAAATGAATCTTATTGCCGACCTCGGCAAATTAGCATGAGCACTAGCTCCACTAAATTAATTATTTTGGATCGCGATGGTGTGATCAACGAAGATCGAGATGACTATGTCAAATCAAGCGAGGAATGGGTTCCTCTTCCGGGTAGTTTAGAGGCAATTGCTCTGCTAAACCAAGCGGGCTACCAAATTACGGTGGCTACCAATCAATCCGGTTTGGCTCGAGGATTTTTCAACATCAATGATTTGCATGCGATGCATAGCAAGATGGAAAGATTACTCAAACCATTAGGCGGTCATATTGATAGTATTTTCTTCTGCCCCCATCTGGATGCACATGCATGCGATTGTCGCAAGCCCTTGCCAGGCATGATGAAAGAAATTGCTTTACGCTACAAGCAATCCCATAGTGCTAACCCGTTACTGGGCGTCCCTATAGTAGGTGACTCCTTACGAGATCTTCAAGCAGGCATTGCCCTTGGTGCCAGCCCCCATTTAGTGTTGACTGGAAAAGGCCGCAAGACTTTAGAGGCAGGCGGACTACCTGAAGGCACCCACATTCATGCAGATTTATTGGCTTTTGCAAACGCACTGATACAAGATAAGGTTTAAGAAAAATGGTCGTTTTACGCTCCACTCTGTTTGCCTTATTTTTACTGATTTTTACGCCGATATGGTCCGTGCTCTGCATCCTCGTGTTCCCATTTTTAAATCCTGAGAACCGCTATCGCTTTATTGGCCTTTGGAATAAGGTTGTCATCTGGATACTGAAACCACTTTGCGGTATCTCCTATGAAATTCGCGGTATGGAGAATATGACTGCGGTCCTCGATCAGCCTGTAGTTGTCCTCAGCAAGCACCAATCGGCTTATGAAACCATTGCTTATATTGCTTTGCTCCCTAAGCAAGTCTGCTTTGTCTTTAAGCGAGAATTGCTCTGGATTCCATTTTTTGGCTGGGCCTTGGCTTTGCTCAAAATGATTCATATCAACCGGGCTAGCAAAGAGTCAGCGGCGCTGTCCGTGGTGGGACAAGGGCGTAAGCGCCTCAGCGAGGGCAAGTGGATATTGTTATTTCCAGAGGGTACGAGAACGCCTACAGGCTCACATCAACCCTATAGCAAGGGTGGCGCAAGACTTGCTAGCGCTACCGAGGCTTTAGTTATTCCTATTGCGCACAATGCAGGTCGTTGCTGGCCCAAGAATAGCTTTATGAAACAAGCAGGCACCGTCATTTTTTCGATTGGCCCCGCCATTCCCTCTGCCGGCAAGACAGGCGGACAATTACATCAAGAAGTAGAGCGCTGGATTGAGGCAGAAATGCGAGTGATTGATCCTACTGCGTACCCGTAATTTACATTACTAGAGAATTAAGCAGTGAGCGTTTTAGCCCACTCAACATAGCGCTCCACTGAAATATCCTGGGCACGTGCTTTTAACTCAGACTCTGACAAAGTAATTCTGTCGGCGTAGGAAGATAAGTTGGTGCGCAACATTTTTCTTCTCTGAGAGAAGGCTGCTGCCACCACCTTCTCTAGGGCGCGCCACTGAGCATCATTCAAATCAAAATCTTGCCTAGGAATCATGCGCACAACTGCGGAGTTGACCTTAGGCTGGGGATCAAATGCTTCAGGAGGCACCTCCAATACCAACTCCATGTCATAACGTGCTTGCAGCATGACCGATAGTCTAGAAAACTCTGAGCCCCCTGCCTTAGAAACCATCCGCTCTACTACCTCAGCCTGAAGCATAAATACTTGCTCATCAATGACATGCGCTGCAGATACCAAATGAAAGAGTAGCGGTGAAGAGATGTTGTAAGGCAGATTGCCCACTACCTTGCATGAAACGCCATCAGCAGATTTAGCCTTAGCCCAACCCAGAAAGTCATATTGGAGTGCATCTCCCTCAATGACGTTAAGCCCTTTCAGGTCCTCTTGCTTCCAATATGCCACTAAGTCTCGGTCAATCTCCAGGAGATCTAAGTGATCAAGATTACTAAGCAAGGGTCTAGTCAGCGCGCCTAAACCAGGACCAATTTCCATGATGTGCATATTGGCATCAGGGTTGATGGCAGCGACGATCGAATAAATAACACCTGAGTCTTGTAAAAAATTTTGGCCAAAGCGTTTTCGTGCTTGATGCTTCATGTGGATATATTTCTATTTTTAGAATGGTGTGCTAATTGATAAGCCAAGCGAAGTGCCTCCAACATGCTACTGGAATCAGCGATTCCCTGACCAGCAATATCCAAAGCTGTGCCATGGTCTACAGAAGTTCGAATGATTGGCAAACCTAAAGTCACATTCACTCCACCACCAAAACTAACAAACTTAAAAGGTGCCAAGCCTTGATCGTGATACATCGCAATAAAAGCGTCTACTGTTTCTAAAGCGCCAGCATCAAACATCGTGTCGCCAGGATAAGGCCCGCTTACCTGAATACCTAGAGCCTGAGCAGCCTTGATTGCAGGAATAATCATATCGATTTCTTCATGACCTAAATATCCAGACTCTCCCGCATGAGGGTTCAAGCCTGAGACTCGAATCGATGGCATTGCAATTCCAAATCGAGTACGCAGATCCTGATCCACAATCTGGATTGTTTCCAAAATATAATCCTGACTTAACGCAGCAGGCACATCCTTTAAAGGTAAATGGGTTGTTACTAGGGCCACCCTCAAATCTCGCGACTGATGCAGCCCTAAAAATCCTGTTGGTAAGCTTGCACAAAGCATCATCACTACATGATCTTGTTTGCACAAATTGGCAAGGTATTCTGTGTGGCCTGAGAAAAAACTACTCCCCACGGGGAGGCCATCATTGATCACACTCTTGTGTACTGGCGCCGTTACCATGGCATCAAATCGACCCTCAAGACAAGCAGTCGTTGCATTATCGAGAATATCCAGAACATACTGAGCATTGGCCGGATCAAGTTGACCGAGCCTTACTGGCACTGTTAGAGGATTAGATTGAACATGCAAGCGGTCGCTGACCTCTGCAGGAATAGCCGTATTGGAAAAAAGGCTGCTATCCCCCAGCAGAGTAATTTGAACCTCAGACTGCTCTTTCAGAAATGCAAGTGCAGCTGCAATAGAAACCTCGGGCCCTACTCCTGCTGGCTCACCGGAGCAAATAACGAGATTAACGGGGGCTGGATGCTGGATCATCGGCATTAATGATCTTGACTGTCGCTGTGTCGCGCAATTCACGTAACCAGTCTTGATAGGCTTGGTCGAACTTACGCTCCCGAATCGCTGCACGGGCAAACTGACGCTGTTTCTCTATAGTCAATTGCGCCTCACGACGTTCAAGCACCTGAATTAAGTGCCAGCCAAACTCCGTTTTTACTGGATTACTGACTTCCCCAATTTGCAGGCGATTCATTGCCTGATCAAACTCAGGTACTAAATCTCCTGGCCCCATCCAGCCGAGATTTCCACCATTCGCAGCCGAGCCATCTTCAGAATATTTTTTAGCCAGCTCACCAAAGTCTGCCGTTTTAGCGCGCACTTGATCTCGATAACCCGCTAAACGTCTCTCGGCATCTTGGTCTGTTAAGCCCTCACGGCTCCGCAGCAAAATATGACGGGACATTGTCTGCGTCACCATAATGTTCTGAGGCGTAGTAGGTGTACCTTCTTGAGGAGCGGCTTGCTGAGGCTCAGCATTGGCAACTAGCGCACGACGATCTAATACTTTCAAGACATGGTAACCAGCAGGACTTTTAACCACCGCATTGGCAACCTGACCGCTACCTGTATTTCTAATAGCATCGTAAAATAACTGTGGAAGGCGGTCGGGCGTGCGATAGCCCAATTCCTGAAACTTAATCTTGGGATTATCTTTTGCAGCTAAGGCGCCCAACTGCAAGAAATCGACATCTCCTCGGGCATCCCGCAATAAAGACTCTGCCTTTTTCTTTGCCTCTGCCTGAGCGCCCGCTCCTGCAGCGGCATCAGCTGGAATAAAGATCTGCGCCACATCTATTTCTTCTGGCTCACCCTTGCCCGCTGGGGTAGATCGAGTAGTGCCTGTGCCTGTGCCTGCCCCTGCGCCTGCGACAGCACGATTGCGATCAGTAATAAAGTTATCAATTTCTGCATCAGAAATTTTGACTTTAGCCTCTACTTCACGTTCACGATACCGACTCAAAATGACATCGTCACGCAACATTTGTCGGTAACGCTCATAAGTACTGCCAGTAGCAACAATTTTGACTTTCAATTCAGCAAGTGAAAGTTTGTTCTTTACAGCAATGTCTCCGATAATTTTATCGAGCTCTTTGTTGCTTACAGAAACTCCTTCTTGCTCTGCATTTTGTAATTGAATTTTTTCAATAATCAAACGCTCTAATACAGTCTTACGCAACGTAGCAGCATCAGGCAGTTTGCCTCCCTGTTTTTGTAGGGCCGCGATACGATCATCAATTTCTTTGCGGGTCACAAAGCCGGTATTGACTACGGCAGCCACACCATCAATATTCCGAATTTTGCTTTCTACAGTTGGCGCAGTCTTTGGACTGTTTTGCGCCAAAGCGAACTGTGGCAGTAAGGAAGCGCCAAGCCAAAGAATGGCAGCTAAGGCTTGTTTGAATGAAGTGCTATGCATCATTGATAGTTCTCATATATTGAAGGCGGTATAGGCTTAGAGGTAGGCAGATATCCTGGGATATTTAGCTTCATGATATCAACTGGATTACTTCCGGCGCTACCAAAGCCCCTAAATTCAATTTGGAATAAAACCTGCGTGGTGGTAATTTGTGAAGTATTGAGTACTTGTGAGTAGGCACCTCTGAATGTCCAGCAGTCCCGCATCCACTCAAGCGCAACCAAAGTATTTAGTGTTTTTGTTGATAAGGCGTCGTAGCCCCAACGCCCTAGAACCGAAACCTCACGCGTCAAGGGCCATTGGCCGGACACGTTATATTGGTCGGTAGTGGTCTGAGCTAGCGTCGCTGGAGTGGGTCCAAAGGACTGTGTTGGCGGAGTCCAAACATTTCGGTAACCGAAATTAAGACTGCGGCCAGGCGTTGGACGCCAGCTACCACCCACGGTTGTTTGAACAAATTTGTTTAACTGGGTGTTGTACTGCCCAAACATATCAGCACTAAAGTTACCAAGTAGGCGTATCGATCCCGAGCCCAAAGTGTCAGAATAGGTACTTGGGTTAATGATGTTGCCGTTCAATCCCACTTTTTGAGGCGTGAACGACTGTCTTTGAGCAAGAGTGACGTTGGCACGCTCCGCGCCAGTACCCGCCTCAATCATGCGACTCGTGATGCCCCCAGTTAACTTGTTGTTGTCGGCAATGCGATCATTACCGACGAACGTGTTTTCACTAAAAATCTGGGTTACACCAAAGCCGGCATCGGAAGTATCAAATAGAGGTGTCATTGCCTGACTTTGATATGGGGTATACACATAATAGGCTCGGGGCTCCATTGTGAGCAGCATGTCACGCCCAAAAAATCCTTTGAGTTCTGCCGCATCTCTTTCGAATGACAAACCTGAATCTAAGCTCAGTGTAGGAATAGCAAACCCTTGGGGAGGTGGCGCACCCAGCGTTACGGACGTTGCCGCGTAGTTATTCGCCTGAAAGCTCACCTTAGGGGTCACGTAATAACCCGGTGTAATTTGAGGTAAGGCCATAGCGCCTTTAATGACTGTCCGGTCAGCCTGGCTATATAAGTAGCCTGCTGGAGCTGCCGCTAAATTACTGTTCACGTTATAGGAAAACCGCGTGTAATCCGTTGAGAAGGTGGTTACTGGCCCAGAAGGCAAAGCAAGGTACTTTCCAGAGGCATCGGCTACTGTGGGGGTAAGGCGATTACTGTAGCTCGCATTGACGTTCGGCAATATGTTGTAAGGTGACTGAACAGTCACCGTTGGATCGGGTTGCAAGGTTTGGAAGGTTAATGCTCTGGCAGATACATTCCAATTACTTAAACTTCCCGTCAAACCTTTCGTGGTGCCCACTTCTTGACGAAACTGGCTAGTCACCGCACCAGCGATACTTTGTGAAAAGTCGGTGGGATATAAATTGTCAGAAACGCGAGCGACGTTGGCATAACCAGTCCACGCCCCTGCAATTGGAATGCCGCCCATCCCCAATAAAGCGCCACTGAAATTTTGTCTTTGTTGCCAGTCATACCGCCAACGATCCGTGCCGGTTTTGCGATCGTACGGGAGATAGTCGCCAGCTAAGGTGCCCGCATACTGTTGATCTAGGAATTGGTACTTCGCGCCCAACTGAACACCACGTTGACCCATCACACGAGGTAACAATAGTAAATCTCGGTTTGGTGCGATATTGGCATAGTAGGGCTGAGTGATATCGATACCGTTTCTGGAGCTATAGCCTGCAACAGGCGCCAAAATTCCGGATCGACGCTCCTTGGAGGTTGGTGCTGTGAAATAGGGAACATAGGCAATCGGCACGTCGAAAAATCGCATTACCCCATGAGTGCCAACCATCTCTTTTTGCTCGTTGTCGATTTCAAGCGTGCTAGCCGTGAAATACCAATCTAAGTTTTCTGGAGTGCAAGTTGTATAAGTGGCTTTATCGAAAACAAAAACATCTGCAGTTTGGATCGTTAATTTATTCGCAGTGCCACTAGCGCGATTATCTTTAAGCTCATAAGTGGGTGAATCCATTTCACCTTCACGTGCATCCACCTTAAATCGTGCCTTAGGCCCCTTAAAAGAAGCGTTGCCTTTAGATAGCTCCGTATTGCCAACTAAGTTTGCTACATCAGAGTCAGGGTCGTATTTAATTTCATCGGCTTTAAGAACCGCGCCATTACGGCGAATTTGTGCGCGACCTTTTAAACGCATCTCGCGATCGACTACTCCATCTATTGAATCGCTGGAGGTAAAAGTGAGCGCTTTACCGTCTTCGATTGGCTTACCAACACGCAACTGGTCGTCTAATTTCAAAATCGTAACGGCACCACGATCAGGTATCAAAATAGCATTTGCAGAATTGCTTAATGACTGCGAAGTGGGTGGCAATGGAGTGGGTGCCTGAGCTGCCCCAGGAAGCGCAAATTGTGACAACACTACCCCCAACATTAAGCGCAGGGTTGCAGTACAAAAAAGAAGGGCACAAGGGCCGGCACGAAGGCGATAATGACTCATAGATCCAGACCCGCTTATTATACGAATCGACCATGACCGACTCCCGCTTAGATACCCTCCGAAACTGGCTAACAGGCCTTGAAGCTAGCTGGCAATTAGATATGTCCACTTTAGCCCCTGCATCTGCAGATGCCAGCTTTCGTCGGTATTTTCGAATTCACTCCAAAAATCCCGATTTTGGCTCTTTGATCGTAATGGACGCCCCACCCCAATATGAGCCCCTAGACGCCTTTTTGAAGGTAGATTTATTGCTAGAGGAAGCAGGTTTGTATGTCCCCAAAATCTACGAGAAAAACATTGTCGAAGGATTTCTTCTGCTTGGTGATTTAGGCAATCAAACTTATTTGGCTGCCCTGAATTCAGAATCAGCAGATGGGCTCTATCAAGATGCAATTGATGCTTTAGTAAAAATGCAACTAGCTAGTCAATCCGATGTACTGCCCAACTACGATCAAGCACTACTTCAACGAGAATTAAATTTATTTCCAGAGTGGTACTTAGGAAAACATTTGCACTTGCCCCTAACAGTAGCGCAAGACTTGCAAATTCAGAATGCTTTTTCCCTCATCATAAAAAATAATTTAGCTCAAGCGAAGGTCTACGTACACCGCGACTTTCATTCACGCAATCTGATGGTGACTGAAAAAAATAATCCAGGCGTAATCGATTTTCAAGATGCAGTGTATGGACCCATTACCTATGATGCCGCTTCTTTATGGCGCGATGCCTATATTGCTTGGCCCGAAGAGCGTGTGATTGACTGGGTGATTAAATACTGGGAAGAGGGTCGCAAAGTAGGCCTGGCAATGCCAAATGATTTTGGCCAGTTTTATCGTGACTTTGAATGGATGGGCTTACAAAGACATCTCAAAGTGTTGGGCATCTTTGCAAGACTCTTTCATCGCGACGGTAAAGAGGCCTACCTCAAGGATATTCCCTTAGTACTGGAGTACGCGATTGCTACTGCCAATCGATATATTGAATTAAAACCCTTAGCGCGCATCTTAGAATCTACTCGACGTGATCCAGATGCCTGATTCAACAGGAGCTAATGCGATTCCTTGTCTTCTTCTGGCGGCAGGCAGAGGTGAGCGTATGCGCCCACTAACCGATGAGACACCAAAACCGCTACTTTCTATTAAAGATAAATCCTTATTAGCTTGGCATCTAGAGGCATTGAATGCAGCGGGCATCCAAGAGGTTGTTATTAATCACGCATGGCTAGGACAAAAAATTGAGGATGCGCTTGGTGACGGGCATCAATTTCATTTGAATATCACCTACTCGCCAGAAAAGAATGCATTAGAAACTGCCGGCGGTATACGACAGGCACTGCCACACCTTAATACAGAGGATTACTTCCTGGTCATCAACGGGGATGTGTTTTGCCCTCATTTTCCGATTGAGCAGCTTTTAAATAAGCTCACCGTTTTACGGAGCACCCAAAAACCAATCTTGGCACACCTCATCATGGTTCCCAACCCAGCCCATCATCCTGAGGGGGATTTTGACCTTTTGGATTCACGGGTATCCGAAAATCGATCGGATCAGGGCGAAAAGCTGACCTTTTCAGGTATTGGCCTTTATCACCGGGATCTTTTCAAAAACCTAATAATCGGCAAATCAGCCAAGTTAGCGCCTTTACTAAGAGATGCCATGAGAGAAAATCAGGTGTCCGGTGAAAAATATACAGGACCATGGCACGATGTAGGTACACCGCAACGATTACAAGAGCTCAATGCAGCACATGAATAACAATCTGATCTACCAAGAACGTCGTATTGCCCTAGCAAAGCAAATATGCACCAAAACCGGTGGTGGAATCGCCATTATTTCAACCGCACCGGAAGCTGCTCGTAATCGCGATAGTGAATTTCCCTACCGCCACGATAGTGATTTCTTTTATCTCACTGGTTTTGAGGAGCCCGGCGCAACATTGGTTCTCAATATTAGCGGCAATCAACATCAACCCCAACTTGAATCTCACTTATTTTGTAGACCCAAAGATCCTGAACGAGAAATTTGGGATGGTATTCGTCTAGGTCCCCAAGCTGCGCCAATTGCTTTAGGAGTGGAGTACGCACACAGCCACCACGATTTAGATCAGAAGCTAAGTGAGCTATTGGCCGATCAAGAGGCTGTTTATGTTCGGCTATCCGAAAGTGCTGAAGCCGATCGTCGCCTGCGCCACTGGATGAAAAAAGTACGTCAACAAGCCCGTTCTGGCGTAAATCCTCCATCCGAGTTTCATGATGTTGAAACCCTTATTCATGAAATGCGTTTATTTAAAGACGTCCATGAAATTGACACTATGCGTCGCGCTGCGCAAATTTCTGCACAAGCCCATGTTCGTGCAATGCAATTTTGCAAGCCGGGCATGCGTGAGTACCATTTAGAAGCTGAACTACTTCATGAGTTCCGCTCTAGTGGGTCACAAAGTGTTGCTTACAACAGTATTGTGGCTAGTGGTGCCAATGCTTGCATTCTTCACTATCGTGCTGGCGCTGCCGAATTACGCAGTGGCGAGCTTTGCCTCATTGATGCAGGATGTGAATTGGATGGCTATGCCTCTGATATCACTCGCACCTTCCCAGTTAATAGAAAATTCACTGGGCCCCAACGAGCGCTTTACAACATTACACTTGCGGCACAAGAAGCGGCAATTTCGGCAACCAAGCCCGGCAATACTTTTATGCAGCCACATGAAGCTGCGCTCAAGGTATTAACTCAAGGCCTACTTGACGAGCAATTACTTAAATTGTCTGAGCTAGGTTCCTTAGAGAACGCCCTAGAAACTGCTGCCTACCGTCGTTTTTATATGCATCGCACCTCGCACTGGCTGGGCATGGATGTCCATGATGTAGGGTCCTATCGCGAAACACTGGCACAAGGGGTAAAGAGTCCAAAAGAGAACCCTTCTCGCATCTTAAAACCTGGCATGGTTTTAACGATCGAACCTGGTTTATACGTTCGCCCCGCTGATGACATTGATGAAAAATTCTGGAACATTGGCATCCGAATTGAAGATGATGCGGTAGTCAATGATGTTGCTTGTGAATTGATTTCTCGTGGCGCTCCAGTCGATGCAGATGAAATCGAAGCAGTGATGAAAAATAGTTAATCATGAAGTCTGAGACTTACGACATTGTGATTCAAGGCGGCGGCCCAGTTGGCCTAGCCTGCGCTGCATGGTGTTTACAGAAATTTCCTGAGGTCAGCCTCACGCTATTGGATCGCAACCCGATCAATGATGCGGATTTAGTAGCGGGTGATAGTAGAGGCACTGCCCTCTCTCACGGCAGTAAATTACTGCTGGATACGATCCATGCTTGGCCCAGTGATTGCGCTGATATTCACAGCGTACACGTATCGCAAGCAGGTCGCTTTGGTCGCGCACTCATGAAACGTGAAGAGCTGGATCAAGATGCACTTGGACATATTGTCCGCTACCGTGATATTCACCTTACGCTACGTCTAGCACTGAGAGCAATTCAAGCCCACAGCCCAAATTTTGTATGGCAACAGATTGAGGCAAACCAAGACCTTGGCGATATTCATGGGCGAGTTGTGGTGCATGCCGAAGGTGGACTCTTTAAAACCCAAGACTGGGTTGAGTCTGGGCGAGACTATCAGCAATCGGCTTTAGTCGGTTTGGTTGAAGTTGAAAAGGCCATCCCTCATCAAGCATGGGAGCGCTTCACCCCGGAAGGTCCTTTAGCAATTCTGCCTAGTCACTTTGGCCCGCACACACTTAATTTAGTTTGGTGCGCAAGTCCAGATGCCTCACAAGCACGACTCGCATTAGGTGATGCTGATTTTTTACGTAGCCTGCAAACAGCATTTGGCTCACGCGTTGGGCAATTTTTAAAAATACGAGATCGCCGCCTTTACGAATTGGGCCTGAACTACCGCAAAGAAATTACCTCTGGTAATGAGGTGTGGATTGGTAATGCTGCGCAGGCTTTGCACCCTGTAGCTGGTCAAGGTCTTAACCTAGGGTTCAGAGATGCCTATCTCTTGGCGGAAAAGCTCAGCATGCTGTTCTCCCTAGCGGATGCACAAAAGACTCCAGCTGCAATTGAAGAGTCCCTGCATGAATATGCCCAAAGCCGAAAAGTAGATCGAATGGCTACTATTGGCCTTACGGACTTTATGGCGAGAATCTTTACTTCTGATCTAGTCCCCATCGTATTAGCCCGGGGATTGGCTTTATCGGCTCTACAGTGGCTTCCCCCAGTCAAAACAGCCTTAGCCCGGCAAATGATGTTTGGTAGGCGCTAAGGCTCTGTAATACGCTGACGCACTGGTCAAGACCAGCACGCTTCATGTAATCTTATTTCCTTAATCTGCCTATTTTTTAAGCAGATTGAACTCTATTTATGCTAAAGTGACAGCCTTTCCAGCGCTCAATAGATTTGCTTTAGCCAAAAACATCCATGAAGATCGGCCAACACCTTCTTGCAAATAGACTTTTTGTCGCTCCAATGGCGGGGGTCACTGACCGCCCATTTCGGCAGCTATGCAAAAAGCTGGGTGCCGGCTATGCCGTATCAGAAATGATTGCGTCTAATGCCCTACTCTGGAAAAGTGAAAAAACCCAGCGTCGCGCTAATCATGAGGGAGAGTTCAATCCCATTGCCGTCCAAATTGCTGGCGCGGATCCGCAAATGATGGCTGCTGCAGCTCAACTCAATAGAGACAATGGCGCACAAATTATTGACATTAATATGGGCTGCCCCGCTAAAAAAGTATGCAATGTAGCTGCCGGCTCTGCCCTACTCAGAGATGAGCCTTTGGTACAGCAAATTCTGGAAGCGGTGGTCCAAGCCGTTGGTGTAGGACCTGATGCCATTCCGGTGACTTTAAAAATTCGCACTGGCTGGGATCGTGAAAATAAGAATGCCATCGCCGTAGCACAGCTTGCTGAAAAAGCAGGCATCTCGATGCTCACGGTTCATGGTCGCACCAGAGCGGATCTCTATCATGGCGAAGCAGAATATGAAACGATTACAGCAGTAAAGAATAGCGTCGCTATTCCGGTTGTGGCGAATGGTGATATCACCACCCCTGAAAAAGCAGCCTTAGTTTTACAAGCGACCGGTGCTGATGCCATCATGATTGGCCGTGCCGCTCAGGGTCGCCCTTGGATTTTCCGTGAGATTGATTATTTTTTGAAAACAGGTGGCAAGCTACCTACACCGCAAATTAATGAAATTCAGGAGATTATGAATAGTCATTTGATTGACCATTATGAGTTCTATGGTGAATATGTTGGGCTGCGTACTGCACGGAAACATATTGGTTGGTATTGCAAGGGCTTACGAGATTCGCATGCCTTTCGACAGAGAATGAATACGGCTGACGATTGCAAAACGCAATTGCAAATGGTCAATGATTTCTTTAATGAGATGAAGTCCCATTCAGATCGATTGCTTTTTTTAGAGGCCGCTTAACTCACTTTTTTATGTTCTTCATTTTCGCTGCACCTGATATTTTAATTTAGCGCTAAAACACTACTTATCCATTACCTGCCCATGACTACCAAGCATCCCATAACTGAATGTATCGAGACTCAGCTGCAACAATACCTTGATGACCTCAAAGGCACGCCACCCTCAGACCTCTATCAAATGGTGTTGGCAGTTGTAGAAAAGCCGATGCTCGAATTAGTCATGCAGCATGCTAAACAAAATCAGTCCTTAGCGGCGCAGTATTTAGGCATCAATCGCAATACACTTCATAAGAAACTTGCTGAGCATCAGCTGCTCAAGTAATTACCTCTTTCACATTTTTTATTCACCCAATACCCTCGCCCAATATGATCCGTACAGCCCTACTTTCCGTCTCCGATAAAAATGGCATTGTGCCCTTTGCCAAAGCTCTTCATGAGCAAGGCATCAAGCTTATCTCTACAGGTGGAACGGCAAAGCTGTTAGCTGAAAATCATTTGCCCGTTGTCGAAGTATCTTCCTTAACCAAGTTTCCTGAGATGCTAGATGGTCGCGTCAAAACACTGCACCCGATGGTACATGGGGGATTATTAGCCCGCAGAGACCTGCCCGAGCATATGGCTGCACTTCAAGAGCATGGAATTGATACGATTGATCTGTTGGTGATTAACCTCTATCCATTTAATGAGACGATTGCCCGTGAAGACTGCTCATTTGAAGATGCAGTGGAGAATATTGATATTGGTGGCCCAGCAATGTTGCGTGCTGCCGCAAAAAATCATCAAGATGTCACGGTGCTCATTTCGCCTGAAGACTATGAGCCTGTCTTAGCAGAAATGAAAGCCAATCAGAATGAAGTCTCCTATAAGACTAATCTGCGTCTTGCTAAAAAAGTATTTGCGCACACTGCCCAATATGATGGCGCTATTGCTAACTACTTAAGCGCATTGGGCGATGATCTAGATCACAAAGCACGCTCAGCATATCCAGCTGTTCTGCACCTCGCTTTTGAGAAGGTCCAGGAAATGCGCTATGGTGAGAACCCCCACCAATCCGCAGCCTTCTATAAAGATATTCAGGCGGTAGAAGGTGCCTTAGCAAACTATCATCAACTGCAAGGTAAGGAGCTCTCCTACAACAATATTGCAGATGCAGACTCCGCTTGGGAATGCGTTAAGAGTTTCTCAAATCAGGCTGGAGGTACTGCAGCCTGCGTCATCATTAAACATGCAAATCCTTGTGGTGTTGCCGTTGGTGATCATGCCTTGGAAGCCTATCAAAAAGCATTCAAAACGGATCCAAGTTCGGCCTTTGGTGGAATCATTGCCCTTAATGTTCCCTGTGATGGCTTAGCAGCCGAAACTATTTCCAAGCAATTTGTTGAAGTGTTGATTGCGCCAAGCTTTACAGACGAAGCTAAAGTCATTTTTGCCGCCAAACAAAATGTCCGCTTATTAGAAATTCCGCTGGGCGTTGGATTTAATGGTTTTGATTTCAAAAGGGTTGGAGGTGGCTTACTCATTCAATCCCCGGATGCTAAAAATGTACTGCAAAGTGAAATGCGGGTTGTTAGCAAAAGATTGCCTACCCCGAGTGAAATGCATGACATGATGTTTGCCTGGCGTGTCGCCAAATTTGTGAAATCGAATGCGATTGTGTATTGCGCTAACGGGATGACTCTGGGGGTCGGTGCCGGCCAAATGAGTCGGGTGGACTCTGCCCGTATGGCTAGCATCAAAGCAGAGAATGCCGGTCTGAGTCTTAAAGGCTCAGCCGTTGCAAGTGATGCCTTCTTCCCCTTCCGAGATGGTCTAGACGTGGTTGTGAACGCCGGCGCAAGCTGCGCCATTCAACCAGGTGGCAGCATGCGTGATGATGAAATCATTGCCGCTGCAAACGAACATGGTATTGCGATGATCTTTACGGGCATCCGTCACTTCCGTCACTAAGTTATCAACGAGAAAAGTTAAATTAATAGCATGCGCTGGATAGGAATTGACCCGGGTCTTCGTATCACTGGTTTTGGTGTCATTGACGTCGATGGGCAAAAACTGACTTATGTCGCCTCTGGGACGATCGAAAGTGGTGACCCTGCTCAAGGTTTGCCAGAAAGATTGGGCATCTTGTATGCTGGCATTAAAGAGGTTTTAGAAACTTACCATCCAGAAGCTGCTGCAATTGAAGAGGTCTTTCTGAACGTCAATCCTCGCTCTACCTTAATGCTTGGGCAGGCTAGAGGGGCCGTGATTGCCGCCCTCGTCTCTGAAAAACTCTCCGTTGCTGAATACAGCGCTCTTCGAGTCAAGCAATCTATTGTTGGGACTGGGCGTGCAGCCAAGCCGCAAGTCCAGGAGATGGTTAAACGTCTTCTGAGATTGAGTCGTGCTCCGGGAACGGATGCTTCTGATGCTTTAGGTGTAGCGATCTGCGCAGCCCATCATGCTCAAATTCCGAAAGCCATTAGCGCTGCATTAGCGCCTAAGAAACGCAGCAAGTAATCTCATCACAGGTTAATATCTCATAATATGATCGGTCGCATCCAAGGCATTCTTGTCTCTATTCACCCACCTCGCCTACTAGTAGATTGTCAGGGAGTTGGATATGAGATTGACGTACCCATGAGCACTCTGTACCAGCTCCCAGAGGTCAATCAAAAAATTACCTTACTAACGCACTTCCAAGTTCGCGAAGATGCTCAGCAGCTCTTTGGTTTTGCAACAGAAACAGAGCGCGCTGCTTTTAGGGCTTTAATCAAAATCAGTGGTGTTGGTTCTCGTACCGCTTTAGCGGTGCTATCTGGCATGAGCGTCGATGAGCTAGCTCAGGCAATTGCCATGCAAGAAGCGGGCCGCTTGACCCAAGTACCTGGTATCGGTAAAAAGACTGCCGAACGTCTTTGCTTGGAGCTAAAAGGAAAACTGATCGCAGGGCTGGAAGTGATCCCCGGAAAACCAAATGTCATTGAAGCTAGCAGTGAAATACTGCAAGCACTTCTTGCATTGGGATACTCTGAGAAAGAGGCGCATCTAGCCCTCAAACATATCCCTGCTGATAGCTCAGTCTCGGATGGCATCCGAATGGGTTTAAAGCACCTCTCTAAGTCTTAAATAAGCACTACACTTGTGACATGGCAATACATACCGAAGACTTGAGCGCTATTCCTGAAGACTTACCAGAATCTACTTCAGATCGACTGGTGAGTGGGGCTGTTGGTAATTCAGAGGCTATCTTCGAGAGAGCCTTACGCCCAAAACAGTTAGATGAATACGTTGGTCAAACTAAGGCGCGAGCCCAATTAGAAATTTTTATTGCTGCTACCAGAGCAAGGGAAGAAGCGCTAGATCACGTCCTTCTCTTTGGGCCTCCCGGCCTAGGCAAAACCACCCTGGCACACATCATTGCGCGAGAATTAGGGGTGAATTTACGCCAAACTAGTGGACCCGTCTTAGATAGACCCGGTGATCTTGCAGCCCTACTCACTAATCTTGAAACTAATGACGTCCTTTTTATTGATGAAATTCATCGTCTTTCTCCAGTAGTAGAAGAGATTCTGTACCCAGCCCTAGAGGACTACAGTCTTGACATCATGATCGGTGAAGGCCCTGCTGCACGTAGCGTGAAGATTGATCTGAAACCCTTCACCTTAATTGGTGCAACAACGCGCGCAGGCATGCTAACCAACCCGTTACGTGATCGTTTTGGCATTGTCGCTAGGCTTGAGTTCTATACCACCGAAGAACTCACCAAAATTATTAATCGCTCTGCCAATTTACTGAAAGCCAAGATCGATCCCGCTGGTTCTGTTGAGATTGCTAAACGCGCTCGTGGTACTCCTCGCATTGCCAATCGCTTGCTGCGTCGCGTACGAGACTATGCAGAGGTCAAAGGCACTGGTGTTATCACCAAAGATATAGCCGATGCCGCACTCAAGATGTTAGATGTTGATCCTAGTGGATTTGATGTAATGGACCGAAAGTTACTCGAGGCTATCTTGCATAAATTCGATGGCGGCCCAGTTGGCATTGATAACTTAGCTGCTGCTATTGGTGAAGAGCGCGACACTATTGAAGATGTTCTAGAGCCCTACTTAATTCAGCAGGGATATTTGCAGCGTACCTCGCGCGGACGAGTAGCCACTCGCCAAGCCTACGCCCATTTTGGACTGACGCCACCCATCGGATCCATTGGCTCAGAAGGCTAGAGGCCTAAATATCCAGCTTATCGCTGTAGACTTTATTTCAGCGTTACCTTAGCAAAGCGGCGTTTTCCTACCTGTAGCAAGTAAACTCCTGCCGCCAGCTTCATGGCTTTGTCGCTGACAGTCGCACCATCGATCTTCACACCATTTTGCTCAAGATTGCGATTGGCCTCAGAGGTAGATGGTGCTAATCCAGCGGCTCTAAGCAGATTTGCAACACCCATTGGCGCGCCTTCTAGACTTACTTCCGGAACATCATCTGGAATACCACCCTTAGCTCGATGATTAAAATCTTCTAGCGCTTTTTCTGCAGCAGCTGGTGAATGAAAGCGACTAACGATCTCTTGACCAAGCAATACTTTGCAATCGCGTGGATTACGACCGGCAGCTATCTCTTGTTTCATGAGATCAATTTCTGCCAAGGGGCGGAAAGAAAGTAATGTGAAGTAATCCCACATCAGATCATCTGAAATACTCATGAGTTTGCCAAACATCTCGCTTGCAGGCTCGCTGATGCCGATGTAATTGCCTTTAGACTTACTCATTTTCTCAACGCCATCCAACCCTACCAACAAAGGCATTGTCAAAATACATTGGGGTTCTTGGCCATACTCACGTTGAAGCTCGCGGCCTACTAAGAGGTTAAATTTCTGATCAGTGCCACCAAGCTCAAGATCGCTCTTTAAGGCTACGGAGTCATAACCCTGCATGAGTGGATACAAAAACTCATGTACTGAGATCGGTACTCCGCTTCGATAGCGCTTTGTAAAATCATCCCGCTCTAGCATTTGAGCCACCGTATATTTTGCTGCCAACTGAATCATGCCGCGCGCGCCCAAGGGGTCGCACCACTCACTGTTGTAGCGTACTTCTGTTTTAGCGGGATCAAGAACCATGCTTGCCTGACGATAGTAAGTCTGCGCATTGACAGCAATTGCTTCTGCAGTCAAAGGTGGCCTAGTGGCATTGCGACCAGACGGATCACCAATCATGCTGGTGAAATCCCCAATCAAGAAAATCACGGTATGACCTAAATCTTGAAGCTGACGAAGCTTATTGAGAACAACCGTATGCCCAAGATGAATATCGGGTGCCGTTGGATCTAAGCCTAACTTAATCCGCAAAGGTACGCCTGTAGCCTGGCTTTTTGCCAGCTTCTTAATCCAGTCAGCCTCAACCAGCAGCTCATCAGAGCCCCGCTTAGTGACTTCAAGGGCTTCAAAAACTGCAGGAGTTAGTGGATATTGTTGTTCTGGTTTACCCGTCATGCGTTATCGATTCACCGAGTCGGTTAAATTAGTATTTATATTGCTAAAGCATAATTGTCGCATTCCTGAGAACAAAGCTCTGATACCGTATGAATAAGCTCCGCTCCCTCTTCATTGGACTCATGTCTGGCACTAGCCTAGACGGGATTGATGCCGTGCTTGCAGAGCTAGGTTCCGATGGAGAAACCACCCTGATCGGGTCAGTGAGCGCCCCATTCACCCCAGAATTACGCAAAGCCCTCTTCGACCTTCAAAGCCCGGGCCCAAACGAGATCCACCGTGAAAACCAAGCAGCTAATGCCCTGGCAATCAGTTATGCCCAAACCGTTCAACTATTACTCGCTCAGTCTGAGCTGACCCCCTCCGATATCAAGGCTATTGGTGCTCATGGTCAAACTATTCGTCATCAAGCAGATTTACCTCATCAGCTAGCCTATACCCATCAGACCCTCAATGCAGCCCTTCTAGCAGAATTAACGGAGATTGAAGTGATCGCTGACTTTAGAAGTCGTGACTTGGCTGCAGGGGGGCATGGGGCACCGCTAGTGCCTGCTTTTCATCAACAGCAATTTGGCTCAGGTCAAAATATTGCCGTCCTTAATTTAGGCGGCATTGCTAATCTCACACTGCTACCCATCAATGGAGAGGTCACCGGTTTTGATTGTGGCCCGGGAAATATGTTGATGGATGCCTGGATCTCAGATCAGCAAGGGCACGCATTTGATCGAAATGGATTATGGGCATCACAAGGTCAAGTCCATCCAACATTACTGAACAAGATGCTGTCAGATGCATTTTTTACTAAAGCCCCACCAAAGAGTACTGGGCGAGATGACTTTCATTTGACATGGCTGCAACAACAAATCGGTGCTGACAATATTCATGCCGAGGATGTTCAAGCTAGCCTTTTGCATTTAACAGTTCACTCAGCTTTACAAGCCTTAAAGTGCTATGCACCCCAAACCCAAAAGCTGATTATTTGCGGGGGTGGTGCACGTAATGGAATCATGCTGGAGGTTTTTAAAACCTACGCTGCAGCATTATTTAAAGATGAGCTCAAGATTGTGACCAGTGATGCACTAGGGGTTGATCCGCAGCTGGTAGAGGCCCTTGCTTTCGCTTGGTTGGCATGGGCTCACAAAGAAAAACGGCCAGCAAATTTGCCGGCCGTAACGGGTGCGAAGGGTCCTAGAATTTTAGGCGCTTGCTACCCAGCTTAAGTAAATGTAAGACTTTTCTTTAGTTGATTCTTTAAGCGGAGAAAGAAGAGCCACAACCGCAAGAAGAACTTGCATTTGGATTCTTAATCACAAACTGTGATCCATTGATATCTTCTTTGTAGTCAATCTCAGCACCAACCAAATATTGGAAGCTCATTGAATCAACCAATAAAGTAACGCCGTTCTTTTCAAAGAGGGTGTCGTCTTCGTTTACAGCATCATCAAATGTGAAGCCATATTGAAATCCTGAGCAACCGCCTCCCTGAACAAAGACGCGCAGTTTGAGTTCTGGGTTGCCCTCTTCAGCAATCAAATCTGCAACCTTAGCTGCAGCACTATCGGTAAATACCAATGGTGTTGGTGGTTCAGCAAAATCTTGAACCGCTGTGCTTGTTTCTTGAGTAGCTAATTGGGTCATGGTTTACTCCTAATTCAAATGACAATATTTTATTTTAGGCCTTTAATGGCCTGCGTGCCAAAAGGTCTTTATCCCATCAACTAGGGCGATACAGCAATTTGAGTCAATCCAGTCGTCTCAGGCAGACCAAACATCAAGTTTAAGCACTGAACGCCCTGACCCGAGGCCCCTTTGACCAGATTGTCCTCAACCACCAAAATAACCAGGGTATCGCCGTTTCCAGGACGGTGGATGGCGACTCTTAATCCGTTACTTCCCCGTACAGAACGTGTTTCTGGATGGCTGCCTGCAGGCATAACATCCACAAAAGGCTCATCTTTATAGAAATTCTCATACAACTCTTGATAATCCACACCCATACCTGCCTCAGTTAAGCGGGTATAGATGGTCGAATGAATGCCGCGCACCATCGGCGTAAGGTGTGGCACAAATGTCAGGCCAATCTGATCATGGCCTGCAATTGCCTTTAATCCTTGAACAATTTCAGGGAGATGGCGATGGCCTTTAACGCTGTAAGCTTTAAAGTTATCACTCGCTTCTGAAAGCAGGGTTCCGATCTCGGCCTTGCGTCCAGCGCCTGACGTCCCAGATTTTGAATCAGAAATAATGTGCGTGCCATCAATCAACTGCTTTCCACCGGTGGACTTTTGGGACAGTAACGGTGCCAAACCGAGTTGTACAGAAGTAGGGTAGCAACCAGCCAAACCTACCACTCGGGCTTTTTTAATAGCCTCCCGATTGATTTCCGGTAAGCCATAAACTGCTTCGGCCAAAATCTCTGGGCAACTATGCTCCATGCCATACCACTGAGCAAATTCTTTCACATCCTGCAAACGAAAATCCGCAGCAAGATCCAAAACCTTAACCCCCGCAGCTAAGAGTTCTTTTGCTTGCGCCATCGCAACTCCGTGGGGGGTAGCAAAAAACACTGCATCACATTCCGTTAGCTTTGCATCATCGGGGGTAGAAAATTTCAGATCAATACGGCCCCGTAAAGATGGAAATAGATCTGCTACTGGTAAGCCAGCTTCTGTGCGTGAGGTAATCGCCGTAATCTGCACCTCAGGATGCTGCGCCAAAAGACGCAAGAGCTCGACGCCGGTATATCCCGTGCCACCTACAATGCCAACCTTAATCATGCTTTTCTCCGAAATGCAAAGCGAACGCAATACTGTAATCACGCCACAGAATGAATACTACCCAATCTCACCATTGTAGAAACAAAAAGGGCCGCTTGCGCGACCCTTTCATCAAACTTTAGCGACTGAAAGAAATTAGCGCTTACTGAACTGCTTACGACGACGCGCGCCGTGCAGACCAACTTTTTTACGCTCAACTTCACGAGCATCGCGAGTAACCAAACCTGCTTTAGACAGGGCTGGCTTCAAGGTATTGTCGTAGTCGATTAATGCACGAGTCACACCGTGACGCACTGCACCAGCTTGACCAGTTTCACCACCACCACTAACGTTCACTTTAATATCAAAGGTTGTTAGGTGTGCCGTGAGAGCCAAAGGCTGACGAGCAATCATGCGAGATGTTTCACGAGCAAAGTAAGCGTCGATGGGCTTACCGTTAACGATAATGTCACCTTTGCCAGTTTTCATGAATACGCGTGCCACAGAACTCTTGCGACGACCCGTACCGTAATTCCAATTTCCGTAATTAATAGCCATTTGGTTTCCTTAGATCTCTAACGCTTTTGGCTGTTGAGCCGCATGCGGATGACTGGCGTCGCCATAGACTTTCAATTTCTTGATCATGGCATAGCCTAATGGGCCTTTTGGCAACATACCCTTCACAGCCTTCTCTAAGGCGCGACCTGGAAAACGGTCTTGCATTTTGTCGAAGTTAGTCGAGCTAATACCGCCTGGGTATCCACTGTGACGGTAATAAATTTTGTTCAAGCCTTTTGTGCCTGTGACACGCAGCTTAGAAGAGTTGATGACAACAATAAAGTCGCCGGTATCAACGTGTGGGGTGTATTCAGGTTTATGCTTGCCGCGTAGACGGAGTGCCACTTCACTGGCGACACGACCGAGGACTTTGTCCGTAGCGTCAATCACGAACCATTCATGCACTACCTCATGGGATTTTGCAGAAAAAGTTTTCATGATTTCTTAAATTGTTATAGTCAAAAAATACTCCAATTAAGCTACTTCTACCTTGGCCCTGCTTATATTTGCAAGCTCGCAGATTCGTTAACTTCATCGGTACAACAATCGCCATTGACTAGATGGCAACTCAGTAAAGCCTTAAATTATAACCCAAAAAAAACCCAGGAACGAGTCCTGGGTTGGAATCCACTTATGTTTAAGTGGAGGAGACACTGGGAGAAAACCAAGTCTTATACAAGACTAACTTTCAATATGAACATTGTACCTATAAATATGGTGCAACGCAAGAAACTTGATTAAAATCAACTTTATGCTGCTTTTTAACCAAAACAAGGATGTAATAAAATTGATAAACTATTGATAATATTGATTAATTTAGTAAGTAAGGGGTCACTAATATGGAGTGTAAAGTTTCTTGGCTAGGTACGGATGGCATGGCTTTTTCAGCCGAAACGGGTAGTGGCCACCTTGTAAATATGGATGGCGCTCCCGAGGCTGGTGGCAGAAACCTGGCCCCAAGGCCTATGGAACTGCTGTTAGCTGGTGCCGGTGGATGCTCAGCGTTCGATGTGGTGTTAATCCTTCAGCGCTCTAGACAGGCCATTACAGCTTGCAATGTCAGTCTTCAGGCGGAGCGTGCCAGTGAGGACCCTAAGGTCTTTACCAAAATCAATCTGCACTTTCAGGTTACCGGCAAAGATCTCGATGCCGCTAAGGTGGATCGGGCGGTGAAACTGTCTCATGAGAAATATTGCTCGGCGACTGCAATGCTAGCCAAAACTGCTGAGCTGACCTACAGCGTTGAGGTCATTGCGGAATAAGTGCAGAGTCAATCGATAAGCCGGATTCTGTCGCCCAGATTTGCATCTGGGGGCAATCATTCCTCTAGGCCGGCAGTTACCTGACGGCTCAAGCTCCCTACCCGCAGACTCAGCGGGTCGCCTCATCGCCTGCTTACTTGGGATTGCTCCAGGTGGAGGTTACCGCGTTTCACCGTAACTAAATACGCTCGTCTCTGTGGCCCTATTCCTCACGTCACCGTGGATGGCCGTTAGCCATCACCCTACCCTATGGAGTCCGGACTTTCCTCCCCCTCAATAAAGAGGCGGCGATTGCCCAATTGACTCTGCGCATGCAGTCTAACGCAGTCACAGAAAAAACGCTTGAAATTAAATTAGCCCAAAGACCATGCAATCGTTTCGCCAGCACGTAATGGGACGATTGTTTCATTACCCAAGGGCAACTCAGCCGGAATAGATTGCGCTTGCTTTACTAGTGTTATTTTTTTGGTATTGCGAGGCAGGGAGTAAAAATCAGGTCCAAAAAAGCTAGCAAAACCTTCTAATTTATCAAGTCGATCTACGCTTTCAAAGGCCTCTGCATAGAGACCTAGGGCATTAAAGGCGCTGTAGCAACCCGCACAACCGCAAGCCGCCTCTTTTGCACCTTTGGCATGCGGCGCACTATCAGTACCCAAGAAAAATCGAGTGTTACCGCTTGTGGCGGCCTCAAGCAAAGCAACACGATGCTCTTCACGCTTGAGAACAGGAAGGCAATAGTGATGCGGACGAATACCGCCGGAGAAAATGGCATTGCGATTCATCAATAAATGTTGAGGAGTGATTGTTGCAGCGATAATGTTTTTCCCGTTGGTTTGCGTATCGCGAACATAGTGCACCGCCTGCCTTGTGGTGATGTGCTCAAAGACGATCTTGAGCTCAGGAAAATCCTTACGTAGCGGCTCAAGCACCTGGTCAATAAATACGGCCTCACGATCAAAGATGTCGATGTGCGCACCCGTCACTTCCCCGTGCAACAGTAATGGCATACCCACCATTTGCATGGCTTCCAGAACACCATAGCAGTGCTTAATATCGCTTACCCCGGCATCACTGTTGGTCGTTGCACCCGATGGGTATAGCTTAAATCCAATAATGCCAGCAGCCTTAGCTTTACGCACCTCCTCTGCAGCAGTATTGTCGGTCAAATACAAGGTCATTAATGGCGTAAAACTGTTGACGCCTAACAAGTGCAGATTGGCCTCAATGCGAGCACGATATTCCACCGCTAAATCAACTGTAGTTACTGGCGGCCTCAAATTTGGCATGATGATGGCGCGCGCGAACTCACGAGCAGTATCAGCCAAAACATCCCTCATCACTTCGCCATCACGGATGTGCAAGTGCCAGTCATCTGGCTGAGTTATTTGAATCGATTGAATTGAGTTTATAGGCATATATTTATTCAGTATTAACCAAGATGATGCGGAAATCATTCACATTCGTCAGTGTAGGGCCAGTTTCCACCAAAGCATCTAATTGTGCAAAAAAACCATAAGAATTATGTTGCACCAAATATTGCCCCGCAACTAAACTTTGCGCTTGGGCGACCGCCCGAAGCTCAGGGCTAAACCAAGCACCAGCATTCTTCTCGCTGCCATCAATACCATCAGTGTCTGCCGCTAAGGCAGAGACATTTCGAATGTCATGAGTGGCGTTAAAAAATGAAAGTAAAAATTCACTGCAGCGTCCGCCACGCCCTTGTATTCCAGTTGGCAATGTCACAGTGCACTCACCCCCAGAAATAAAAGCAAGCGGTTTTTTCTTGAGCCGTCCATCAGCAATTGCTTTTTTCACTAGATCCGCTTGCTCTATACCGACATGCTGGGCTTCGCCGGTGATCGTATCCCCCAAAATTACTACCTCATAGCCAAGCCGGTCTACATAATCTGCTGCTGCCTCTAAACTTTTGTAAGCAGTAGCAATCACATGATTATTCACTTGGGCGGATTGCAAATCTTGCTCTTTTAAAGTCTCCGCAATCTCGCCTAAACATCCACGCCACAAGTGATCTAAGACTGATGCAGGAATAACCCCCTCACCCAAATGATATTGATGAAGCAGGTCTACGGCATCTTGATAGGTTGAGTAATCAGCAGCACATGGACCGCTACCAATATCAGCAGGTAAGTTACCCGTTACATCAGAAATCAATAAAGCCTCCACACGAACGCCCTTAGCAATAGCCAGCCTTGCTAAATTACCACCCAAAATAGCTGACAGATGCTTGCGAACAATATTCATTTCCTCAATGGGCGCACCAGAACGCAATAAAGCTTCTGTGGTCTGGCGCATATCATCCATGGTGATGCCGGCTTGTGGAAGCGTGAGTAGACTAGAACCTCCGCCGGAAATCAGGGCAATCATGACATCACCCTGCTTTAAGTCGTTAACAAGATCAAAGATGGCTTTAGCACCATCCATTCCAGCTTGATCTGGTAAGGGATGTCCGGCTTCGATAATCTGAATATGACTAGTTGGAGAGTAGTGCCCATAGCGAGTAATCACCAGTCCCTCTAAAAAGACTTGAGGCCAATGTATTGCCGCATAAGATTCCAAGGCGCTAGCCATTGACGCACTTGCCTTACCAGCACCCACAACCAGACATCTCCCCTTAGGTTCTTGTCCTGGCAGAAAAATCTGTTGAAGGCATTCTGGAACGATTAACTTTGGATCAGCAACCGCTACAGCCGCTGCAAATGCATTTTTGAGGATCGTTTCTGCCGAAGTCATACCCGTATTCTAATCAAGGGTAGCGCGTTCTTGCATCTGCCACATTTCTGCATAGTGGCTATTGGCAGCCAATAATTTTGCATGCGTACCGCGCTCAACAATCTGACCGCGTTCCATAACAAGGATTTGATCAGCATGAATAATGGTAGAAAGTCGATGCGCAATAATCAAAGTAGTGCGATTTTTAGCTAAGCCCAATAACTCTTCCTGGAAAGCTCTCTCTGTCTTTGAATCCAAAGCAGAAGTCGCCTCATCAAAAATCAACATAGCCGGTTTTTTCAATAAAGTGCGGGCGATAGCTACCCGCTGCTTCTCACCACCGGAGAGCTTGAGGCCCCGCTCGCCCACTTGAGTGTCATATCCATCTGGTAGACGCTTAATAAAGCTATCAATCTGCGCTGCTCTTGCAGCCTCATGGATTTCCTCGATCGAGGCATTCGGATTGCCGTAAGCAATGTTGTATCCAATGGTGTCATTAAATAACACCGTATCTTGTGGCACGATACCAATTGCTTTACGCAAACTAGTCTGAGTCACCTGAATAATATTTTGTCCATCTATTAAGACCTGACCAGACTGAACATCATAAAAGCGAAACAATAAGCGGGCTAAAGTGCTCTTACCCGCCCCGCTGCGACCCACTACAGCAGTAATTGTTCCGGCTGGGATATTAAAACTCACATCACGCAAAATTTCTCGCTTCTGATCATAGTGAAACGAGACATTTTCAAAGCGCACATCAGGGCCTAGCCCATGATTCGCTATTTGCAAAGGTTTGGCGTTCGGAATATCGGCAACTTCCTTGTCCGTATCAAGCAGCGAAAACATTCTATCCATATCGGTTAGCGCTTGTTTGATCTCACGATAGATCACTCCCAAGAAATTTAAAGGAATATAGAGTTGAATCATTAGGGTGTTGACCAACACCAGATCACCCAAAGTCATCGTTTGATCAATCACTCCCAGCGTCGATCGCCATAGCACTAAGACTAAGCCAACGGCAATGATCATTTGCTGACCTAAATTGAGGACTGCCAACGATTTTTGAGACTTCACTGCAGCAACTTGATAACGCTGAAGGTTCTGATCATAGCGCCCAGCTTCAAACGCTTCATTACCAAAGTATTTGACAGTCTCAAAATTGAGTAAAGAATCAATCGCCTTTTGATTGGCTTTTGAATCCATCTCATTCATTGTGCGCCGAAAATGGGAACGCCATTCAGTGACCACTACGGTGAAGGCGATGTAGAGCACTAGTGCGACCAAGGTAATCACTGCAAACCAAATATCGTATGCATAGGCTAGATAGCCTAAGACCAAGCAGAACTCGATCAAAGTAGGCAAGATACTGTAAAGCGAGTAAGAGATCAGTGACTGTATCCCGCGAGTACCGCGTTCAATATCACGGCTCACACCGCCAGTTTGTCGTGCTAAATGAAAGCTGAGAGCCAAGGCATGTAGATGCTCAAATACTCTAAGAGCAACCTTACGAACGGCATTTTGAGTTACGCGTGCGAACAAGGACTCGCGTAATTCTGTAAATAAAGAAGTTGATATTCTTAAAAGGCCATATGCCAAAATCAAGACTGTAGGAACGACTAGTAGGACCTGTGCAGAATCTGATTTGATATTTAAAGTATCAATTAATTGCTTCATCAGAATTGGAATTCCAAGATTACTTACCTTGGCGGCAACAAGACAAGTTAAAGCAATCGCAACTCTGAATTTATATTCCAGCAAATAAGGAAGTAAATCGCGAATGACTTTCCAATCATTTCCCTGAGCAGCCGTAGGAGTTTGTGCGGAGTGATGGTGGCCTGATGCGGGTCTCATGTGTCTACCTTAATCTAATACTGAAAATAACTGCGAAATAGCTTGGCCATTGCTGGGTGAAAAACACAAGCTAGCAGCCTCTTGAAAATGTACCCACTGATAAGCTACATGCTCTCTTGGAGCGAGTGTAATGGGAGTGTCATCAGGTACCAGTAGTGAAAACCAATGCTCGGTATTTTTGATCACTCCAGGGGCATATCGATGACGCCACTGGGGATAAATCTCATAATCAATCTGATGATGCATACTTTGCAATGCGCCTAAAGATAGGAGGGCAACATTAATTCCTGTTTCCTCGTGCACCTCTCGCGCAGCGGCTACAGAAAGATCTTCATCAATCGCATCAATACTGCCAGTAACCGATTGCCAAAAGTTAGCCTTATCAGCTCGCTCAATTAATAGGACTTCCCCATTCGATTTATAGATTACTACTAAAACCGAAATGGGGATTTTCAAGATACGGTAAAAGTCTTTTATTAAGCCGCTGGAGTCGTTTGACGCAAGCGAATATGCAATTCGCGTAACTGACGCTCATCAACTGGGCTAGGAGCCTGAGTTAGCAGGCACTGTGCGCGCTGTGTTTTAGGAAAAGCAATAACGTCACGGATCGAATCAGCACCGGTCATCATGGTCACAATACGATCCAATCCAAAGGCAACGCCTCCATGGGGAGGAGCGCCGTACTGCAATGCATCTAACAAGAAACCAAACTTTGCCTGAGCTTCCTCAGGACCAATCTTCAATGCGCGGAATACTTTACTTTGCACTGCCTCTTGGTGAATACGTACTGAGCCGCCACCGATTTCACTACCGTTTAGAACCATGTCGTACGCTTTTGCTAGGCACTTGCCTGGATCAGATTCAAGATAATGCATATGCTCATCTTTAGGGCTTGTGAACGGATGATGGCAGGCTACCCAACGAGCGTCGCCCTCGTCGTAATCAAACATTGGGAAATCTACAACCCATAATGGCTTCCAACCTGCAGTAGAAAGGCCATGAGCTTTACCCCAAGTAGAGTGCCCAATTTTCAAGCGCAAGTTACCAATGGCATCGTTAACTACTTTTTCTTTGTCGGCGCCAAAGAAAATAATATCGCCATCTTTAGCGCCAGTGCGCTTCAGAATGCCTTCGATAGCAGCATCATGTAAATTCTTAACGATTGGGGATTGCAAACCATTACGACCCTCTGCCACAGAGTTCACTTTGATCCAAGCCAAACCTTTAGCGCCATAAATACTGACAAATTGGGTGTAGTCGTCAATTTCGCTACGGCTAATTTCTGAGCCTCCTGGTACGCACAGACCAACGACGCGCCCACCTTCTTGATTAGCTGCCCCGGAAAATACTTTGAAATCAACATCCTTCATTAAATCTGTTAATTCAGTAAATTCAAAATTCACACGCAAATCTGGCTTATCCGATCCAAAACGTGCCATGCCTTCGGAGTAGGGCATGGTTGGGAATGGATTTGCTAGCTCCACATTCATCGTTGTCTTGAAGATGTGACGAATCATATTTTCAAATAACTCACGAATCTCAATCTCGTCCAAAAAGGCGGTTTCACAGTCGATCTGAGTAAATTCTGGCTGACGATCAGCGCGCAAATCTTCATCGCGAAAACACTTAGTAATTTGGTAGTAACGATCAAAACCTGCCACCATCAATAGCTGCTTAAATAACTGGGGGGATTGTGGCAAAGCAAAAAATTGTCCATCATGCACACGAGATGGCACCAAGTAATCACGTGCGCCTTCAGGAGTACTCTTCGTCAACATTGGCGTTTCAATATCAATAAAGCCTGCAGCATCTAAGTAACGACGGCATTCCATGGCTACGTTGTAGCGCAAACGTAAATTCTTTTGCATTTGCGGACGACGCAGATCTAGGACTCGATGCGTTAGACGTGTGGTCTCAGACAAATTCTCGTCATCAAGTTGGAATGGCGGGGTAATCGAGGCATTCAGAATGACTAAGCCATGACAAAGGATTTCCACTTTTCCACTGACAACATCATTGTTTTCAGTGCCCGTAGGGCGGGCACGCACTAAGCCTTTAATTTGAATGCAGAACTCATTACGTACTTGCTCTGCTAATCCAAACATCTCTGGGCGATCTGGATCGCAGACAACCTGAACAAAACCTTGGTGATCTCTTAAATCAATAAAGATCACGCCGCCATGATCACGGCGACGATTAACCCATCCAGAGAGGGTGACTTCTGTACCAATAAGAGCTTCAGTTACCTGGCCGCAGGTGTGGCTTCGCATCGACATAACAATTTCCTATAAATCAAAAATGAGGATCTGACTTAATAGCAGTCAAATGAGTGGGGCTGGAGGGTGGAACTGATCCCATAGAAACAATATGCTTAAGCGCCTCTTCAACACTCATATCTAACTCTATGGTGTGAGCACGAGGCACGATCATAAAAAATCCAGATGTAGGATTTGGGGTGGTGGGCAAAAATACATTGACATAATCGCCCCCTAACTTAGCAGCTACTTCCGTCGCAGGGTTACCCGTCTGGAAGGCAATAGCCCAAGACTCAGCGTGAGGATACCGAATCAATAATGCCTTGCTAAAAGCTTGGCCGCTTCCAGAAAATAGTGTTGAGGAAACCTGTTGAACACTAGAGTAAATTGAGCGCACGATTGGAATGCGATTCATGATGCGATTCCATACCTTCATCCACCACTGCCCTGCAAAACTAATTGCCAACAAACCGGTAAACATAATGACGGCAATTACGATCAAGATGCCAACTGCTGGTAACTCTCGGAAATGTTGCAAGCCTGGGGAGAACTGAATCGGAAATACGGCAATAATGGCATGCATTACAGACCCGAATACGCCGTCAAGCAAACCTAGGCCCCAGGTAATCACCCAGATGGTGACAGCCATAGGTGCCCACACTAGGATGCCTGCGATAAAGTATTTTTTCATATGCTTTTAAGGTAATTACTGCTTGCGCTACGCTCAACCTCTTATTTTAGCGGGTTAGGCGCAGTATGGCGATAACGCCACTAAAGATTCGAGCCAATCAGCAAGATACCAGCCAAAAACCCGCCTGCAAACAGTAAAGCCCCAACCAGTAAGCGATGGGTACGCCTTTCTTGCAGTAAAAGACCTTTTAAGACTTCTAATTCGCCTTTTTGATCTTTTAATTGCACCGGGGGGCGCGACAAGGCCTCGGCGATCAAACGGGGTAAGGTTGGCAGAATTTGAGCCCATCCAGGTGCTTCAGCCTTGACTCCGTCTACCAAGGCTCGCCAACCTAGCTGCTGGCTGATCCATTTTTCTAAGATGGGCTTGGCAGTCTTCCAAAGATCAAGGTCGGGATCAAGTTGACGCGCAAGACCCTCTACATTTAATAAGGTCTTTTGCAACAGGGTGAGTTGAGGTTGAATTTCCACTTTAAAACGTCGCGAAGTTTGGAACAAACGCATCAATACAATGCCTAAAGAAATCTCCTTCAAAGGACGATCAAAATAGGGCTCACAAACAGAACGAACCGCCCCTTCCAATTCTTCAACGCGGGTATTGGCAGGAACCCAGCCAGATTCGATATGTAACTCTGCAACTCGTCGGTAATCGCGATTGAAAAAGGCAAGGAAATTCAAGGCAAGATAACTTTTATCAGACTGACTCAGTGCCCCCACAATCCCAAAATCAAGCGAAATGAAGCGGCCAAATGTTTCTGGCTCCAAGCTAATCATGATGTTTCCAGGGTGCATATCCGCATGAAAAAAACCATGCTCAAATACTTGTGTAAAAAAGATCTCCACACCATCTGCGGCTAATTTTTTAAAGTCTACCCCTGCAGCTCTTAAATCTGCGGTGCGTCCAATAGAAATGCCATTCATTTTTTCCATCACAATGACATTGGTATGGCATAAATCCCAATACATTTCGGGAATCATCAGCTTAGTAGAGTCTGCGAAGTAGCGTCGAAGTTGGCTGGCATTTGCAGCCTCCCTCATCAGGTCCAACTCATCATGTAAGTGAGTATCAAACTCAGCAACGTTCTCGCGAGGCTTTAAACGACGGCCATCTTCAGAAATTCGTTCAATGATTTTTGCCAAGTCATACAACAACGCTAGATCACCCTCAATTACTGGGAGGATACCGGGGCGTAAGACCTTGATGGCAACAGCACGACCCTCCCACTCTGGGTACTTCTCCGTACCACGTAAAAGACCAAAGTGAACCTGCGCTACAGAGGCGCTCGCTACTGGTGTCGCATCAAATTCAAGGAAAATTTCTGCAATCGGCTTTCCCAATGCTTTCTCAATAAGGCGGCAAGATTCTTCATTAGAAAAGGGTGGGACTTGATCCTGTAACTTTGCCAATTCATTTGCAATATCTTCAGGTAATAAGTCACGACGAGTCGAAAGTACTTGTCCGAACTTAACAAAAATAGGGCCTAGCGCTTCTAAAGCTAACCGAATTCGCATGCCCCTGGGTAAAGCTTCCCCAGGCGATGTCCAACAAATGATTGATAACAAGCCACGACGCATTCCTGGCTTGAGGATATCGCGAAGTAAAGGTAACAAACCATAACGCCATGCAGTAAAGAAAATAAATGAAAGTCGGGCAAGTCTACGCACTATGAACTAACCTTTTTTCTCTAAAAATTGGATGCGTTTTTCCATGCGATCCACCGCATCACGTAAAGCGCTTAATTCATTCTTGCGAACCATAAAATCCTGCTTATTTAAAAGTATCTTTTTTTCTTCGCTGATGTACTCAACCATATTTTCTAGTAGATCTTTTACTGCAGCACGTCCAGATAATATGAGTTTCTGACCCTGCTGCACCGCAAAGTGCGCTGGAGCATCGCCGATAAAGCGCGCTAAATCCTCTTCATATTCCCAGCGAACCTGACCAGCGAGTCGACCTAATAACTGAGCTAGATCGGCATCTCCAGTAATTCGTACTGCCTTGATGGCCTGGTCTCGAAAACTTCCAGAGCCCCCCATCAATGCAGTCAACCCATCTGCTGATATTAACAACTCCAAGGTGGAAACCTCTACAGCTGGTGAAGCTGCCAGCAAACCCTCGGGCGTCAACTCAAAATATAGGTCTCCTACCGGAAGTTTCAGCAGTATCACCTTACCTGCATGCCTAGCTAGCTCAGACAGAGCCCAAGGCTCTGCAGTCAATACATGATTAATGCCACGACAGGCTGTAGCTGCTGCAATAGAGTGGCTTGCTGGAGAGATAGTGTTCATCAGTGTAAAAAACCCGCACAAGTGCGGGCTTTCAGTGGAAAGTATCTAAGCTTAAACTAACTGCTGGATACCCGCCAGTACCCAACCACCAGGACCAGTTACCGGCTTACTGAGATTCCAAACCTCAGTAAAGTTATTAGCAGGCGCATCGGCCTGCTCACGAATCATGCCGGAAAACTGAACACTGCAGTAATAAGTATCGCCAACAGTCTCAACACCCAATAACTGGGCATTCAGCGTTACTACTTCCGTTTGATTAGCGGCATCAGCACGACCAGAGAGATCTTGCTCAATCGTCGCAAACATCTCTGGTGTCGCAAACTCACGTAAAGCTACTAAGTCAACCTTGTCCCAGGCTTTTTGCAAACCCACAAAATACTGCTTAGCATTTTCTAAAAAGGCGTATTCATCGAATCCTGGCGGCAATGTTGACACAAACGGTGCAGGTTCGGGCTGAGAGGCCATGGCACCAGCTCCGCTAAAAGCATTTGCAGCCGGTGTAAATGCGGGCTCCTGTCTAGGCGCCTGATCCATCTGGGTACGCTGCATGCCCTGAGATGGTACTTGTGGGCTACGGCCTGCTCCAGATAAAGTGGGTAGCAACTTTCTAATAACGAACATTAATACAAAGCCTGCCAACACTGCTATTAATAGACCAGTGATCATGGATGAGGCAGCATCACCTAAGCCAAAATGGGACAAAAGATAACCAATTCCAAGCCCTGCAGCTAAGCCGCCCAAGATACCGCCCATACCCCCAAAGCGACTGGGTGCAGCAGCTGGTGCTGGCGCTGGAGCAGCTGGCTGAGCCTGCTGCGCTGGTTTTGGGGTTGGGGCAACTTGTTTTTGCATTGGCGCACTTGGTGCTTTGCCAAAACTTTTCCCACCACCAAGGCGAGCAGCATCAACATGGCCAACAGAAGCAAATAACAAACTTAAACTCACTAGTACTGCTTTGAAAAAATGCTTATTCATCTTTTTGTCTCCTATGGAACTACTTAAATTCTTAAGTGCTAAAAATATCAGAACTATCAGTATTTAATACCAATATGCAAAGCAACGATACCCCCAGTCATCCTATGGGTATCAACTTCATCAAAACCAACCGACAGCATCAACTCTTTCAGCGCTTGTGCATCCGGGTGCATACGAATAGACTCCGCTAAATAACGGTAACTTTCAGCATCTTGGGCGATTTTCTCACCCAACCAGGGTAAAACCTTAAATGAGTAGGCGTCATAGACCGGCTTTAGAAAAGCATCGGGTTGAGAGAACTCGAGGACTAAGACTCGCCCTCCTGGCTTAATCACCCTCAGCATTTCTCCCAAAGCAACATCTTTGTGCGTCATATTACGCAGGCCAAAAGCAACCGTTACAACATCAAAATGGTTTCCTGGAAAGGGGATTTTTTCTGCGTCGAATTGAACACAGGGCAGAGCAAGGCCTTGATCTAACTGACGATCGCGGCCTACTCCCAGCATGGATGCATTAATGTCACTTAGCCACACTTGTGCATCATGATTCTGCCCCCAACCCGCTGCGCGGGCAAATGCCCCCGCGAGATCTCCGGTTCCACCGGCGATATCCAAAACCTTTTGGCCGGGACGAACTTGGGCACGAGCGATCGTCACTTTTTTCCACAAGCGATGTAGGCCGAATGACATAAAGTCATTCATCACATCATATTTACTTGCTACCGAGTGAAAAACCTCTGCGACCTTTCCCGCTTTTTCTGCCTCATCGACACTCTGATATCCAAAATGCGTTTTGCTCATCAGTGGGTACCGCAGGACTTTCCGCCGGCTACATTCATCGGTGCATCTCGATCAACGCCAGCGGCAGCTAGTTTATCTAAATGCTCTTTCCATATGGAGTCATAATGCTCACAGAGAAACTGTAGATAGTCCCAAGAATACAAACCAGAGTCGTGTCCATCAGAAAAGGAAGGTTTGATGGCATAGTGACCAACTGGCTCAATATTGGCGATCAATACCTCTCGCTTACCCGTTTGTAAAGTCTCTTGCCCAGGGCCATGTCCTTGGACTTCAGCAGAAGGAGATACCACTCTCAGAAATTCAAATGGCAAACGAAATACATGGCCATCCTGATAAGTCAACTCTAAAACCTTGGAGTGCTGGTGTACCACGATATTTGTTGGAATCATTAAACCAATACCCTTTCAATGCCACCTTGATTGGCTTTAGCAACATAGTCTTGCATCCAATCTGGGCCTAATAATTTCTGAGCCATCTCGACTACGATGTAATCTGCGGTAGTTCCGCTATCAGCATCAAAACGGCTGAGACCCTGCAAACACGATGGGCAACTAGTCAGAACCTTCACTTCACCCGTGAAATTACCTTCACGCAAAGCATCGGCACCCTTCTCCATTTCAATCTCTTTACGGAAGCGTATTTGTGTTGAGATATCAGGACGAGTCACTGCTAAGGTTCCCGACTCACCACAGCAACGTTCATTCTTCTCTATGGCCTTGCCGTCTTCTTGCTGTATCAACTCATTGACCGTCTTCATCGGATCTTGCAACTTCATCGGAGAATGGCATGGGTCGTGATACATATATTTAACCCCAGTCACATTTGTTAGCTTCACGCCTTTTTCCAGCAGGTATTCATGAATATCAATAATGCGACATCCAGGGAAAATCTGATCAAACTGATAGCCCGCTAATTGGTCATAGCAAGTTCCACAAGAAACTACTACCGTCTTGATATCCAAGTAATTTAAGGTATTCGCCACGCGATGAAAAAGAACCCGATTGTCGGTAATCATTTTTTCAGCTTTATCGAAATCACCATTACCGCGCTGAGGATATCCGCAGCACAGATAGCCCGGAGGCAATACTGTTTGGACACCGACCTCCCATAACATTGCTTGCGTTGCCAATCCCACCTGCGAAAACAAACGCTCGGAGCCACAGCCCGGGAAATAAAATACTGCCTCAGTATCTGCCGTCGTTGTTTTGGGATCCCGAATAATTGGCACGTAGTTTGCATCTTCAATATCAAGCAAGGCTCTAGCAGTTTTCTTAGGCAAATTTCCAGGCATTTTCTTGTTAATGAAGAAGATCACCTGTTCTTTTATCGCAGGCTTACCAACAGTAGCCGGTGGATGAGCCGTTTGCTTACGGGCAAACTTGCGCAATACGTCATTACCCAAGCGTTGCGCTTTGTAACCCCAGCCAATCATGACTTTACGGGCCAAGTTAATCGTATCTGGGTTAGTCGCATTCAAAAAGAACATGGATGCTGCCGTGCCGGGATTGAATTTTTGCTGCCCCATTTTGCGCAATAAATTACGCATATTCATCGACACTTCACCAAAGTCAATATTCACTGGGCAAGGCGTCAAACACTTATGACAAACTGTGCAATGTGCTGCAACGTCATCAAACATTTCCCAGTGCCGAATCGAAATGCCGCGGCGGGTTTGCTCTTCATATAAGAAGGCTTCAATCAGCAACGAAGTAGCTAAAATTTTGTCACGTGGACTGTAGAGTAAGTTAGCGCGTGGTACATGCGTTGCGCAAACTGGTTTGCACTTACCGCAACGCAAACAGTCTTTGATGCTGTCAGCAATCGCGCCAATGTCACTCTGCTGCATGATGATGGACTCATGACCCATTAAACCAAAGCTGGGGGTATAAGCCATACTTAGATCAGCATGAGGCATCAACTTGCCTTTATTAAATCGACCCTCGGGATCCACGCGATTTTTGTAACTACGGAAATCTTTTAACTCTTCTTCCGTCAAGTACTCCAACTTCGTAATACCAATTCCATGCTCTCCTGAAATCACGCCATCTAAAGAGCGCGCTAGCTTCATAATGCGATCAACAGAGCGATGTGCGTCTTGCAACATCTCATAATCATCTGAGTTCACTGGAATATTGGTGTGAACGTTGCCATCACCTGCATGCATATGCAGCGCCACAAAAACCCGCTTGCGTAAAATCTTCTTGTGAATCGCTTCCAGCTCACTCAAAATCGGTTCAAATGCTAAGCCGCCAAAAATGATTCTGAGCTCTGCGCGAACCTCTGATTTCCAGGAAGAACGCAGACTGTAATTTTGCAAATCCGGAAAATAGGTATCCATCTGAGTTAACCACTCAGACCATCGCGCCCGCACATTGGCAATCAATTCAAGCGCCTGCTGTACGCGATCGCCTAAGATTTCTGCGGTCGAGATGTCGTCATCTTCCTCAGTCGACTTACCCAGCGGTAATGGACTCTTATTGAGGAAAGATTCAAGACCATCTAAAACTTGTAGTTTATTTTTTAAAGACAGTTCAATATTGATGCGCTCAATACCATCGGTGTACTCACCCATGCGAGGCAAGGGAATCACCACATCTTCATTAATTTTGAAGGCATTGGTGTGACGAGCAATCGCTGCGGTACGGGCACGGTCTAACCAAAACTTTTTACGTGCCTCAGCACTGACCGCTACAAAACCCTCACCCACACGAAGATTAGCCATGCGGACTACTTCACTTGTTGCTGCAGCTACTGCCTCTTCGTTATCGCCAGCAATATCCCCAATTAAAACCATTTTTGGCATGTTGTTGCGCTTGGACTTCGTTGAGTAACCCACCGCTCGTAAGTACCGATCGTCTAAGTGCTCTAAGCCAGCCAATATTGGTCCGCCATCCTTGGTTAAACCATCGAGGTAAGCCTTAATTTCAACAATGCTAGGAATCGCTTCTCGGGCTTGTCCAAAAAACTCCAAACAAACAGTGCGCATGTACTTTGGCATGCGATGCAAGATCCAAGTAGCACTGGTAATAAGGCCATCGCAGCCCTCTTTTTGAACGCCTGGTAAGCCAGATAAAAACTTATCGGTAACGTCTTTACCCAAACCCTCTTTACGAAATTTCTTCCCCGCAACTTCTAGTATTTCTGTTTTGAGCACACGTGCACCCGGCTCGCTTAAGCCATCAGACCAGGTTAACTGAAAGCGCACCTGATCCACTATATGAATTTTTCCCAAATTGTGGTCAAGACGCTCAACGTCTAACCAGTTACCTTCTGGGTCTACCATCCGCCAACTAGCTAAGTTATCTAATGCAGTACCCCAAAGAACTGCTTTTTTACCGCCTGCATTCATGGCAATATTGCCACCGATGCAACTAGCATCAGCTGACGTAGGATCCACTGCAAATACCAATCCGACACGATCTGCTGCGTCTGCGACACGACGAGTCACTACACCTGCACCCGTAAAAATGGTTGAGACCTCGTGATCTACACCTGGCAAGCGCTTACTTTTAACGCCATCGATTTGCTCAAGCTTTTCAGTATTAATGACTGCTGACAATGCATAAAGCGGAATAGCACCACCGGTATAACCAGTGCCACCACCACGGGGAACAATGGTCAATCCCAACTCAATACAGGCCTTCACTAAACCAGGAATTTCTGATTCGTAATCCGGCTTTAGTACCACCAACGGAAACTCCACACGCCAATCTGTTGCATCTGTAACGTGTGCCGCACGCGATACGCCATCAAAGCAAATATTGTCAGTCGCGGTATGCCGACCCAGCAGCTTAAGAGCGCGCTTACGAATTTCACCAACCTCTTTAAAGCCTTGCTCAAAACGATCTACAGCGCCATTAGCAGCTTCTAATAAAACCCGTACTTGTTCAGCTGACTCTCCGCTAGATCGCTTCTTTACTTCACCAAGGCGATGCCAGAGAGCATCAATGAGTAATTGACGGCGATTCGCGTTATCCAATAAATCATCTTGAAGAAACGGATTGCGTTGAACTACCCAAATATCACCCAAAACTTCGAATAGCATCCGAGCCGAGCGTCCTGTACGACGAACTCCACGTAGATCATTCAGTACACGCCAAGATTCCTCACCCAGAAGGCGAATCACGATCTCACGATCGGAAAATGAGGTGTAGTTGTAGGGAATTTCGCGGAGGCGGGGGGTGGCCGCATCAGCATTTAATAGTTGGGTCAAACCTAAGGGTGCGTTCATAGCTTCATAACTGATAAATATGCATTTTAATTGATGAAGTTCATATTGGCAGGAAACCCAGAAAGTTGTCGCCAAAAGGGATAAACCCTTTCAAATTGAAGGGCTTAGGCCTCATTCATGGTACGCTCATCGGATGGCAACGAACTATTTAAAGAAAATTTTATCGGCCCGTGTCTACGATGTGGCCAGAGAAACAGAGCTCCAGCTAGCGCCCGAACTGACCAAGCGCTTAGGTAACCAGATTTTGCTCAAAAGAGAGGATAACCAGCCGGTTTTCTCTTTCAAACTGCGTGGCGCCTATAACAAAATGGTGAATTTGCCCCCTGAGGCCTTAAAACGTGGAGTAATCGCCGCTTCAGCCGGCAACCATGCCCAAGGGGTAGCCTTAGCAGCTGCCAAAATGAAGTGCAAGGCTGTGATCGTGATGCCGCTAACTACTCCCAGCCTCAAAGTGGATGCTGTGAAGGCTAGGGGAGGCTCTTGGGTTGAAGTCATCCTACACGGGGAATCCTACAGTGATGCCTTTCAATATTCCGAGCTTTTGGAGAAAAAGCGGGGGCTGACCTTTGTTCACCCTTTTGACGACCCTGATGTAATCGCTGGCCAAGGCACGATTGCCCTGGAGATTTTTGCGCAACATCCAGCTCCGATAGATGCCATTTTTGTAGCTATTGGCGGCGGCGGCTTAATTGCCGGCATTGGTGAATATGTCAAAGCTGTGAGCCCAAAAACAAAAGTCATTGGTGTTCAATCTGTTGATTCAGATGCCATGAGAAGATCACTTGAAGCCAATAAGCGCATTGAAATGAAAGATGTTGGTCTGTTTTCCGACGGTACTGCGGTTAAGCTGGTTGGTAAAGAAACGTTTCGTATTTGCAAGCGCGTAGTTGATGACATCATTACGGTAGATACCGATGAAATCTGCGCGGCGATCAATGATGTCTTCACTGACACTCGCAGTATTTTGGAGCCTGCTGGTGCTCTAGCCATTGCTGGCATGAAAAAATACGTTGAAAAACATCGTCTTAGAAAGAAAACCTTAGTTGCCGTTGCCTGTGGCGCCAACATGAATTTTAGTCGCCTGCGTTTTGTTGCTGAGCGTGCGGATGTAGGTGAAAGCCGTGAAGCTGTTTTTGCTGTCACCATTCCAGAAGAACGCGGCTCCTTTAAGCGTTTTTGTGAATTGTTGGGCAATCGTAACGTGACGGAATTTAACTATCGCATCGCCGATCAAAGTGAAGCCCATATTTTTATTGGTATTGCTACACAAAAAGCGACTGATAGCACCGCGATAGCAAAACATTTTCGTAAAGCGAAATTTTCCACCATTGATTTAACGCATGATGAGTTAGCCAAATCCCACCTACGCCACATGGTCGGAGGCCGATCAGCCCTTGCTCAAGATGAGCTGCTATACCGTTTTGAATTCCCAGAGCGCCCAGGTGCGTTAATGAGATTTCTGACCAGCATGGCACCGAACTGGAATATTAGCCTCTTTCATTACCGTAATCATGGTGCTGATTATGGTCGCATCTTGGTAGGGATCCAGGTACCCAAGAATGAGCAAAAGCAATTTCAACATTTTTTAGCTAGCTTGGGATATCCGCATTGGAATGAAACCGATAACCCCGCTTACCGTCTCTTCTTAAAATAATGTCCTATTCACTCACTGGCAAACTGGTTGTAGCGATTTCATCTCGCGCCCTCTTTGATTTTGAAGAAGAGAATCGCCTCTTCGAATCTTCTGATGACAGCGCTTATATGAAGCTGCAGCTAGATCGCCTAGGTAATGCTGCTCAAAAGGGTGTTGCCTTTCCATTAGTAAAAAAACTCTTAGCTTTTAACGAGGAGGGTGAGCAACGCGTTGAGGTTGTTATTCTTTCTCGCAATGATCCTGTAAGTGGCTTACGTGTCTTCCGCTCCGCCAAACATCATGGCCTTCACCTTGAGCGGGGAGTGTTTACTAGGGGTCGCGCGCCCTATCACTATTTGCGCTCTTTACATGCGAACTTATTTCTCTCAGCAAATGAGGATGATGTTCGCGCTACGATTGATGCCGGGTTTCCAGCTGCTCGTGTTTACCCAGAATCGAGCAAAACAGCAGAATCTCACCCGCATGAAATCCGTATTGCATTTGACGGAGATGCCGTCTTATTTTCAGATGAAGCGGAACAAGTATTTCAGAGTAAAGGCCTGCTGGCTTTTGTTGATCACGAGAGTAAGAATGCTGCAATTCCTTTACCGCCTGGCCCCTTCAAGCCATTATTAGAAGCACTACATCGCTTACAGCGCACCACTAGTGAACAAGGGATGCGTATTCGCACTGCGCTAGTAACGGCTCGCTCTGCCCCCGCACATGAACGTGCCATCCGCACCTTAATGGCCTGGGGCATTGATGTAGATGAGGCGATGTTCTTAGGCGGTCTTGCTAAGAGCGAGTTTCTCCGTGAATTTGAGCCAGACTTTTTCTTTGATGATCAAACCGGTCACTGTCAGTCTGCCGCCTCTGTAGCGCCTACAGGCCACGTTGTTTCTGGTGTGTCCAACCGCCAAAAGTCTGAAGACCCAAAGAACTAAAAAACGAAGCACTGAAAAGATTAAAGAAAATAATAGTATGACGACATTACCTTTAGGCCAGCAATCGGCTTACCCTGATCAATATGATCCCAGTGTTTTATTCCCGATTCCTAGAGCAGAGAATCGCCTGAAGCTGAGGCTCTTAGAAAATCAAACACTTCCTTTTGTTGGCGTGGACATTTGGAATGCTTTTGAATTAAGCTGGCTCAATTTAAAAGGAAAGCCCCAAATTGCCTTAGCAGAATTTCAGGTGCCAGCAGATTCGCCAAACATGATTGAATCTAAATCTTTCAAGCTCTACCTCAATAGCCTGAACAGCGTGCGTTTTGAAGATGAGAATGCCTTACGCGAAACACTGATCACGGATCTTTCTCAGGTAGCTGGTAGCAAGATTGCAACGCGCATTTTTCTCCCAGAAACAATCGCTAAAAAAGGTATGCAAGAAATGAGTGGCGTTTTAATGGATCGCCTCGATATTGAAATCGATCCTAGCTTAGCCGCTGATTCGGCATTACTAGAGGTTAATGCAGACTTTGGACCTATTGAGCAATGCCTTGTGTCTCATTTACTTAAATCAAATTGCCCAGTCACAGGCCAGCCAGATTGGGCTAGCATTCAAATTCGTTACCAAGGACGCCCCATCTTAGAAGAAGGTTTATTACGCTACCTGATCGGTTTTAGACAATTAGGTGAGTTCCATGAGCATTGCGTTGAAACCATCTTCACCGATATCAAACGTCAATGTAAGCCAGAAAAACTTTCAGTTTATGCACGCTATACCAGAAGAGGGGGTTTAGATATCAACCCTTTTCGCACAGACCACAATGCACCTTGGCCTGAAAATACACGACACGCTCGACAGTAGTCCATAAAAAAATCCCTTGTAGAAAAACTCTAGAAGGGATTTTTATTGGGCAAATACTATTTAAAACGGAATATCGTCATCCATTGCGCCCAGCGATGCGGCGTTAGAAGATGCCGGGGCAGAGTGCTCTACAGGCTTTGAGCGGGCATAACTTTCGCCGCCACCTTCACTACCACCCACTGGCTTTCCACCGAGCATCTGCATAGAGTCTGCAACAATTTCAGTGGAGTATTTTTCTTGACCACTAGCATCAGTCCATTTACGTGTTCGTAAGCGTCCCTCTACGTAAACCTGTGAACCTTTTTTGAGATACTGACCAGCAATCTCAGCAAGCTTGCCAAAGAACGCAACGCGGTGCCATTCTGTGGTTTCTTTCATCTCGCTAGTTTGCTTATCTTTGTAACGATCAGAGGTCGCCACTGAAATGTTGGTAACAGCGTCGCCACTTGGCATATAACGCGTTTCTGGATCACGTCCAACGTTACCTACGATGATGACTTTATTTACCGAAGCCATGTTGTCTCCCGAAGAAAAATGATGCTATTAATGAATGAAGCTACGATGATGTCGTTGAAATATCTACCGCCCTAGCAGGCAGTTCACGCATCGACCAAGCAATTATAAGCCAGCATAAAAGTAGTGCTGCGCCCATGGCAAAGACCGATAAATCTCCCTGGCTATCCATCAACCAACCCCCTGCTACAGCCCCTGTAAAGAGCCCAATCGATTGGGTAGTGTTGTAAACCCCTAGAGCAGTTCCTTTGGATTCTTTAGCAAAACGTGAAACCAGGCTAGGCTGCAACGCCTCTAGTAGATTAAATCCGACAAAATAAATCAATAAAGCGGTGGCGATGGACATGACCGAATCAGCCCCAATAAAAGCGCACTCAGCAATAAACAGTAAAACAATTGCCAACAGCATTACTTTGCGTAATTGTTGCTTTTTCTCACCAAAAATGATGAATGGGGCCATTAAGAAAAAGGATAGTAAAACCACTGGAAGATACACCTGCCAATGCGATACCAGCGGAAGCCCTGCCTGAACTAACAAACGGGGTACTACCAGAAACATGGCTACTTGAGTGGCATGCAAAACGAATACACCTGCATTGAGTCGCATCAGTTCAGGACGCAAAAATACCGTCCTTAGGCTTGCCTGCTCAATTTGAGCTGTAGGCTTAGAACTAGGTAAGACATAGTAGGTAACTAGCATTGCCCCAACACCTAACGATGCTAGTATGGCAAAAATACCACTCAAACCAATCACGCGGTAGATCGGCGCTGCGATCACCAGCGATAAAGCAAATGAGAGGGCAATGCTGCCACCAACCAGCGCCATAGCACGGGTGCGCACCTGCTCCCGCGTAAGGTCGGCCACCCAAGCAGAAATAGCTGCAGAAACTGCCCCGGCACCCATGATTCCTCTGCCAATCGCAATCCAGAGTAAATCGTCCTTTGCGGCGCAAATAAGGGCACCAGCAACAAATAAAGATAAGCCCCACAGGACCACTGGCTTACGCCCAATGCGATCCGAAAGCCTGCCTAGGGGAATGTAAAAGCACGCTTGAACAATGTTAAAGATCCCCAGAGCCAGCCCTACCCAGAGCGCATGATCGCCCCCAGGCAAGCCGCGAGCATGAATGCTAAATACTGGTAACAGCAAAAATAAGCCCAACATACGCAGGCCGAAGATGCCCGCTAAGGCCAAAGTAGAGCGAAGTTCAGAAGGATTCATAAGAAAGGACTATATTAGCAAGTTACGCTAAAAAATCATGAATAACGAAATTAAGATCCGCGGTGCACGCACGCACAACCTCAAAAATATCAACTTAGATATTCCTAGAGAAAAACTGGTTGTCCTCACTGGGCTCTCTGGTTCAGGTAAAAGCTCACTGGCTTTTGATACTCTTTATGCGGAGGGCCAGCGCCGCTATGTAGAGTCTTTGTCTGCTTATGCCCGCCAGTTCTTACAATTAATGGAAAAGCCAGACGTTGATACGATTGAGGGCCTTTCTCCTGCGATCTCCATTGAGCAAAAAGCAACTAGTCATAATCCACGCTCCACCGTGGGCACCGTTACCGAAATTCATGACTATTTACGGCTTCTGTTTGCCCGTGCCGGCACTCCACATTGCCCTGAACATGATCTCCCTTTAGAGGCGCAAAGCGTTTCTCAAATGGTCGATACCGTACTATCGATGCCCGAAGATACCAAGCTGATGATTTTGGCTCCGGTAGTAGCGGAGCGTAAAGGGGAGTTTGTAGACCTATTTCAGGACTTGCAAGCTCAAGGCTTTGTTCGCTTTCGGGTGCGCTCTGGCGGCGGCACAACGAATACCGCCAAAGCTGAAATCTTTGAAGTAGACCAACTTCCCGAACTCAAAAAGAACGAGAAGCATTCTATTGAAGTAGTGGTTGATCGAATTAAAGTACGTCCCGATATTCAGCAACGCTTGGCCGAGTCTTTTGAAACAGCCCTTCGTCTGGCTGAGGGCAAGGCCATGATTGTTAATATGGATACTGGCAAAGAGATGATTTTCTCCAGCAAGTTTGCTTGCCCGGTCTGCTCTTACTCCTTGCAAGAGCTAGAGCCACGTCTCTTCTCATTTAATAATCCGATGGGGGCCTGCCCATCATGTGACGGCTTAGGTCACCAGTCTTTCTTTGATCCCAAACGAATTGTTGCTCATCCTGACTTATCACTGGCATCGGGTGCCATTAAAGGTTGGGACCGCCGTAATCAGTTTTACTTCAAGCTTTTGCAGACGCTTGCCAAGCATGGTGGCTTTGACGTTGAAAAACCATTCGAGACGCTTAATAAGAAACAACAAGATCTGATTTTGCTGGGCTCGGGTGACATCACTATTCCATTTGAGTATATTAACGAGCGTGGTAAAAATAGCGTTCGTGAGCATGCGTTTGAAGGTATTGTTGCGAACTTTGAACGTCGCTATCGAGAGACTGACTCTGCCACCGTACGCGAAGAATTAGCTCGCTACCAAAATGTACAAACCTGCCCGGCGTGCAACGGTAGTCGTTTGCGCAAAGAGGCGCGTTTTGTGAAGGTAGGCGAAGGTAAGCAGTCCCGCGCCATTTTTGAAATTAGCGCTCTACCTCTAAAAGAAGCAAAAGAATATTTTGAAGTGCTAGCCTTAAAAGGCGCTAAACGAGAAATCGCTGACAAGATCGTCATTGAGATTAGCTCACGCTTACGATTTTTAAATGATGTGGGTTTAGACTATCTCTCCTTAGAGCGAAGTGCCGACACCCTGTCAGGTGGAGAGGCGCAACGTATTCGTCTGGCATCCCAGATTGGCTCTGGCCTTACTGGAGTCATGTACGTATTAGATGAGCCATCCATTGGCTTACATCAACGTGATAACGATCGTCTCATCGGCACACTAAAGCACCTGCGCGACTTAGGTAACAGCGTTCTGGTTGTCGAGCATGATGAAGATATGATTCGTGCATCAGACTATGTGATTGACATTGGTCCTGGTGCCGGCGTCCATGGTGGCGAGGTAGTAGCCCAAGGTACGCCAGCCGAGGTAGAGGCAAATCCAAAATCATTAACAGGCGCCTACCTATCTGGACGTGAGTGGATTGCTGTTCCCGAAAAACGAATCCCTGTAAATGATCGCTTCTTAGAAATTATCGGGGCCCGCGGCAATAATTTGCAATCGGTCCACGCACAAATTCCAGTTGGTTTATTGACTTGCGTTACTGGTGTTTCAGGATCCGGTAAATCTACTCTCATTAATGACACCCTGCATCATGCAGTTGCACATCATATTTATGGCTCTAATGCAGAGCCTGCGGCACACGATGCTATCAAAGGCCTAGAGCATTTCGATAAAGTGATTAGCGTAGATCAATCGCCAATTGGTCGGACACCCCGCTCTAACCCAGCCACTTACACGGGTTTATTTACCCCCATTCGCGAACTCTTTTGCGGCGTACCCGCATCTCGTGAGCGCGGCTATGAAGCAGGACGCTTCTCCTTTAATGTCAAAGGGGGTCGTTGCGATGCCTGCGAAGGTGATGGCGTGATTAAGGTAGAGATGCACTTCTTGCCCGACGTCTATGTACCTTGTGACGTCTGTCATGGAAAACGTTACAACCGAGAAACTTTGGATATTCGCTATAAAGGAAAGAATATTCATGAAGTGCTATCGATGACTATCGAACAAGCCCATGATTTCTTTGAGGCAGTACCGATTGTTAAACGCAAACTCAAAACACTTTTGGATGTTGGTCTTGGCTATGTCAAATTAGGTCAAAGCGCCACTACCCTATCGGGCGGAGAGGCACAACGGGTCAAACTTTCGTTGGAACTTTCTAAGCGTGATACCGGCAGAACTTTGTACATTTTGGATGAACCAACAACAGGTCTACATTTTCATGACATTCAGCTACTACTGACGGTTTTGCAAACACTGAAAAAGCAAGGTAATACGATTGTGATTATTGAGCACAACCTAGATGTGATTAAGACTGCTGACTGGATTATTGACTTAGGCCCTAAAGGCGGTGCCGGTGGTGGACAAATTATTGCTACCGGAACACCCGAAGAAGTCGCTAAAAACAAGGCCAGCTTTACGGGTCATTATTTAGCGCCGCTACTCGTTCGAAAGACACCAGCAGTAGCCGTTAAAAAGAAAAAGTAACTACAGCAATTGCTGTAGTTTGCTTATCAGAGCAATTTAGATTCGGCTAAGTCAGTCGCTTCTGAATTGCCTGACAGCACCAAAATGTCATTAGCCTGCAAACGCAATTGGGGACTCAGTTCTAATTTGACATAATCAGAGCCGCCTAACTTTCTTCTAACGGCCTGCACGCTAACACCCTCATTTTCTAGATGTAATTCATCAAGGGTTTTACCAATACTGACAGATTCAGGTAATAAGGTAACGGAATGTAAGCGCCAAGATTCGTTAGACCCAAAATCATCATCAGCAGCACCCCGGAAATAACCTCGCAACAAACTATAGCGGGCCTCCCTGGCAGTAGTAATGCGCCGCACTACCTTTCGCATTGGCACGCCCATCATTAGCAGTACGTGAGAGGCCATCATTAGGCTACCCTCAATCAATTCAGGAACAACTTCAGTGGCACCCGCTGCCTGAAGCTTTGCTAAATCTGCGTCATCTTTAGTGCGCACTAAAATGGTCATACCCGGACGCAAACGCTCTACTTGATGCAACACTTTTAGTGTCGCTGGTGTATCAGCATAGGTGATCACAACAGCCTTTGCTCTTGAAAGCCCCGCCGCAACTAAATAGTTTTCTCTGCTGGCATCGCCATAAACAACGTTATCGCCTGCGGCAGCAGCTTCTTTGACCCGCTCAGGATCCATATCTAAAGCAAGGTAAGGAATCTTTTCCTGATCAAGCATCCGTGCCAGACCTTGTCCCGAACGACCAAACCCACAAATCACGACATGATTTTCAGTTCGGACACTCTTAGCGGCAACGCGAGTTAATGCGAGTGATTGCAATAACCACTCGCTCGAAGAGAAGCGCATTGCAATGCGATCGCTGTATTGAATTAAGAAAGGAGCGCCAAACATTGAAAGCAGCATGGCAGCCAACACAGCCTGGCTTAACGCAGGATCAATTAAATCTAGACCATCTATTTGCGTTAACAATACAAAACCAAATTCACCTGCCTGCGCTAGACATAAACCGGTTCGAATAGAAATACCTGGGCTTGCGCCAAAGGCACGTGCCAATAAAGCAATTAATCCAAACTTAAAGAATAGAGGGCCAATTAGCAGGAGCAAGACGAGAGGCCACTGCTGATGAATCACCCTAAAATCTAACAACATCCCCACCGTAATAAAGAAAAGACCCAAGAGAACATCTCTGAAGGGCTTGACATCCTCCTCAACCTGGTGACGGTAAGGTGTTTCCGAAATTAACATTCCGGCTAAAAAGGCGCCCAACGCTAAAGACAAACCAAAGTGCTCTGTTAGCGCAGCCATACCCAGCACGATCAGCAAGAGATTGAGCATAAATAGCTCTTGAGAGCGTAATTTGGTCACCAAACCAAACCAGCGACTCATCAGGCTTTGGCCAATAACAAAAATGAGGGTAAGGGCAACGGTAATTTTGATAGATGCCGTAGTCAGAGCAATAACCAGATCCTCAGGATTCTTACCCAAGGAGGGTAGCAAAATCAGCAGAAAAACAACCGCTAAATCCTGGAACAGCAAAATACCAATGATGTTGCGACCATGCTCTGTTTCTATTTCAGAGCGATCAGAAATCAACTTAGTCACGATAGCTGTTGAGGACATTGCTAAAGCACCCCCAAGAGCAAGGGCTGCCTGCCAAGAGATGGGGTACGCCCAGTTCAGTAGCAGGCTAGCGGGAACCGCCAATAACATCGTCAAAATAACCTGGCTGCCCCCCAAACCGAATACGATTGAGCGCATAGCCCTTAATTTATGAAGATTAAATTCCAGGCCGATCGAAAACATCAAAAAAACGACACCAAACTCCGCTAAATACTTCACAGTCGCCGAATCATTGGCTAAATTTAGGGTGTGAGGACCAATTAAGACGCCAATAGCTAAATAGCCCAAAATAGGCGGAAGCCCAAAATAGCGGAAAATAACCACCCCAGCCACTGCGGAGGCTAATAAGATGAGCGTTAATTGAAGGACTGACGGCATATACTCACCCCATGATAGCTAAGACTCGTGACCAAACCCTAAAGCTCGCACGCGATACCCTCACTATTGAGGCTGCTGCACTAATAACAATGCGTGATCGCCTAGAAGGCGTTAATGCGGACGCCCTAGTGCTGGCCGTAGAACTTCTGCACGCTTGCAAAGGCCGGATCGTCGTTTCTGGGATTGGTAAATCTGGACATATTGCTCGCAAAATTGCTGCCACGTTCGCCTCAACCGGCTCACCGGCTTTTTTTGTCCATCCCGCTGAAGCTAGTCATGGGGACTTAGGTATGGTCACTCGTGATGATGTATTTGTTGCGCTATCTAACTCTGGTGAAACAGATGAACTCCTCACAATCGTGCCGATTGTGAAGCGTACTGGTGCAAAGCTGATTGCACTTACTGGGGCACCAAATTCTTCAATAGCCAAATTAGCAGATGCCCATCTCGACACGAGTGTTGAAAAAGAGGCTTGCCCTCTGAACTTAGCCCCTACCAGTAGCACTACTGCAGCACTCGCTATGGGAGATGCCCTAGCCGTTGCTCTACTTGATGCACGGGGTTTTTTGGCTGAAGACTTTCAACGCTCACATCCTGGTGGACGCCTAGGGCGCAAGCAGTTAATGCATGTTAGCGAAGTCATGCGTACATTTGACGAAACCCCCAAGATTGCTATTACCGCCTCGCTACAAGCTGCCCTGCTAGAAATGACTGCAAAGCGTATGGGCATGGTGGTTACTTTAGATGACGACAATAAGGTAGCCGGAATCTTTACTGATGGTGACTTACGTCGATTACTTGAAAAAAGTACAAATCTCGATGGCCTCACACTAAAAAATGCAATCACCTCTCAGCCGCGAACCATTCCGCCCGAACTCTTGGCAGAAGAGGCAATTGAGATGATGGAAAAACATCGGATCAATCATTTAGTGGTTACCAATCCGAATGGCACTTTACTGGGCGCCCTCAATTTGCACGACCTATTTGCAGCCAAAGTAATTTAATCCACTTAATCTATGCCAAGCGCCTTTACCCCCCATAAAACAAACCCTTCAACCCAATACCCACAAGCCTGGGAGAGAGCTGGTCAAGTTAAATTACTAGTGCTTGATGTGGATGGCGTCCTCACAAATGGCCAGGTATTTATCGGTGAAAACGGTAAAGAGCTCACTAAGGCTTTTGATATTCAAGATGGTTTGGGAATCAAGCTACTGCAAAAGATCGGCATTACAACTGCCATCATTACTGGGCGAAGCTCAAAGATGGTTCTTGGACGTTGTGAAGAGCTGGGTATTGAACATGTCCTCATGGGTGTTGAGAATAAAGCTTTAGCCTTAGACAGTATTTTGCAATCACTTGGGCTCAAGCATGCTGATTGCGCAGTAATGGGTGATGATTGGCCCGACTTTCAAATGATGAAGTCCGCAGGGCTTAAGGTGTGTCCCGCTCAAGGTCATGATGCCGTCAAAGAGGTTGCGCATTATGTGACTACAAGATGTGGCGGTAGTGGTGCTGTTCGTGAAATATGCGACCTTATTCTGAAAGCGCAAAACCGCTACGAAGAATTACTTGATCAGGCTCGCGCTTAAGCTTTCTCTGATGCTACTTCACCCTCATAAAATAAAACTGAATCTGTTTCGCAACTTGTTGCGGCTAATGCCATTAATATTGTTAGGCCTAATTACCTTGGTCACTTTTTGGCTGGTCAGGCAAAGTTCTGCCACAGATAAATCTGCAATAGAGCGTGTTCGTCTTCATGAGCCTGACTACATTATCAAAAATGGAACGCTCTCTGCCTTAGACGAATTAGGAAATACCAAATATAGAATCCTGGGCAAAAAAGTAATCCACTACGATGATGATGCTTCTATTGACATTGAAGCTCCACGGATGCGCCTCTTCCCTCCTGAAAAGTCACCAGTAACTGTAAAGGCGGATCTCGGTCATCTAGATGGTGATCTGACTATTCTGGATCTACTCGATAATGCTGAAATTTTTCGCCCTGCTCAAACTGCATCGAGCTCTGAGCCGGCAAGACCTCGCATGCTAGCCCGCTCCGCTTCATTCAAGGTATTTATTAACGATGATGTGATTGAAACGGACAAGCCAATTACTTTAGAACAAGGTGTATCCGTACTGCACTCGAATGATGGCGGTATTTTCAATAATATTGAGCAAAGTATGACGCTCTCTGGCAATGTGAAGGGGCGTATTGAGCGCATTCAATCAGGGGCACAACCATGAATCTCCTCAAGACTATGTCAGCACCCAAAACAATCGCCACCCTTTTGATCTTATTAAGCTTTTCTATCCCCAGCGCCTATGCTGAAAAAGCAGATCAAGATAAGCCAATTGTCTTAGAGGCTGAAAAAGTCTCCGTCAACGATGTACAGCAGATTTATGACCTAGAGGGAGAGGTACTCCTCACTAAAGGTAGCATCCTCATTACGGGTGAAAAAGGAAATATCAAGGTAGACGCCCAAGGCTATGAGTATGTTGATGTACAAGCTAGTCCTAAAGCCACTGCCAGCTTCCGACAAAGGCGCGAAGGGCCTGTGGATGAGTTCACGCAAGGTAGCGGTCAAAGCGTTCTCTATAACGCAAAAACTGAAGTTCTGACGTTGACTGGTGATGCGAGTCTGAAGCGCCTACTGAATATGCAGATGCTTGATCAATTGCGCGGCTGGAAAATTGACTATGATGATGTGAAGCAAGTTTATAAAGTCTACCCACCTCCCAATGCTAAAGCAGCGGATTTACCTCTTGCCAGAGCAATCCTTTCACCAAGAAGAAAAGCTACACTAGAGAAATGACCACGGATTCCAGTAAACAGCAAAAGACCCCAACGCTAAGCGCTCAACACCTTCAAAAACGCTATGGCTCACGCACAGTAGTAAAAGATGTGTCAATCGAGGTGAAGTGTGGTGAAGTCGTTGGATTACTCGGCCCTAATGGCGCCGGTAAAACCACTTCGTTTTACATGATTGTGGGATTGGTACCTCTGGATGGAGGAAGCATCATTCTGGATGGTACTGATATCACCCATCTACCCATTCATGAGCGAGCCCGCATGGGCCTGTCCTACCTTCCCCAAGAAGCCTCTGTTTTTAGAAAGCTCAATGTCGCTGAAAATATTCAGGCTGTACTGGAGTTACAAGTTCAGGCTGGCAAGCGTTTAAGTAAGGCTGAGATTGAACACCGCCTTGACGAGTTACTGGGTGAGCTACAAATTACCCATTTACGTAATAACCCTGCACTATCGTTATCCGGGGGAGAGCGTCGACGCGTAGAGATCGCCCGAGCACTTGCCTCACAACCGAAGTTCATCCTGCTAGATGAACCCTTTGCTGGTGTCGACCCTATTGCCGTCGGAGAAATTCAACGGATTGTGCGCTTTTTAAGAGATCGTCAGATTGGCGTCCTCATCACAGACCACAATGTTCGAGAGACTCTGGGTATTTGTGATCATGCTTACATCATTAGCGAAGGTAGCGTACTTGCCGCTGGAAAACCCGATGATATTATTGAAAATGATGCCGTCAGAAGAGTCTATCTAGGCGAAAACTTCCGCATGTAAGGCAGTCTCGATGTATTTCAGTCATTAAAAATATTTATTTAATAGAAATACTCGATACCCCCTTGGTTTTCAGCAAAATCGCTGATACGCTGGAGGTTCATGAGATTCACTTCCCAATAAATCAATACCACTTTACAGGGGCTCGCTGCGCACCCCGGCTAATGCTTTGCGCATGCATTTTGATTTGAACAGGAGCTGCTGATGAATTTAAAGATTAATAGCCGTCATGTCGAAGTTTCCCCAGCAATGCGTACCCATCTTGAAGCTGGGTTAGCCAAAATTCGTAAGCACTTTGATCACGTTCTCGATGCATCTGCCTTTCTTATCGTGGATAACGCTAAAGAAAAAGATTTACGGCAAACTGCTGAAATTACACTTCATCTAAAGGGCAAGGAGCTTTTTGCTCAATCACATCACGCTGATCTTTATCACGCCATGGACTCGGTGGTCGAGAAACTAGAACGCCAGGTTGTGAAACATAAAGAAAAGATTCAAGATCATCATCACGAAAAAAACTTTGAGCAATCATAGTTGTCAGGGCACCTATAATCATCGAATATGAATGCCCTGACTGATCTTTTTACTATAGACCGCATTGCCTTAAATAGCCCCTGCATCAACCGGGCCGAGGCATTTGCGGCTGTAGGCCAACTCTTCTCCACCCAAGTAGGTCTTCAAGCTGATGCGATAGTAGCCTTTCTTAATGCACGCGAAGATCTGGGCTCCACTGCACTGGGTGCTGGTGTTGCCATTCCACATGGCCGCGTTAAAGGCTTAAAGCAACCCATTGCAGCCTTTTTTAAACTCCAAGAGCCGATTGACTTTGCCTCCCCTGATGGTGAGGCTGTTTCTATTCTGATTTTTTTGTTGGTACCTGAAAAAGCGACCCAGCAACACCTTGAGATCTTGTCCTCAATTGCGCAATTGCTTTCAGATCCAAGTGCACGCAAGACACTCGCCTCTGAAGATGATCCAAAAAGGGTTTGCGAGCTTTTGCAATCTTGGGGCTCGGCATGATGACGCAACCACTCCTGCTAGCGGGAGTGACTGCCCAGCAAATCTTTGATGACAATGCGTCAGAGTTAAAGCTCTCTTGGGTCGGTGGACTTGAGGGGGCTGACCGCACCTTTCCACCAGAGGCTGTCAAAGCCGCTGCAGCTAGCTCAGACTTAGTTGGCCACTTGAATCTCATTCATCCCAGCCGAATTCAGATTTTTGGGGAACAAGAGGTCGTTTATCACGCAGAGTTAGATCAAAAACAAAGACAAGATCAAATTGCCAGCCTCATTTCTAAAACGCCACCCTGTGTAATTGTGGCTGATGGCAAGACAGCTGATGCGGACCTTCAGCTATTTTGTCAAAGGTCCTCAACACCCTTGTTCACAACGACTATTTCTGCTGCTGAGGTGATTGATCATTTGCGCACCTATCTGACTAAGATTGGCGCACCACAGATCACCATGCATGGTGTATTTATGGACATCCTTGGTTTAGGCGTGTTGATCATTGGGGAGTCAGGCCTAGGGAAAAGTGAACTAGGCTTGGAACTCATTTCTCGAGGTCATGGCTTGGTTGCGGATGATGCGGTAGATTTTGCGCGCCTTGGACCGGATTACATTGAAGGCCGTTGTCCAGTCATCCTGCGCAATTTACTAGAGGTGCGCGGATTGGGTTTGTTAGATATTCGGACGATTTTTGGCGAAACTGCCGTACGGCGTAAATTGAAATTACGTCTGATCGTGCAACTAGTCCGCCGCAACGATGGAGAGTTTGAACGTCTACCGCTAGAAACTCAACATATTCCTGTTCTGGGTGTCCCCATCAGAACTGTCAAAATTCAAGTGGCTGCAGGAAGAAACTTAGCCGTTTTAGTCGAGGCGGCAGTACGCAATACGATCTTACAATTACGCGACATTGACACTCTAAAAGAGTTTATTGAGCGCCAGCGCTTGCAGATGACTGTAGAGGCTGAGTCCACTAAATCACAAGGACGCCTGATTTAATATGCAAATCAATCTGATTACCGGCATCTCTGGCTCAGGTAAATCAGTTGCACTCAGGGCATTTGAAGATGCTGGCTACGATTGCGTTGACAACCTTCCAGTGACATTACTGGAAAGTCTCATCACTACGCTGGAAAAAGAGATGAGTGAGCGCGTAGCCGTGGCGATAGACGCTCGGCGCGGTCAATCTTTGACAGAGCTCCCCAAAATACTAGAAAACTTGCGTACCCATCACCAGGTAAGAGTTGTATTTTTAAATGCGGATACCAACACCCTCATACAGCGCTTCTCAGAAACACGTCGACGTCACCCGCTCTCCGGAAAAACCCAACAAACGCAAGCAGCCACGCTAATTGAAGCTATTGATAAAGAACGTAACCTTCTAGAGCCGCTGCGAACGCAAGCACACAGCATCGATACGAGTAACCTGCCAGCACATGCATTGCGATCTTGGATACAAGATTTACTTAAAGATAAACCTCTTGGATTAACAGTCGTATTTGAATCCTTTGGATTTAAAAAAGGAGTGCCTAGTGAAGCAGATCTGGTCTTTGATGTGCGCTGCCTGCCCAACCCCCACTATGACAAAGCATTGCGTCCGCTCACCGGAAAAGATCAGCCTGTAAAAGAATTTTTAGAGCAGATTCCGGAAGTCATCAGCATGGAAAAAGACATTACTCAGTTTATTGAGAAATGGCTGCCTCACTATATTGCAGATGGACGCAGTTATCTGACTGTCGCCATTGGCTGCACCGGTGGACAGCATCGCTCTGTCTATCTTGTCACTCGTATTGCCGATCACTTTTATGCAAAAAAAGACTTAGCGGCATTACAGATTAACTTTCTTAGTCGTCACCGTGAGCTAGACTCAATCCCTGCAGTAGTAATTTAATTGGCTGCGGCAAGCCGTATTTACCAAGCTGCTTCAAAGAAACCCACCTTAGATTTTCACTAGAAAATTCTAGCGCTTGGTTGGCTGACACATGCCAGATTTGCATCCATAAACGTCTATGCGTAAAGACATGCTTAATCCGCTCACCTTGGATATTGATCTTGCAGTGTCGACCGATAGTTAGGTGATCTTCTTCCGGTAACGTCAGCGCAAGCAGGGCTTTACCTGTCATTTGAAATGAGCCTACCTCATTCAAACCCTTTGCCCTCCAGGGAGATTCGGGCAGAGACCAGAGGCCGCCCCAGATTGCTTTAGGAGGACGTTTTTGCAACAAGACAGCGTTTCCTCTTCGCAATACCATCATGTCGCAATCTAACTCTGGAGACTTTACTTTGGGAGCTTTGCGAGGTAACTGTAAAACTTGATCACTTAAATTTGCTTGGCACTGTTTTTCGAATGGGCATTTCTGAGCTCCGCTAATGCATACTGGCTTTCGAGAAGTGCACCAAGTTGCACCGAAGTCCATCAGTGCCTGGGTATATACCGGCATATCATCGCGATGTTTTGGGAGGAGTTGCTCAGCTAGACTCCACAATAGATCATTTACTGCCTTCTCCTGAAGTGCGCCCTCAACCCCAAAAAGGCGAGCCAAGATGCGCTTGACGTTAGCATCCAAAATGGGTGCTCGCTCTTGAAAAGCAAAAGCGGCAATTGCGCCTGCTGTTGAACGTCCAATCCCTTTTAACTGCTCGAGCAGCAAAGGATCGCTTGGAAATTTTCCTGAAAAGCGTTCCATCACCTCAATAGAACAAGCATGCAAGTTTCTCGCGCGCGAGTAGTAACCTAATCCAGCCCATTCAGCCAAGACATCATCGACTGGTGCCGAAGCCAATTTTTTTACCGTCGGAAAGCGTTTCATAAAGCGTGGATAACGCTCTAAGACGGTAGCCACTTGCGTTTGTTGCAACATAATTTCGGAAACCCAAACAGCATATGGATCTTTGACACCTTGCCAGGGCAATCCTTCGCGCCCATCCACTTGATGCCAAGCAATGAGTTTTTGAAAAAAATTGCTAATCAGCGTTTTTGACATTTAATACAAAAATATGTGGAGCGTTGACCTTGCACAATTTGTCTAATCGGGGTCTGACAAACTTTACATGCCTGATCTTTACGATCATAAACTTTCGTTTGCATCATAAAGTGGCCTGGATCGCCGGCGCTATTCACAAAATCTTTTAGCGAACTGCCTCCAGCAGCAATCGCTTTTTTCAGAATGGAACGCACTGCAGCGGCCAAACGAGAGCACTGAGGACGGGTTAACTTACCGGCCGCCTTAGCGGGATGAATTCCAGCTTCAAATAAACTTTCTGAGCAGTAAATATTACCTACACCGACTACTGCTTGGCCAGCCAATAAAAATTGCTTCACCGCAACACTCCGCTTACGAGACTGCCGATACAAAATCTCTGTACCCAGCTCATCTGCAAACTCTGGGGATAATGGCTCAACTCCTAATTTTTGTAACAGGGTATTTTTCTCGACAGGTCCTGCCGATTTAGGGTGCCATAGAACAGCGCCAAATTTACGTGGGTCATGCAAACGCAAGCTCAACTCATCAAACTCAAATGTGACGCGGTCATGCGTCTTGAGGACATCGCTACTGGGCAATACGCGCAGAGTTCCGGTCATGCCCAAATGAATAAGCAAATAACCCGCATCCATTTCAATTAATAAGTACTTTCCACGACGCTCAATTCCCCAGACTTTCTGCCCTGGCAGCCATTTTCCTAGCTGCGCAGGGACTGGCCAACGTAAGCGGCCATCAATGACATTAACTGCACTGATGGTTCGCCCATTTAAATGGGGTTTGATACCCAAACGGGTAACTTCGACTTCGGGGAGTTCTGGCATGAATGCATTGTAGATTCGCGGATTAGAATATGCTTATGATTCCATTTTTTATAAAATCGCACTTTCGAGATTTATTACTCGCCTCCAGCCTAGGAATCTGCCTTTTTACCGGCCAGGCCCTTGCCAAAACCAATAGTATCGAAAGCGGTGAGGCCATATTTGAGGTTTTGGCCTCTGAAATTGCCCTGCAACGCGGAGAAGCCGGTCTTGCCTATAAAACCTATCTGGAACTCGCACGCCAACTAGATGATCCACGCCTTGCACAACGGGCCATGGAAATCGCCATTAACGCAGGCGCTCCCGATCTAGCCCTTCAGGCGGCTCAAACCTGGGATGGGCTTGCTGGTCCTAAGCAGACCAAACCAAAAGAAGTGTTGATCACTCTCTTAATCTTAAATCAGCGTTGGTCAGATGCCGTACAACCCGCTATCGCCCTCTTACGTCAGCAAACCCCAGCACAACGAGAAATCACACTCCAGCAAATTCAAGCATTGCTAGCCAAAGCAAAAGATGAGTCGGAGGCATTGCGGGCTTTCTACGAAATTGTTTCAACTCAGAAACCTCTCCCAAAAGATTTAGGACTCATGTACACCTACGCTATGTCTGCCGAAAAGGCTGGACAAATTGACGTGATGGAAAAAACATTGCGCGAAATCTTGCGTATCGACCCCAATAATGTCAATAGTTTGAATGCGCTTGGGTACGCTATGGCTGATCGCAATCAAAAGCTACCCGAGGCATTAAAGCTCATTAGTAAAGCGCATCAGCTATCACCCAAAGATGGTTTTATTTTAGACAGTCTAGGTTGGGTGAACTTTCGCATGGGTAAAAATGCGCTGGCGTTAGAACAACTTGAGCAAGCATTTACTATCAAACCTGAAGCAGACATTGCCGCCCATATTGGCGAAGTCCTATGGGTAACGAATCGACCTACCCAAGCGGAGGCTATTTGGCGCAAAGGCCAACTACTCGACGCTAACAATCCTACACTTAAAGAAACAGTAAAACGCTTAAAGCCAGATTGGTCTGTTGCGGATACCGCCCTCAAGGGCACGTGGGACGGGCGTTTCTCGGTGAAGGTTACCGGGCTTACCGAAGGAAATAATCAAGGTGGCTCGGGTGGATTTTCACTAACTCAAGATGCACTCATTGATGTACTTGAAATTCGGAACCCTATGGGTGGATCGATTGCAAAAATAACGATTAAGCCAGGTGAAGCTATCTTAGAGCGTGATGGGCAAATAGTGACTGCGATTGATGCAGACACTCTGATTCAGAATACCTTAGGACTGCCTTTACCAGCGCGTGGATTATCGGACTGGCTTAGAGGAAATATTCGTCCAGGAACTAACGCTAGTGTTGAACGAAATACGCAAGGTCAAGTTGATAAAATTACTCAAGACGGCTGGATTCTCAACTACGTCTGGGGAAATTCTCAGCGCTTAGAAAAACTCACGATGACGCGTAGCTCCAATGTTGGGTCGATTGATATTCGCCTCATTTTTGATGCCTCGAATGACTGAAGAAAATTCTACAAATAGTCTTTTCAAAGATGGCTTGCAACTACGCTGCCCAGCAAAACTCAATCTCTTTCTTCATATTGTTGGGCAACGTTCTGATGGTTACCATTTACTGCAATCTGTCTTTCAGCTGATTGATTGGTGCGACATCCTCACGCTCAAACGCATTCCAGAAAATGAGATTCGTCGCATTAACCCGATTCATGGAGTCCCCCCAGAACACGATCTCGTAGTTCGCGCGGCCCACCTATTAAAAGATTTTTGCCAGACAGAGCAAGGCGTTGAAATCGACCTGACCAAAACAATCCCAATGGGTGCCGGCCTTGGGGGTGGATCCTCGGATGCAGCGTGTACCTTGATTGGCCTTAATCAACTCTGGGACCTTAAATTAGATACCCCCACCCTCAGCCAACTTGGACTAAAACTTGGTGCCGATGTCCCCTTCTTTCTCTATGGCCAAAATGCTTTCGTAGAAGGAATTGGAGAGCAAATACGCGCAATACCCCTGCAAACTCAAGACTTTGTGGTCATTTTTCCAAACAAGGGCATTGCGACTGCTCAAATTTTTCAGAGCCCTGAATTGACCCGAGACCACGCTCCGATTACAATTGATGACTTTCTTGCATCACCAAGCGCATTTCGATCGAATGATTGTCAGGCGGTAGCGGTGCAAAAATGTCCTGAAGTGAAGCAAGTATTAGATTGGATTGCCGAGGTAGTGCCGAATGCGGCGCCTTGCATGTCCGGCTCTGGAAGTAGCGTATTTTCAGCCTTAGACCCTAAGACTGACAGCGCCAAACTAGAAAATCTTCTGCAAAATCTTCCAAAAGGATGGATAGGTCGAATTGTTCGGGGCTTAAATAAAAATCCCGCTTACAATTTGATTTCTTCAGAATAAGCTGTAGGGGAATCGCCAAGCTGGTTAAGGCACTGGATTTTGATTCCAGCATGCGAAGGTTCGAATCCTTCTTCCCCTGCCAATTACTGTAGATAACACCAAAAACATCCATTCAAACCCCACCTCATACCCAAAACGCCTATGTCCGCCCCAATGAATGCTGATCTATTGACCCTATTTACCGGTAATGCAAATCCGGTTTTGGCCCATGCGGTTGCTAAAGAGCTCAATCTCTCGATGGGTAAAGCGTTTGTAGGTCGTTTCTCTGATGGCGAAATTCAGGTAGAAATACAAGAAAACGTCCGCGGTAAAAATGTGGTGGTAATGCAATCAACTTGTGCCCCTACTAACGATAGCTTGATGGAGCTCATGATCATGATTGATGCCCTCAAACGCGCCTCGGCAGGTCGTATCACCGCAGTAATCCCTTACTTTGGCTATGCCAGGCAGGATCGTCGTCCCCGCTCAGCGCGAGTCGCCATCTCCGCCAGAATCGTTGCCAATATGTTGCAATCTGTTGCCGGTGTTGAGCGCGTGCTGACGATGGACCTTCACGCTGACCAAATTCAAGGATTTTTTGATATTCCGGTCGACAATATCTACTCTTCCCCAGTCCTACTTGCTGATTTGCAGGCTCAGAAGACCCAAAAAGATCTCATTATTGTTTCCCCTGACATTGGCGGCGTTGTTCGTGCTCGCGCTATGGCAAAACAACTAGGTACTGATTTGGCGATTATTGATAAACGCCGCCCTAAGGCAAATGTATCCGAAGTCATGCATTTAATTGGTGAAGTTGAAGGTCGTCATTGCGTCATCATGGATGACATCATTGATACCGGTGGCACCCTCTGCAAGGCCGCAGAAGCACTCAAGGAGCGTGGCGCCAAGGGTGTTACCGCATATTGCACCCACGCTGTCCTTTCGGGTGGCGCAGTAGCGCGTATCGCTGCCTCCGAACTGGATGAACTCGTAGTTACCGACACGATTCCACTGACATCAGAGGCGCTAAAAGTGGCAAAGATTCGCCAATTAACTGTTGCCCCCATCCTTGCTGAAACCCTTTCTCGCATTTGCAAGGGCGATTCAGTCATGTCCATGTTTGCCGAATAAGTCAAAAAAGCACTTCAAAGCTTGTTTTTAATCGTTTTTAGCCTCTTAGGGGTGTAAATCCCTATTCCCACGATATAATCAAAGGCTTTTCTGTTTGGTCGCGAACGGAAATTAACCTTAATTTTAGGAATTCAATATGAACGTAGTAGCCTTTAAAAGAAGCGTACAGGGAACGGGTGCGAGCCGCCGTCTGCGCATCGCCGGTAAAACTCCGGGAATCATTTATGGCGGTAAAGACGCTGTATCCGTGATTGAGTTAGATCACAACGCACTGTTTCATGCTCTCCGTAAGGAAGCCTTCCATTCCTCCATTCTCGATCTTGATGTCGACGGCAAAACTGAAAAAGTATTGTTGCGCGATTATCAGATGCATCCATTTAGGCCTTTGGTTTTGCACATTGACTTTCAGCGTGTATCCGCAACTGAGAAAGTGCATATGCGCGTTCCATTGCATTACATTAATGCTGAAGCTGCTCCTGCCGTCAAGCTGCAAGGTGCAGTAGTTAGTCATATCGCTACTGAATTGGAAGTGTCTTGCTTACCAGCAGACCTGCCAGGATTCATTGACGTTGACTTGAGTAACATTGAAGTGGGTCGCGGTATTCACGCAAAAGACATCGCACTACCAAAAGGCGTTTCTCTGGTATTGCATGTTGAGCAAGAAAACCCTGTGTTAGCTAATGCACGTATTCCAACCGTGAAAGCTGCTGATACTGAAGCAGCTCCGGCTGCTGCAGCTGCAGCGCCAGCGGCTCCAAAAGATAAGGCTTAATTATTTAAGCCCCATCTTTGCGACAGAGAAGGCCCGCTTGATAGCGGGTTTTCTTTTTTGTGAAAATGCTTTTATGCTTAAGCTCACATCATGATTAAATTAATTATTGGCCTAGGTAATCCTGGCGAAGAACATATGGAAGATCGGCATAATGCTGGCTTCTGGTTTGTTGACGCCCTTGGAAGACAACTGCAGGTTCGCTTTGAAACAGAAAAGCGCTTTCATGGGAAAGTGGCGAAAGCCCGCTGGGAAGGTGAAGATCTCTACTTGCTCAAGCCTAGTACCTATATGAACCTGAGCGGTCAAGCAGTTGGAGCACTCTGCCGCTTTCATAAAATTGCGCCCAAAGATATTTTAGTTGTTCAAGATGAGCTAGATATTAAGCCTGGTACAGCGCGCCTGAAACTGGGTGGTGGCACGGGTGGGCATAACGGCTTAAAAGATATTCAAGCTCATCTGGGCACCCCAGACTACTGGCGGCTTCGTTTGGGTATCGGCCACCCACGTGATCTCGCTGCTGAGGGTGCTCGCCCCATGGAGGTAGCTGACTACGTACTAAGAAGGCCGCTACAAGCAGAGCAAAAGCAGATCGCCGCTAGTATCGAAGATGGTTTACAGATTCTGTCGCTGCTAATGAAGGGTGATCCACAGGCTGCCATGCTAGAACTACACTCCAAAGTCAATTAAAGCATTACTCAGTCATTTGCTTTTTAGCTGCTGTGAGTAGTTGATACTTCACCATTAGTTGCGATTGCGTTTCTGCAACCTCTGGATTTAGAGGAATGCAATCTACCGGGCATACCTGCTGACATTGGGGTGCGTCGAAGTGACCAACACATTCAGTGCATTTATGAGGGTCGATCTCGTAAATTTCCAGCCCCATATAGATGGCGTCGTTAGGGCATTCAGGCTCACATACATCGCAATTGATGCATTCGGCTGTAATCATTAATGCCATTTTTTATATACCGATTTATTCTTTGTCTTGCTTATTAGACGCAATTTTCTCTACTAACCAATTTTCTACGGATGGAAAAACAAATTTGCTGACGTCTCCGCCCATAGAGGCAATCTCACGTACGAAAGTTCCCGAAATAAATTGGTACTGGTCCGAAGGAGTAAGAAATAAAGTTTCAACATCAGGCAAGAGATAGCGATTCATACCGGCCATTTGAAATTCATACTCAAAATCAGAAACTGCCCGCAAACCTCTGACAATCACGCGAGCCTGATGCTCGCGTACTAAGTCCTTAAGTAGGCCTGTAAAACCAACAATCTTCACATTGGAATAATGACCCAGCACTTCTTTGGCAATAGCAATACGCTCTTCCAAGCTAAAGAAAGGGCGCTTGCTACGACTATCAGCGACACCGACAATCAGTTCACCAAAGATACTAGAAGCACGACGTACCAAATCCTCGTGTCCGCGGGTAAAAGGATCAAATGTTCCAGGGTATACAGCAATTGTCATTACATTCCTCAGGCTTTATCAGCTACAAGCTTGAGTTTAGTCTTTTTTAGATCGCCTTAGACCGAAATAGACAAGCCTTTACCTGGCCAGCCTCTAAGTATTTCTTGCAGTGCCATTCTGGTACCAACGCTTCTAGCTCCTCGCGAGTACGACTAGCCGGAAACTCTACATAAATCCCACCACCAGCAGTGTCATCACAGATGCGGGCAGCCTCCAACAGGGCTTGATCTAGTAAAGCCCCCTCCTGAAAAGGAGGATCAATAAAAATCAAATTACTAGAACCATCTATTTGATGCTTTAGAAATTCCAAACTATCTGCCTGAGTAATATGCACCCCTCCCGGAACTGGAGAAGACTGAAGTAAGGCGAAGTTTTTTAAGAGATTGGCTACCGCCTTCTTATCTTTTTCTAATAAGACCACCTTATCAGCGTGTCGTGATGCCGCTTCAAAACCCAGGGCACCAGTACCAGCGAATAAGTCAAGGCAACGTAAACCTATTAAATCTTGCCCTAGCCAGTTGAATAAGGTTTCACGAACACGGTCTATAGTGGGACGCAGGCCGGGTAAATCCAACACATTAATTAATCGACTGCGCCAGATGCCCCCAATAATGCGTATCTTTTGAGGTGCCTCTGTGCGGTTTTTTGGCTTGACCGATTTATTTATTGCGAGCTCCTAAGATTACGATCTTCATTCTATCCATTGCTAAGTGCTTCTGAAATGCAGTCTTAACTTGTTCCAAGGTTACTGCCTCGACTTGCCCAGTCCAAGTCTCCATCGTATCGAGCGGTAAATTATTCCAAGCAATAGAGGAGACGTTATCTAAGAGTTTGCGGTTGTTATCAATTCTTAAAGGGTAGCCATTGATTAAATTATCCTTTGCAGCGGTAAGCTCAACCACCGTAGGGCCATTTGCAATAAATTGTGCAATAGTCGAACTCATCACTTCTAAGGCTAGGCTAGATTGATCATTTTTTGTTTGGAGTCCAGCCCTAAAAATACCCACATCTTTACCAGGCGCAAAGTAGCTCGAGACACTATAGGCAAGGCCGCGCTTTTCACGAACTTCTGCCATCAAACGAGATACAAAACCACCACCGCCTAAGACATAGTTGCCGACCAATAGAGGGAAGTAATCTGGGTCACTTCGCGTAACTGCGGTCATTCCCATAGCAATATGGGCTTGCTGGGAATCAAAGGAAATCTGGGTTTCGCGTTGACTTAAAGGCTCTACTGGTGAACGCTCAAACGCAGGCAGCTTAGCAATAGCGCCTCCAGACTGTGGAATCTGCTGCAATAAACTGCGAACTATTTCTTGGGCATCAGTTTTAGTCACATCACCCACAATACTGACGATCATGCGATCGCCTCGATAGAACTGTTTATGAAACTGCTGCAAATTGTCAGCGCTGATGTTAGCAATCGTTTTGACTGATGGGGACTCGGCAAGCGGATAGCTTCCATAAAGAACTTTTCTAAACCGACGCTCTAATACGGACTCTGGCTTAGTCTCTGATTCCAAAATGGCAGCGCTCATTCTTTGCTTCTCGCGCGCCAATATCTTGGGGTCATAAGTCGGATTACTTAACATGGCAGCCGCCAACTGCACTGCCCGATCACGTAGATCCTTTCTACTCAGACTACGAATGCGCAGGATCGCACGCTCACCACTTACAGAGATACCCAGATTAGCGCCCAAATCAGCAATCTCATCTGCGATTTGTGCTTCTGATAAAACCCCCTTCTCAGACCGAGCGCCATAGTTCATTAGCTGCCCGGCAATGCTGGCTAAACCACTCTTGGCAACGGGATCATATCGATCGCCTGCATCAATACTGATCTCGATATCTACCATAGGCAGCGCTTTAGTTTGTACTAGGTAAGCTTGCGCACCTTTGTGAGCATCCAGCTTTTCAATCGGCAAAATAGCATAAGCTGATGACAACATACCCAGCATGAGTATGGCGCCAATAAAAGCGGGTTTGATCCGATGTTTTATTAGCATTACTTAGCTCCTTGCTTGGTCTCAACTGATTGGCGAACTTGCGGATCTAGTACCGCAATAGTAAGACCCTCATCCACTAGATATTTTTTAGCTACTGCCTGAACTTGAGCCGGCGTGATGGTCTGCATCTTATCTAACATACGATCAATATCGCGCCAAGAAAAACCAGCTATTTCTGTAGTACCAATTTCCATCGCCTGGCCAAAAATAGAATCACGCTTATAAATTTGCTCTGACAGAATTCTTACTTTGATGCGCTGTAGCTCTGAATCCAATATTCCTTTATCTACAAGCTCTTTTAACGCCTTGCGAATACTCATCTCTGCCTGAGATACTGTTTTTCCTTTAGCTAGACTGGCTTGAATTAAAAATAGCTCAGGTCCTCTTGAAATCATGTCATACCCAACTCCGACATTATCGACAACCCGCTCTTGCTTGACCAGAGTACGATTCAGGCGTGCATTGTCATAGCCGTCTAGCACTGCTGTCAGTAATTCCAATGCATAAGGCTCTACATCATCTAGCATTCCCGGATGTAATTTAGGCACCTTCCAAGCCATGGCTAACTGAGCACTATCTGCAGCTGCTTTTACTTGAACTTGCTTGACCCCTTTTTGAATCGGCTCCACCTGCGGTTTGCGCACTGGCAACTCTTTAGGTGTTGCGACACCGTAAAACTTTTCAACAGACTTTAATACGGCGAGTGGATCAACATCACCGGTGATCACCACAGTTGCATTGTTAGGGGTATACCAACTACGATACCAATCTCGCGCATCAGTTGCTTTCATATTTTCTAGGTCGTTCATCCAACCTATTACTGGATGACGATACGGTGAGCTCATATAAGCTGTGGCCATGAGAGATTCATAAAGAAGACTGCTGGGATTATCTTCAGTACGTAAACGACGCTCCTCCATCACCACCTGAATTTCTTTCAAAAATTCAGCATCATCAAAATTGAGATTGCTCATGCGATCAGCCTCAAGCTTCATCACATCCTCTAATTTTGATTTTTCTACCTGTTGAAAATAGGCAGTGTAATCTCGCGAAGTAAAGGCATTTTCTCGGCCACCTACAGCAGCAACCAAGCGAGAAAACTCCCCCGACTTCACTTTATCCGTACCTTTGAACATCATGTGCTCAAGTACGTGGGCTACACCTGTTCGACCATTCATCTCGTCCATAGAGCCTGCGCGATACCAGACCATGTGGGCGACTGTCGGAGCACGATGATCCTCTCGTACGATTAGCTTTAAGCCATTGGCGAGTTGATACTCATGGGTATCTGGCAAAGTACCGCCGGGTGCTGCCCAGGCACATTGACTGGATATCAACCAGCAGAAAGAAATTCGCAGTAAAGTGGAGCGCATCTGTAAGATCACCATATTCCAAAAATTAAATTGTATCGACTATGTTCGGCCTACGTAAAACCCTCGGATCCCTTTTTGCATCTAACCGCTTGGATGAAGCTTGGTTTGATACCCTAGAAGAATCCCTTATTCTCAGTGATGTAGGTCTGCCAACCACCGACCAGCTCATCAGCAAGTTGCGTAAGGCGGCCAAATCAGAAAAAGCAGCTAGTCCAGAGGTACTTAAAGCATTGTTGGTTCAAGAGGTATCAAGCCTTCTAAAGCCCCTCGAGCACCCATTAAACCCCTTATATGCCGATAGAGCAAAGACCGCTCTAGAAGTATGGCTTGTTGTTGGTGTCAATGGCGCCGGCAAGACTACAACCATCGGCAAGCTGTGCCGCCTATTTCAGGCTCAAGGTAAATCAGTGCTTTTAGCTGCTGGCGATACCTTCAGAGCTGCAGCCCGCAACCAATTGATTGAATGGGGGAGTCGCAATCATGTCGATGTCATTACCCAAGAAAGTGGTGATGCGGCTGCTGTGGCCCATGACTCGATTCATGCAGCCATCTCTCGAAAGAGCGATATTCTCATTATTGATACTGCGGGCAGATTGGCTACCCAAGATCACCTCATGGAAGAGCTCAAGAAGGTTAAAAGAGTGATCGGCAAAGCCCTTCCTGGGGCGCCTCACGAAACTTTGCTCATACTGGATGGCAACACCGGTCAGAACGGCTTAAGTCAGGTGAAGGCCTTTCATACAGCGCTTGGACTGACCGCCTTAATCGTGACTAAGTTAGATGGGACTGCTAAAGGCGGCGTCATTTGCGCTTTGGCTCACACATTCAATGAAGGCACAAAACCTGCTGTTTTAGCCCTAGGCAAAGGTGAGGGTATTGATGACTTAGTGCCCTTTGCGGCCGAACAATATGCTACTGAATTATTCAATTAAATCAATATCTTAGCCATTTATAAAACCATTAGCACTCTCTTGGTAAGAGTGCTAAAATAGAGCACTGTTAACACCACAAAATCAAAAAAACATGGTTCCAAAGAAAGCATACACACCGCAAATGCAAGCAAGGCAAACACTGCCAGCAGCGCAGACTGCTGCATCGCTTTCCTTTCCAATGTTGCCATCGCTCGGAGTTGGCACACTAGACTCTTATATCGCTTACGTGAACCGCGTTCCAATGCTCAGTGCAGCACAAGAGCTGCATCTGGCACAAGAGTTCCGTAGCACTGAAAACGTAGACGCAGCTAAAACTCTCGTGTTGTCGCACTTACGCTTAGTAGTTTCTGTCGCTCGTCAATATTTGGGCTATGGCATTCCCCATGCAGATCTCATCCAAGAAGGCAATATCGGCCTCATGAAGGCGGTCAAGCGCTACGACCCTAATCAAGGTGCACGCTTAGTCTCTTATGCCATCCACTGGATTAAGGCAGAAATTCATGAGTACATCCTTAAAAATTGGCGTTTGGTTAAGGTGGCAACAACCAAGGCACAACGTAAATTATTCTTTAACTTACGCAGCAATAAGCCCACACTCAGTGCGCTAACCCCTAAGGAAGTTGACGCTCTAGCAAAAGCATTGGACGTAAAAGGTTCTGATGTGAAAGAAATGGAAATGCGCCTTGCTGGTGGCGATATTGCTCTAGAAGGTGACGATAGCGATGATGATGCAGCTTATGCGCCGATTCAGTGGCTTGCAGATAACACGCAAGAGCCAACAGAAAAAATAGCGGCAGCGGCAACAGACGCCTTGCATGGCCCGCAACTAGACCAGGCACTGATGCGTCTGGATGAACGCAGTCGTAATATTGTTCAATCTCGTTGGTTAGCAATGGACGCAGAAGGCAACGGCACCAAAACCTTACATGACCTAGCTGGGGAATACGGTATATCTGCTGAGCGTGTGCGTCAAATCGAAACTGCTGCGCTCAAAAAGATGCGTGGCATGTTGCAAGCACAGGCTGCCTGAGTTTAAGCAGCTCAGCGCTTAGAAATTCTGACAACGCTTATTTCAGCAGCTCTTTCAAATCATGTGCCAAGGTCTCAGGGCCTTGCGCATGCTTAATGTAAAGACGTAGATTTCCATTTGGATCGAACGCATAACTACCTGCCGTGTGATCCATGGTGTATGGGCCCTGACTGGTGCCAGGTACTTTTTTGTAATACACCTTAAAGTCTTTTGTAACCTGCTCCAGAGCTGCTTGATCTGCAGGACGTAGGCCCAAGAAACGAGCATCAAATGCAGGCACATATTGCTTTAAGATCGTTGCTGTATCACGCTCAGGATCTACAGTAACAAATAGCACCTGCACCTTATCTGACTGGGGCCCTAATAAAGCCATGACTTGCTGCATCTCTGTCAGGGTTGTTGGGCAGACATCAGGGCATTGGGTGTAACCAAAAAACATTACCACCACTTTGCCTTTGAAATCAGCCAGCGTTCTGACTTTGCCGTCGGGATCAAGCAAACTGAAGTCCTTACCAAATGCAGTGCCGCCAGTGATATCAATATTTTTAAATTCAGGCTTAGGGCTGCATGCCGTTATGGCAAAACATAAGCTTGCAATACAGCAAGCGCCTATTAGGCTTCGTAAATAAGGCATATGCATTTTAGAGAAAGTAGTGGTCTATAAGAAGTGCTGCAAACAACAGAGATAAATAAGTAATCGAAAAGTGAAAAGTCTTTTTAGCTAGAGCATCACTGTAAGAAATAAACAAAGCAATCACATACGCTAAAAATATCAGACCCAATATTAGTGCTGAAACTAAATATACAAGACCGCTCATGCCGTAAATGTAGGGCAACAAGGTAGCCGCAATCAATATCAAGGTATACAACAAAATATTGAGCAGGGTAAAGCGCTCACCATGCGTAACTGGCAGCATCGGTAGCCCAGACTGCACATAATCATCACGGCGATACAAAGCAAGAGCCCAAAAATGAGGGGGAGTCCAAACAAAAATTATTAACACCAATAGCCATGCTTCTGCAGAAAGTCCATTAGTCACAGCAGCCCAACCAAGGGCCGGTGGCATCGCACCAGATAAGCCACCAATCACAATATTCTGAGGTGTCGCTGGTTTTAGTAACCAAGTGTAAATTACTGCGTAACCCACAAAGGTGGCAACAGTCAGCCACATCGTTAATGGATTGCAGAAGTTCCACAATATAACCATACCCAAAGCGCCCAGCACAATCGCAAAAATAATGATGTGAAAAGGGGTTATCTCACCGGTAGCAGAAGGTCTCCAAGCAGTACGCTTCATCTTGGCATCAACCGCTTGCTCAATCAGACAATTCATTGCAAACGCAGCGCCTGCTAGCAACCAAATGCCGACAGCACCACCAATCAATACTGGATAAGGAACCATTCCTGGCGTAGCTAAGAACATACCAATCACCGCACAGAAGACGGCTAACTGAGTTACACGAGGCTTGGTCAATACCCAGTATTGACGCCAGCGTGGCATTGACTCAGAAGGGGAGGTTTTAGAGCTGCTCATAGTGATTTAGCCATCTTAATACCAAAAGACCAACCCCAAGAAGACCATTGACTCATTCTCACCAAAAAAAATACCAGAGCAGCAGAGCCGGCGGTATGCATCAGAGCTGCAATGAGTGGCCACTGAAATACAACATTAGAAATACCCGTTAATACCTGCAGTAGAAGCAGAGCTAGAAGTAACTGAGCAATGCGTCGTAATTCTGGTTCGCCATCAGAGACCCGCAGGGTGCTGATACCTAAATAGCCTAGAACCACCATTACGCAAATAGCAAACACACGATGCGCCCAATGAATAGTCTGTAAAGCAATAGGAGAAATATATTCACCTTGGGCATTCATACCCAGTTCACGCCATAAAGAAAAGCCTTCTTTCCAAGCAGTCTCTGGCATGAACGTACCCATACAAGTCGGAAAATCAGGGCAAGCCAACACGGCATAGTTAGTACTAACCCAAGCACCTAAGAATATTTGCATCGCCAGCACAACAAAAGCAATGAACAATAATTTTCCAGGTATGAGTTTTGGTTTTGCTGGCAGCTGCCGATTTCTCTGGGCATAGACCGTCAGGCAAGACAGTAAGACTAAAGCCAACATTAAATGAATAGTGACAATAATTGGCTGCAGCTTCAGAGTAACTGTCCAGGCACCGAATGCACCCTGAATGCAAACTAATAACAAGAGGCCAAAGCTACCTAGTAAAGGGCCCTTGCCCATACTTTTGATCTTACTAAACGCTAAACCTAATTGAATCAAGATTAGAGCGCCCACTGTCATTGCTAAATATCGATGAATCATCTCAATCCAAGCTTTCAACACAGTCACCGGACCAGTTGGCATGGCTGCCTCAGCTAACTGAATCTCTCCAAGAGCGTGCCAAGGATTTGATGTGCCGTAACAGCCTGGCCAATCAGGGCAGCCCAGCCCAGAATCAGAGAGTCGTGTAAATGCACCGAAGACAATAAGGTCGAATGTCATAAAGACTAAAACCCAATTGAGTTTCTGAAAAAGACTATAGCCCGGCCTTCTCCATACATAAAGTAACGGTATTCCTGCAAAAATAATTGCAATCGCCGCTAGCTCAGCAAGCAACAAAATACCATTCATTGCAAGTTCTCGCCTTTACGGTTCAGGCGCAGTAATTTTTCTAAATCTTTCTTAATGCTTCCAAATTCTTTAGGTGCATTTGTAATCGGAAAGTACATCATCTTGGCAGGACTAGGATCAATCAACTGAATCTTTTGCCCGGCACCCTCTCGATTGAGCCACTCTAAAAATTGCGCTTTTAATTGAGGATCTGACGGTGCATTAATAATCTTAAAACCAGCATTCTGCTCATCATATGCCGTCGATACCTCGGGATCTACCTTTTTTCCATCGGTATTGACCCAAACCAGTTGTACACGCCCACTTTCACGACCCATGGCCACACGCACCTGTCGCATTAAAAATAGCGCCTCTAAACAAGATTCATCTTTGATGGTGCACTCGCTAGCTGGCCGAGCTACCAGCAATGTCCATTTACCATTAAAAGGCATATCGAACCAAGCAGCATTCATTTCTTGGGCAGGCTGCACAAAGGTACCAAAGTTTGTCTTGGCGCCTTCTGGCTTAAAGACGTAATAGGCTAAATAAGAGGCAATGACTGGGGCAGCGCAGGCAAGCAACAAAAAGAGCATCTGAAACCTTCCGCGCCTAGTGCGCGCATTGATTTTCGATGAATCTGTCTGCGATGCTGGAATTAATAACTCTTGATCACTCACTTTAGTCTCCAAAATTTTTACGTAGATGCCGATATCCCATAAAGCCACTCACAAGCCAAAATAAGAATCCACATAACGCCAATGCAAACCATTGAAAAGAATAAGCATAATGGCGATCGACGCCATTTGTTGGCAAAGGCCATTCCCTGACTAATCCATCCTTTTTATTAGGGTCAATTTCCCTAACAATAAAGGGCAACTGCTCCCACTGATGATTTTTTGCTTCCGCAACCAAATCAAAATTTTGTTCAATCCGAGGCCTAATATCGGGGGACCCCTTTTGACCTAGCTCAAATACTTTTCCGGGATGCGCGAATGCAACACCTTCAATCTCGATAACCTGACTTTCTGTATTAATGGCAGGTAAGTCGATGCGATTGAGGTTATTCCGAGGTGCCCATCCACGGTTAACCCATAAGATGGTTTTTTGACCATCTAGTTTAAGGGGCATCATCACAAAAAATCCTGACTGAGCAGCATTTCCCTGGCCACCTTCTGGAACCGGTCTAGGGCGGTTATCAAGCCAAATTGCCTCACCTGGCAAGAAGCGCCCTCGAGCGACTATGCGACGCTCCTTAGCATCTTCTAAAGTCAAATGACCACTATTAGCATTCAGTATCGACATCTGCTGCCTGGCAGCCAAAGAATTTCCTAACTGAATCTTCTGTTCAGCCCTATTAAGCTGCCAGATCCCTGCTGCACAGCCTATCGCAATTACCACTAAGGCTGATACAGTAGCGACTATGCGAGAAGTAATGAAGCCAGAAAAAATATTCAAGTGAGGACTTTAAGATGAAGTGGGTAATTCCAATTGCGCTACTAATGATTGTAGGAAGTTTAGGCTCCGCCCTTTACTTCATGATGAAAGATAAGGGTAGTAATTCTAGAATGGTGCACTCTCTTACCCTACGAATTGGGCTTTCTGTTTTGCTCTTTCTAGGAATTTTGATTGCACACTACTTTGGATACATCGAAGCTACTGGGATTCGGGTTGGTACTTGATGCATCTTCAAGAATCGCCAATCTAAATTAAATCGGGGCTACATGCCCCGATTATTAATTTCTCTACATCCAATACACTGCGATGTATAAGCCTAACCAGACCACGTCTACAAAATGCCAGTACCATGCAGCACCTTCAAACGCAAAGTGATTGTCAGCAGTAAAGTCACCGCGAATCATTCGGCGTAATACGATAGCCAGGATTGTTCCGCCCAAGAAAACGTGAAAGCCATGAAAGCCGGTCAGCAAATAAAAAGTTGAGCCGTAGATACCAGAGGTCAGTTTCAGATTTAGTTCATGATAAGCATGGTAGTACTCATAAACTTGGAATCCCAAGAAAATAATGCCTAAACCCACAGTAGCAGCCAAGCCAATGATGGCTTTCTTCATGTGATTTTGCACAATAGCATGGTGGGCAATGGTGATGGTGACGCCTGAACTCAATAGCAATAAAGTATTGATGGTTGGAATCGGCCAGGGTCCCATGGTGGTAAATTTATCTACCAGTCCAGCTGGGCCGTCGTTGGGCCACACTGCTGTGAAATTTGGCCAGATCAATTTACTTTCTACATCACCCATCCAAGGCATGGCAATATTTCGGGCATAAAATAAAGCAGAGAAGAAGGCTGCAAAAAACATGATCTCAGAGAAAATGAACCAGGCCATTGACCAGCGATACGATACGTCAACGTTAATGCCATTCTTTCCAGAATTGGCTTCAGAAATCGTATCGCCAAGCCACTGATAAAGCACAAACATAACCCAAAGCACACCCACAGCCGTGAGGGGTCCGCCCCAAGAGGCTTGGTTGACCCAGCCTGACATACCAAAACCGAAGGCCACAAGACCAAGTGCCGCCATTACAGGGTGGCTTGATAGCCCAGGAACAAAATAGTATGGGGTTGAGTTGGATGACATCTGACTCTCTCTATTCAATCAAAAAAATAATCAAGGGGAAACGACAACTTTAACAATTAACAACAGCACACTCATAAAAATGAGGGCGCCGATAACACCTGCAATGATGATGTGTACAAAACTCAATGAGGCAACATCCTCCTGCAAACCTGACTGCTTTCGCACGCCTAAAAAGCCCCACAACACTGCTTTCATTGACTGCAAAAAACTACTTTTCTTCTTCATGACTTAGATTTTGGAGTGGTTGATCCAGCAGGTTGCTGACCCACGCCTAATTCAAAAAAGGTATATGAAAGGGTAATTGTTTTAACGTCCGCAGGCAAGCCCGCATCGATCACAAATACAACCGGCATCTTTTTCATTTCGTTAGCTGCCAATGTTTGCTCCTGAAAGCAAAAACATTCCAACTTCGTAAAGAACTCCATTGCACTTTTTGGTGCGTAACTCGGAATCGCCTGAGCCTTTACTGGGCGACCTAAGTTATTAGTCACCTCATACACAATTTCTGTCATCTCACCAGGATGAACTTCTAAATAGTTCTTCACCGGCTTAAAGGTAAATGGTCCTCGACTATTCGAGTCAAACTCGATGGTGACCTTACGTGAGTAGTCAACTTGGGTATTACCCACTTTGTTTACGCTGAAGGCACGTGTACCGTAATCATTTTTGCTGGTTACCACATTGATGCCAGTAACTTCGCACAAAGCTTTATACATTGGCACCAAAGCGTACCCAAACCCAAACATCATCACTGAAGCAATAAGCAGCTTCAATAGAATTTGGCGGTTTAGAGATGCAATGACTGACATTCGTGATGATTGGGGATTAACCCAACACACTCCGCTTGACCAAGATACCGATAAAGAAAATCACTGCGACGCTCAACAGAATAAAGCCCAATCTACGATTACTCGCAGACCGGATCTCTTTCAGTGAATGTTTAGATTCCTGCTGCATGCAATTCTTTAGCGTCAGGAGGTGTTTCAAAAGTATGGTGTGGCGCTGGCGATGGAATGGTCCACTCCAAACCTTTAGCACCATCCCATGGCTTCATGGGTGCTTTTTCACCATGGCCACGATAGGCTGGCATCACAACAAATACCAAGAAGTACACCTGAGATAAACCAAAACCTAGTGCGCCAATAGAGGCAACCATGTTGAAGTCAGCAAACTGTGTTGGGTAGTCCGCATAACGACGTGGCATACCTGCCAGACCCAAGAAATGCATTGGGAAGAAAGTAACGTTGAAGAAGATCATGGAAGTCCAAAAGTGGATCTTGCCACGCGTCTCATTAGCCATATAGCCAGTCCACTTTGGACACCAGTAGTAGAAGCCAGCAAACATCGCAAATAAAGATCCAGCAACTAAAACGTAGTGGAAATGGGCAACTACATAATAGGTATCTTGTGCACCAATATCAATCGGCGCTAATGCCAAGATCAAGCCTGTGAAACCACCCATGGTGAATACGAAAATAAAACCGACTGCCCACAACATTGGGGTTTCAAAGGTCATAGACCCTTTCCACATTGTTGCAATCCAGTTAAAAATCTTCACGCCCGTTGGCACTGCGATCAACATCGTGGCGTACATGAAGAACAGCTGGCCAGTTACTGGCATGCCTGTTGCAAACATGTGATGAGCCCAAACAATGAAGGACAGAATTGCAATGGATGAAGTTGCATAAACCATCGAACTGTAACCAAACAAGGTTTTTCTGGAGAATGCCGGAATAATCTCACTCACGATTCCAAAAGCCGGAAGAATCATGATGTAAACCTCAGGGTGACCAAAGAACCAAAAAATATGCTGGAACATGATTGGATCGCCGCCACCGACTGCGGAGAAGAAGGATGTACCAAAATGGCGATCTGTCAGAACCATCGTAATTGCACCAGCCAATACTGGCATTACAGCAATTAACAAGTAAGCCGTAATCAACCAAGTCCAGCAGAACATTGGCATTTTCATCAATGTCAAACCGGGAGCGCGCATGTTCAAAATGGTAACGATGATATTGATCGAGCCCATGATCGAGGAAGCGCCCAATAAATGGAGGGCAAAAATAGCCATATCAAGGCCAGGCCCCATCTGCGATGTCAATGGCGCATACAAAGTCCAACCACCGGCAGGAGCACCGCCAGGAGCTAAGAATGAACCAAACAGTAAACATGCAGCCACTGGCAAGATCCAGAAACTAAAGTTGTTCATGCGGGCAAAAGCCATGTCAGACGCACCAATTTGCAATGGAACCATCCAGTTTGCAAATCCCACGAATGCTGGCATGATCGCACCGAAAACCATCACAAGACCATGCATGGTTGTTAATTGATTAAAAAACTCGGGGCGGAAAAACTGGAGGCCTGGCTGGAATAACTCCAGACGAATACCTAAAGCCATTACGCCACCAGCTAACAAGCTCACAAAAGAAAAAATCAGATACATTGTACCGATATCTTTATGGTTGGTAGCAAACAACCAACGACGCCAGCCATGCGGCGTATGGTCATCATGTGCGTGATCGTGTGCGTGATCGTGTGTTGTAGAGACTGTGCTCATGGATTACTCCGGTTTAATTTAATGTCTATCAATTAATAAAAAGAATTATTTGCCTGCGCGCGTAACAACAATGTCTTGAGTCTGAACAACGTCACCCGTTTTGTTGCCCCATGCGTTACGGGTGTAGGTAATGACCGCAGCAATATCGCCATCAGAAATCACGCCAGACCATTTCGGCATTGCATTTTTGCCGTTCAACAAAATATTGTATTGACCTTCTTTAGGACCCAATACAACCTTGCTGGCATCTAAAGCAGGGAATGTGCCCGCACCCTTACCGTTTGCTTGGTGGCATGCAGCACAATTTGCGGCATACACTTTGGCGCCGCGCTCTTTTTGCTCATCTAATGTGTAAACCTTAGATGGGTCATCTGAGGCTGCCGCCATTTCTTTTTTCTTCTCTGCAACCCATGCGGTGTAATCTTCTGGCGAAACTACGCGAACGACAATCGGCATAAACGCATGCTGGGCACCGCACAACTCCGAACATTGCCCGCGGAAGGTGCCGATTTTTTCTGCCCTGAACCAAGTATCACGAACAAATCCAGGAATCGCATCTTGCTTTACGCCGAATGCTGGAATTGTCCAAGCATGAATAACGTCATTAGCGGTGGTAATTAAACGGATTTTTTTACCGACCGGAACAACCATTTCATTATCAACTTCCATCAAATAGGTATTTGATTTGGGTGCGAGGTTATTAATTGATTCACGGGATGTCGACAATGTAGAGAGGAAGTTGATTCCCTCACCTTCGCCTTTGATGTAGTCATATCCCCATTTCCACTGATATCCAGTGGTTTTGATGGTGATGTCTGAATTGGTGGTGTCCTTCATAGCAACAACCGTTTTAGTTGCTGGTAAGGCCATTCCAATAACGATAAGCAATGGAATAACTGTCCAAATAATTTCGACAGTGGTGCTTTCGTGGAATGAGGCAGATTTTGCACCCAATGATTTACGGTGCTTGAGAATTGAATAAAACATCACTCCAAACACGCCAACAAAAATTACTGCGCAAATGACCAACATCATCCAATGCAACCAATGAATCTCTTGCATGATTTTTGTTGCAGGTGCAGCAAAATTAAGCTGCATTACCTGTGGGCCACCGGGCATATTCTCGGAAGCAACTGCCGCTGCAGCACCAAATGCGCCTACCAAATAGAGCAATGCTCTAGTGACTTTTCCAAATAAATTCATCTTATTCTCTGTTTGTTGTCTTAAAGTCTGTAGCAATCCTGCTTCAGGTGGTCCAAAAGAACGATTTCGATCCAATAACTAATACCAAGATTATAGGGTTAATTGAGCTTTGTAACAAACCCAGCAACACTGCCAGTCTTTAGACCTCATAAAGCTTATATAGATAGTAAACACTCACACTTAATCAGAATCAATTGTTGTCTTGCGCTGTATTTGCTTTGGGTCGATATAAGCGATGTGATCTTGTGGCTTTGCTAGATGTTTGCCAAGCGCCCAAGCATGTCCATAAATGACTTCTAAGGTAAGTTTTTTGGGTAAATCTGCTACTTTTGGAGTTCTGTGACCCAATGATGAAACCAACTTTAAAGCTATTGCATCAGTGATCAGCAGTTCATCAGCAACATATTCCAGATGGAGAAACTCCATATCCATCACAGGATCAGAAAAGCGCTCTCCAAGCAGGGCATCTCCCATGTCATGCATATCCCACGGGCTAGCTAGTGGCTCAATAGCTAGCTGTTTAGCCAAACCCGCAACCTGCAGCTCTTTTCCGGTATCGGGTCCAAGATAGCTAAATGAGAGTAAGCCACCCTCTTTCAGCACCCTCCAACACTCCCGCAAGAAATACTTTGGATCAGGAAGATCTTGGATCAATAGAGTACTGAAAACCAAATCAACAGAATGGTCAGGAAGGTCAATGCGACCCGTTTTTTCAAAATCTGACATGGAGATAAATGCCCCTGCCCTGCATCGAGAATTCCACCAGCGCCTTACCCTGAATTGCCAACGGGCAAAACCGGATATTTCTGACTCTGGGGCACTATGAAAACGCACACCCGGAAAACGCTTAGCAAGAAAGAGCGTATGTAGACCTAGGAAATCTGGAAGTACTAAGACATCCTTTACGTCTAACTTCACGATGTCTAATTTTTGCAGCATCCGGTCTGCAATTTCGTCTTGAAGCCATGCTATTGATTGGGTCATTGCGTGAGTATACTCAGCGCCCCATGCGCCGATTCGAGAACATTGTCCAAGCCTTTTGTGCGCATCTATTACCCCACGCCTGCATCGTCTGTGGTCATTATCAAGAACAAGCACTTTGCCTCTATTGCAGTGCGCTATTGGCAGAAAATCAACTCTATCACTACGAGTGCTGCCGAAAATGCGGCATTACCATGACTACAAGTGAACTCGCACAGGGATGCTGTCAAGAGTGCCTAATGAACCCACCGTTTTTTGATGAGACATACTGCTTAGATCGATATGACGGAATACTGCAAGCGGCTTTACATCAATTGAAATATCAGCGCCGCCTGGCCTGTGCCCATGGGCTGGCAATAGCATGGAATGAGCGAATGATCGAACCGCTTCAGGCCGTTGAAGCTGACTTCCTCTTTCCTGTGCCGCTCAGCCAGGAAAAACTCTGCTTCAGGGGCTTTAACCAAAGTTGGGAACTCGCTAGAAGAATTCGTTGTACCGTCAATATTCAGAAGCATGCCCATGTTTTAATGCGCCACCATCACACCCAACATCAAGCCGCTGAAAATAGAATCAATCGCCATAAAGCGATTCGCGATATGTTTTATGTCAATCCACAATATCAAGCATTATTACAAGGCAGTAGCATTGTGATTTTTGATGATGTCATGACTAGCGGAGCCACTCTGAACGAGATCGCTCGCGTTCTGAAGGACAATGGCGTAAGTCGGGTTATCAATTGGGTTCTACTGAGAACACAAAGACCCTCCAAGCAACTCAGAAACTAAAGTGCAAAACATGTTCAACATTGTTTTATTCGAACCAGAGATACCACCGAATACTGGCAACATTATTCGTCTATGTGCCAATACAGGAGCCAAACTCCACTTAATTGAGCCACTGGGTTTTCCTATGGAAGATGCCAAGCTTCGTAGGGCTGGACTTGACTATCATGAGTTCGCCAAGGTGAAGGTGCACCCAAACTGGCAACAGTTTCTAATAGACGAGCAACCGAAACCTAATCGTATTTTTGCATTGACTACCAAGGGCTCTGGAAAGTTTCATGAAGGCCAATACTTGGCAGATGATTATTTTGTTTTTGGCTCTGAAACAAAAGGAATCAGCGATGAGGTGCGAAGTTCCATACCAATACCCAACCAGATGCGCTTAGCGATGTACGCTAGTAGTCGCAGCTTGAATCTATCAAATACTGTTGCAATTGTGGTTTATGAGGCATGGAGACAAAACGGACTTACTGGCGGCGCTTGATTCTCTACTAAGCCTCAACGGTGGGATCGCGACCCATTAATTTTTTCACAGCCTGATCTGGTGCTAACTTTCCTGACAAGACATCACCCATCATCGCAGTAATCGGCATCTCCACTCCTAAGCGAGTGGCTAAATCTGCAACGGCGGAAGCGCATAAAACACCTTCAGCTACATGTCCTAGACTCTTTAATATTTCTGGTAAAGACTGGCCTGCCGCTAGCGCAAGACCTACACGGCGATTACGCGATAAGTCTCCTGTTGCAGTCAAGATTAAATCACCTACGCCAGTGAGTCCCATGCATGTCTCAGGTCTTCCGCCGGCCGCTTTTACTAGGCGCATCATTTCTGCAAGCCCCCGAGTTAATACAGCAGCTCTTGCATTGAGCCCAAGATCCAAACCGTCACCGATGCCTGCTGCAATAGCGAGTACATTTTTAATAGCACCACCTAATTCAACGCCAACCAAATCATCGCTAGCGTAAATTCGCATATTGCCATGATGAAAAGCCGCTTGAACAATGCCACATAAAACAGTAGATCTACTCGCCACTGTCAGGGCACAGGGCATACCATTGCCAACCTCTTGAGCAAAACTAGGCCCGGACACTACGCCATATTGATGTTGTAAGCCGCGACTATGTAGCCGATCTTCACGTTCCACAACTTGGTGTGGCAGTAGGGTCGTGATAGGTTCTAGACCTTTACATAACCAAATAATATTCAGTGAATGTTTCGCAGCATCTAATGCCCGCGCAACGGTTTCTGACAATCCTGACATCGGGGTGGCTATTACTAGCAGGTCATCCGCAGAAAGCCGTTCGATCGCCTGTTGAAAGTCTGCCTCTAATTGAAGTTCTTGAGGTAACAAAACCTTTGGCAAATAAGCGGCATTCTCACCCGTCTTCTCAATACCCTCGAGCTGCCCAGCATTTCTAGACCATAAGCAAACATCGCCTGACTGCAAGTGACGCGCAGCTTGCGCGGCCATAGCCGTGCCCCAGGAACCAGCTCCAAGCAGTGTCACTTTCATAGTTTGTGACCTTTTGTCCAGATTAGTTAGGGAGGGTTCCCTTGCTTTCTTCGACAGCGGCTAGTTGAGCCTGCATCATGCGATGCTCATACATGCCGTGGAAATTCATCTCGTTTAAATGAATTGGCTGGAAGCCAGCACGACTGATTGTATCTGCAATATTTGAGCGCAAATAGGGATACAAAATAGTTGGGCAGGCGATACCGAGCATTGGATCGACTTGTTCTGGCGGGATATTATTGAACTCAAAAATACCTGCTTGTTTTGCCTCAACCAAAAACAGTGCTTTGTCGTCCACCTTAGCAGTAACAGTAGCGATCAAAGCCACTTCAAAAATGTCATCACTTAAGCGGGTCACGGCAACATCTACCTCAACCTCGACTTGTGGCTCTGCTGCAATCAATAAAATTTGGGGTGCATGCGGCTGCTCTAGCGATAAATCTTTAAGATAAATTCGTTGAATCCGAAAACCGGGCTCTTTTGAGTTATCCGCATTATCTTGGACGGGAATGGTCTGATCGGTCATTGCAAACTTTCTAATTGAATTTTTTAAGCTAATAATGGGTCAAGCTGCCCAGCACGATCTAAGGCCACTAGATCGTCATAACCACCTACATGGGTATCGCCGATATAAATTTGAGGAACTGTGCGACGACCTGTACGAGTCATCATTGTTTCGCGCTGAGCTGGATCGCGATCAATTAAGATTTTCTCAAGATCGGCAACGCCTTTCTTTTGTAGGAGCTTTTCTGCCATTACACAGTAGGGGCAAACTTGGGTGCTATACATGATCACTGTGGGCATGATTTAGTCTCCGAAAATCAATTATTTAACGAGGGGCAGGGCTGCGGCCTGCCAAGCCTGCACGCCACCATCCAAAGTGCTTAGCTCTGCAAAACCCATTTTTTGTACTTCTGTAAGGGCCTTACGTGAGCTAGCACCCGTTCCGCAAACCAGAATCAGCGGATTTTTACGGTCTAACTTTAGCTTTTCAATGCTAGAGGTGATTTGTGCTGCGGATACATTCTTTGCACCTGGCAAATGGCCCGCTTTAAATTCAGTATCGGAGCGAAGGTCAACAACGGCTGCTTTTCGGCGATTCATCCAAATCGTCGCCTCAGCAGGAGATAAGCCTTTTCCGCTAATAAGCGTAGATAATGTAGGCAAGAAGAGTGCTAAGCCGGATACTAGTAGGAGGGCTATAAGCGCTAGATTATCAATTTGTGTGAGAAAGTTCATCACCGGATTATAGAATGGCTCTATGAAACAACTTGTCCTTATTCGTCATGGCGAATCCGCCTGGAACCTCGAAAACCGCTTTACTGGTTGGGCAGACGTTGACTTAACCCCAAAAGGGACCGAACAAGCCCTAGCAGCCGGAGAAAACCTCCGCAAAGCAGGATATGAGTTTGATGTGGCCTACACCTCGGTATTAAGACGGGCCATTAGAACCTTATGGCATGTTCAAGACACTATGGATTTAATGTGGCTCCCTGTTGTGCATAGCTGGAGGCTTAATGAGCGTCACTATGGTGCCCTCACCGGCCTGAACAAAGCAGAGACGGCTGCCCAATACGGGGATGCCCAAGTACATATTTGGCGTCGCTCCTACGATGTTCGTCCGCCACTATTGGAGGCTGATGATGAGCGCAATGCCCATCAGGACCGTCGCTATGCAAAATTGAATCCCAGTGACATTCCTCTCGGTGAATGCTTAAAAGACAATGTCGAGCGCGTGCTTCCCTTATGGAACGAGTCTATTGCCCCAGCCCTAAAAGCCGGCAAGCGGGTATTACTGGTTGCGCACGGCAACAGTATTCGCTCTTTAATTAAGTATTTAGATCAAGTCTCTGATGAGGACATTATGGAAATTAACGTCCCCAACGGTATTCCACTTGTTTATGAGCTTGATGACAATCTCAAACCAATTCAACATTTTTATCTCGATTAAGGTAAAACTAGTACATGCGCCAATTCATGAAAAACTTCGCCCTTATTGCTGTCGGCCTTATAGCCGGGGTTGCAGCAACCATTCAACTTTCAGCAACAGCACAGCAGGGTTCAACACTGCCCCTTGATGAGCTGCGCACTTTATCGAATGTTTTTGCTCAAATCAAGCGCGAGTATGTTGAGCCAATCGAAGATAAGCAATTACTTACGGATGCCGTAAAGGGTATGGTGAGTAGTCTTGATCCGCATTCCACTTATTTAGACAAAAAAGATTTTTCTGAAATGCAGGAACAGACTTCAGGTAAGTTTGCGGGCCTCGGAATTGAAATCACCTCTGAAGATGGTGTGGTTAAAGTACTAAATCCAATTGAAGATAGCCCTGCGGCACGTGCTGGCCTCCAAGCGGGTGATCTCATTACCCGCTTAGATGACAAGCCCGTGCGTGGCATGTCCTTGGATAAAGCCGTTCGTACAATGCGTGGTGCACCCGGCACAAAAATTACCTTAACGGTATTTCGTAAAAGCGAAGATCGTAGCTTCCCGGTAACGATCACACGCGCTGAAATTAAAGTGCAATCGGTTAAAACTAAAATTTTAGATAACAACATCGCTTGGGTGAGAGTGACTAGCTTTCAAGAGCGCACCGTTCCTGATTTAGCTAAAAAATTAACTGAGATTGCTAGTCAAGACCCTAAACTCAAAGGCGTTATTCTGGATCTCAGAAATAATGGCGGCGGTTTATTGCAAGGGGCAGTTGGTGTCGCAGCGGCATTTCTACCAGCAGATGCGGTCATTGTTTCAACTAAAGGTCAAACAGCAGACTCCAAGCAAATATTCAATGCCACACCTGCCATGTATCGATTGAGTGAACCTGGAGATCCCCTAGCTGGAGTACCTGCAATATTTAAAAAATTGCCTATGGTTGTTTTGGTTAATGCGTATTCTGCATCCGCCTCTGAGATTGTTGCTGGCGCTTTGCAAGATTACAAGCGTGCAACCATTATTGGTAAGACTACCTTTGGCAAAGGATCAGTTCAAACAGTACGCCCCCTAACAAATGATTCCGCTTTAAAGATCACCACTGCCTATTACTACACACCTACTGGTAAGTCTATTCAAGCCTACGGTATCAAACCGGATATTGCTGTTGATCAAAATAAAGATGGCGATCCTGATGACGTATTGATTACCCGTGAAATTGATAGTGAGAAGCACTTACGCAATAAGCAATCTTCAGAAGAAAAATTGGCTGCTGATCGTGAGAAGCGTCGACTCGAAGAGTTGCAGCGCATCGAAGAAAAGAACGCTAAGAAAACACCCGAAGAAAAAGAAAAAGATAAGGCCAAGAAACCTGTAGAGTTAGGCGGTGCGGATGACTTTATGCTAACTCAGGCAGTAGCCTTTATTAATGGCGACCCTGTAAAGCGCTCCGCTTCTAAGCTTGAGTAAGTTGCACGGCGCTATTACAGTTTCTCAATGAATGACGGGCAGTTACTTCGCTATTCAAGGCATCTATTGCTAGATGAAATTGATGTGCAGGGGCAAGAGAGACTACTAGCCGCTCGCGTGCTGATTATTGGTGCAGGCGGCTTAGGTAGTGCGGCTGCGCCCTATTTAGCTGCTGCAGGCGTTGGAACAATAACATTAGTAGATCATGACCTAGTTGAATTGACTAATCTGCAACGTCAAATCATGCATACCGAGCATTCTCTTGGGAAAAGTAAAGTAGATTCGGGAAAGCAGTTTCTATTAGGATTAAATTCTGAGCTAATCATTCACGCTATTCAAGAAAAAGCATCTGAGGCTCTACTCAAATCACTGCTACCTAGCATCGATGTCGTATTAGATTGCACGGATAACTTTGCTACTCGCCAGATCATAAATGCAGCATGCTTTCATCATCGAGTACCGCTAGTTTCTGGCTCAGCATTAAAGTTTGACGGACAACTCAATGTCTTTGATGCTCGAAACACAAAATCCCCTTGTTATGCCTGCCTATTTTCACCTCAAGAGCAATTTGAAGAAGTGAATTGCTCTAGCATGGGAATCTTCTCTCCTTTAGTCGGCATCATTGGTGCCATGCAAGCCGCACAAGCCTTGCAATTACTTATTGGGTTTGGTCAGCCACTAGTTGGAAGAATGCTACTTTGGAATGCACACAATACGCAAATTGATGAAATTCGACTTACTCGAAATCCAGAGTGTCTAGTGTGCGGGAATGCAGAAACCCCTACTAAGTCATTCGGTAATTAAGCCATCAAACTTTCTAAGGCAGCAGCCTGATCTTCTGGCTCTATAGCCATCAAGAGTGCTGGAATTCGAGACTTCAACGCTGCGACGTCAGCCTTCAAAATTTCCCGCTTCACCAACAGTAATTGACTGAAGTGCATCGAGAAATCTGTTAGGCCTAGACCCAATAATAATTTTGTCATCGAAGGGTCGCCAGCCATTTCCCCGCAGACTGCTACAGGGATATTTGCACGCTTTGCCTGATTAATAATGTTGTAGAGTAAGTTCAGGATTGCAGGATGAAAGGGGTCGTACAGGTGTGCCACTGCATGATCTGATCGATCAATCGCTAACGTGTACTGAATCAAATCATTTGTACCAATAGACAAAAAATCAAAACGATTGATAAACAAGGGAAGCACTAAAGCAGCCGCTGGAATTTCAATCATCGCGCCCACTTGAATATTTGGATTAAAAGCTTGCCCTCGTTGCAGTAGTTGCTGCTTCGCTTTTTCTATCAGGCGTAACGTCTCATCAATCTCTTTGACGTGGGCTAACATCGGAATCATGATGCGTGCCTGGCCATAGGCTGAGGCACGCAGGATCGCCCTCAATTGTGTGAGGAAAATCTCTGGCTCAGTTAAGGACCAACGGATGGCCCGTAATCCCAATGGCGAAGTACCTGTTTTAGATAAATCAGAGCCTGCGCCTAGAGCCTTATCCGCACCCACATCGATCGTCCGAATATTGACAGGTAATCCGTGCATCAAATCTACCACCTGACGGTACTCTTGATACTGACGCTCTTCATCTGGGAGCGCTTGATTGCGATCCATAAATAAAAATTCAGAGCGAAATAAACCAACACCAATAGCACCTAAATCAATCGCATGCGTCGCATCTTCTGGCAACTCAATATTGGCTAGTAATTTAATGGCTACATGATCCACTGTTTCAGTAGGTGATAATTTGAGATCTTGCAACTTCTCAATTTCTGCTTCTGCTTTTGCTTGCAGAACTCGGTATTGGGCCAGTAATTGCTCATCAGGAGCAACAACTACAACACCGTGTTCACCATCCACCACCAACCAGTCCCCATGACGAATCATCTCGCTAGCGTGGCGCACGCCTACTACCGCAGGTATTTCCATGCTTCTCGCAACAATTGCAGTATGCGATGTTTTGCCGCCTAGATCAGTTACAAAACCCGTAAAAGCATGCTCTTTAAATCGCAACATATCGTGTGGTGCGATGTCATGGGCAACAATAATAGAATCTACGCCCACATCTCTTAAAGATGGTGGCTCCTTGCTCTCTAGATTCTCTTTCTTTTGTGCGCTGAGGGCCTTGAGGACACGCTCTGCTACCTGACGAATATCATTCGCCCGCTCTTTGAGGTAGGTGTCCTCAATCTCTGAAAACTGTTCCAAAAGATCATTGAGTTCAGTAGTCAAAGCCCAGGCCGCATTTAAACGTTGCGTCCGAATCAGCTTGAGCGGCTTCTCTGCCAATGCAGGGTCAGCTAAGATCATCCCGTGTACATCTAAAAATGCAGCCATTTCTTGCGGCGCATCTTTGGGCAACCCTTTGCGCAATTGGGCCAGCTCTAAATGCACTTGCTCAAAGGCGTCTAACAATCTTTTCGCCTCTGCCTCTTCTTGACCAACTTCAATCAAATAATGACTTACCTCTAATGCCGCACGAGAGATCAACACAGCTCTGCCAATAGCAATACCATTCGATACTGGAATTCCATGCAAAGCAAAAGTCACTATTATTCGCCCTCACCAAATCGATTATTAATAAGCTCAGTTAATGCTGTCATTGCCTCATCTGCTTGATCGCCGATGGTCTCTAAGGTAACTGTGCTGCCGATACCAGCAGCAAGCATCATCACACCCATGATGCTCTTAGCGTTAATTTGGCGACCGTTTCGAGACAACAAAATTTCACAGGGAAATGCTGCTGCCAGTTGCGATAATTTCGCAGAAGCGCGAGCATGCAAACCTAGTTTATTAATAATTTCTATTTCTATAACCGGCATAGTGACTATTATTTCTCCGTAGTTACTTGATGGGCTTTACTACCTAGACGCAAGATTCCATTCTGGCCACCTTGGAGCGCCTTCTGTGCAAGCTCCTCCAGACCCTCACTACGATGAGAGATGCAGCGCATTAGCATTGGCAGATTTAATCCGGCCAATACAATAACCGGGGACTTCAATCCCGATAGAGGACCCAATGCCTCTAGTTTAGAAGCGACATTGGCAGGTGTGGCGCCCATGACATCCGTCAAAATCAACAAGCCCTTGCCGGTATCAACACCATATGCGGCTTTTAAAACACGATCAAAGCTTGCCTTAGTATCTTCATACGGCGGAATATCTACAGCCCTCACTCCTTCAGGCAACAAACCAAATATATGCTCCGCAAATCCCAGCATGGCATTTGCTACCGGAGTGTGAGCAACAATGATGATTCCAACCATGTTTAATTCAATGCCTTTTCAAGCGCTTTGAGCCAAAACTGGGGGACGTCAAATCCAGTCTGCTCGGTAATTTCTACAAAACAAGTAGGACTCGTTACATTAATTTCGGTGACATACCCACCAATTAAATCCAATCCCACCAAAAATAAGCCCCGCTCATTCAGTATAGGTGCCAAACGCTCTGCAACCGTTCTTTCAGGCTCTGTCAAAGCCATTGCAACACCCTTACCACCAGCAGCTAAATTACCCCGAATTTCACTGCCTTGTGGAATACGCGCCAGAGAAAAAGGGATCACTTCGCCACCGATTAATAGAACCCGCTTATCACCTTGAGAAATCTCAGGCAAGAAACGCTGAATCATCAAAGTTCGGGCGCCGTTCTCACCCAAAGTCTCAACAATACTGGCCAAGTTCAAGCCGTCTGGCCCCACCCTAAAAATGCCCATGCCGCCCATGCCATCTAAGGGCTTAATCACAATGTCGCGGTACTCATTATGAAAAGCACTAATGGCACTTAGTTCGCGTGTCACTAGCGTTGGGGGAATAAGCTCGGGAAACTCAGTAATGGAAAGCTTTTCAGAATGATCACGCACTGCTTGTGGATGATTTATGACTCTTGCACCCTGTCGCACCGCGGCGGATAGTAACCAGGTCGTATTTAAATATTCAATATCAAATGGGGGATCAGTGCGCATTAGCACTACTGCAAAAGTGTTGAGAGCGCGCCCCTCGATTGCCGCCAATTCAAACCATGATGTACTACTTGGCTTTATCTTAAGCGACTGACAATCGGCAACCACTGAGTTACCTCTCCACAGCAGATTACGGCTTTCGCAAAACCACAATTGGTGACCAGCCTCCTGCGCCACACGCATCATGGCTAAGGTTGAGTCTTTGTTAACTTTAAAAGACTCTAATGGATCAGCAATAAAAAGTAGGTCCATTTCGGTATCTTGGTATCTAAGTATCTAAATATAAAAAATTAAGCAGATTCAGCATTAGGATCAGACCGCTCGAGCTCTAAGGAAGCTGCTAGCAATGCTAAACGCGCCACTACCCCATAAAGATAAAAACGATTTGGAGGAGCGCTACCGGGCTTGGCACCAAGATCAGGTATCGAATTCTGTTCAAATGCTAGCGGCACAAAATGCATACCAGGCGCGTTGAGATTTTCGTTAGGACCGCGATCAGTGTGCACGCGATAGAAGCCACCAATAACGTAACGGTCAATCATATATACCACTGGCTCAGCTACCGCCTCATTAACCTTCTCAAAGGTATAGACGCCCTCTTGAATTAATACATCGCTTACCTCAAGGCCCTCTTTAACTACACTCATCTTATTGCGGTCTTTGCGGTTTAGGCCTTTGAGCTGAGCAGGGTCGTTTACGACCATCACACCCATACCGTAGGTTCCAGCATCCGCCTTAACCACGACATACGGCTTTTCTTTAATCCCGTACTCACGGTATTTCTTGGCTGTTTTTTTAAGTATTTGCTCAACCGCAGTTTGTAACTCTTCTTCGCCCTTGCGCTCATGAAAGTTCACATTCGAGCAGCTATTGAAATAAGGGTTAATCATCCAAGGATCAATGTCTACTAACTTCGCAAACTTTTTAGCCACTTCATCGTATGCAGCAAAATGCGCTGACTTACGACGAATGTGCCAACCGGCATGAAGCCCTGGCAAAAGGTACTGCTCATGCAAATTTTCAAGGATCGGAGGAATGCCCGCGGATAAATCGTTATTGAGCAAAATGGAACATGGATCAAAATCCTTCAAACCAAGGCGCTGTTTTTTCAGGCCCAACCGAGATAAAGGCTCCATCAACAGCCGACTGCCATCTGGCAAATCAATCCATGTTGGTTTCTTAATCTCATCAGATAGCGTACCGAATCGAACATTGAGTCCCGCTTGTCGCAATATCGATGACAGACGCGCAATATTCTGTAAATAGAATGTGTTGCGAGTATGTCGCTCTGGTATCAACAATAAATTTTTTGCTTCAGGACAAATCTTCTCAATCGCTGCCATTGCAGCCTGAACTGCTAAGGGCAACATTTGCGGTGAAAGATTATTAAAGCCACCCGGGAAGAGATTGGTATCAACTGGTGCAAGCTTAAAGCCCGCATTACGCAAGTCGACAGAACAGTAGAACGGCGGCGTATGCTCTTGCCATTCCAGCCTAAACCAGCGCTCAATCGTGGGGGTTGCTTCCAATACCTTCGATTCGAGTTCGAAGAGGGGGCCGCTAAGGGCGGTGATGAGATGTGGGACCATTCACCATTGTAAGATTTTTAAAAGAAAGACGCGGAATCCGAGGATTCCGCGCTTAAAAACTAGGCAACCAAGCTAGGTCGCCTAGTGAGGGCTAAATCTACAGATTAGGACTCGTATGCAGTCTCACCATGTGAACTGATATCCAAGCCTTCGCGCTCTTCATCTTCCTTAACGCGCAAACCAATAACGATATCGACCAATTTGAAGGCAATGAAAGAGACTACGCCAGACCAGATTACGGTAGTAATCACGCCTTGACTCTGAATCCATAATTGGCTAGCAATAGAGTAATCAGGTGAAGCAGCATCGGCTACGTAATCCCAGATACCTGTGCCGCCCAAAGCTGGATCAGCAAAAACACCGGTCAACATTGCACCCAAAATACCGCCCACGCCATGCACACCAAATACGTCCAAGCTGTCATCTGAACCCAACATTTTCTTAAGGCCAGTAACACCCCAGAGACAAACTACGCCAGCAGCAGCACCAATCGCTAGTGCACCCATTGGGCCCACAAAGCCAGCAGCAGGCGTAATCGCAACTAAACCAGCTACGCAACCTGATGCACCGCCCAACATAGAAGGCTTGCCTTTAGTAACCCATTCAGCACATGACCAAGCTAAAACAGCAGCGGCAGTTGCCAATAGTGTGTTCACGAAAGCCAAAGCAGCCGAGCCATTTGCCTCTAACGCAGAACCTGCATTAAAACCAAACCAGCCGAACCACAAGAGTGAAGCACCAATCATCACAAATACTAAGTTATGTGGCTTCATGGCTTCTTTGCCGTAACCAAGACGTTTGCCAACCATAAATGATCCAACTAAGCCTGCAATCGCAGCGTTGATGTGAACAACAGTACCGCCAGCAAAGTCGAGAACACCTTTCTGCCACAACCAACCAGCACGAGCAGTGATTGCCTCGAGTGATGCAGCGTCTTTAATGTCATCAGGACCAGGCCAGAACCAAACCATATGAGCAATTGGTAAATAGCTGAATGTGAACCAAATAATCATAAATACAATGATCGCGGAAAACTTTGCACGCTCAGCAAATGAACCAATGATGAGACAGCAAGTAATCGTTGCAAACGCTGCTTGAAAAGACATAAATACAAATTCAGGGATCACGATACCTTTACTAAAGGTTGCGGCCACTGAGTCTGGAGTAATACCCGCCAAGAACAAACGATCTAGTCCGCCGATAAATGCACTACCTTCTGTAAATGCAAAGCTGTATCCATAAATAGCCCAGAGCACTGTAATTAGTGAGAACCCAAACATGCACTGCACTAATACAGAAAGGATGTTCTTGCTACGTGTTAAGCCACCGTAGAACAATGCCAAACCAGGCAATGTCATTAGAATAACCAACGCGGTGCAAAGTAGCATCCAAGCTGTGTCAGCCTTGTTTGGCACTAGTGCAGGTGCAACAGCTGCAGCCGCTGCAACAGCTGTGGCAGCTTGCTGAGCAAAAGCTGGCGAAGCTACCAACATTGAGGTTGCACCAATGGCTAAGGCCATTGCGCTTCCTGCTAGGAGTTTTTTCATCCAAGTTAACATTTTGAACCTCTCTTTAAAGTGCTGACGCGCCGGTTTCACCGGTACGAATACGAATGACGTGCTCAACTGTGGAGACAAAAATCTTGCCATCACCAATCTTGCCTGTACGAGCTGCTTTTTCAATTGCTTCAATCGCTCGCTCTAAGATGCCATCTTCAACAGCAGCCTCAACTTTGACCTTAGGTAAAAAGTCAACAACATACTCAGCACCGCGATACAACTCGGTGTGACCTTTTTGACGACCAAAGCCTTTAACTTCAGTGACGGTAATGCCCGAAACTCCCACTTCCGAGAGAGCTTCGCGCACTTCGTCAAGCTTGAAGGGCTTGATGATTGCGGTGATTAATTTCATGTGTTTCTCCGTTTGGGGGAATGAATTAGAAAGTTTTTGTTAGAGTCAATACGCCAGTAGAGCCACCTAGGTTTTTACCTGCTGGACTAACATATGCATAGCCACTTGAAAGCTTCTTTGCATTAGTTCCAATGTATGCTGCAGCTAAAGATAGTCCACCCCCAAAGTCTTTAGTTAAACCAAACTTCCAGTCTGTGTAACTATACTGACTAGAGTTAGATACTGGGTTACCGGTTTGTGATCCTGCAATGTATTGGTATCCAACGTGGCCATTCAAGGCTAAGCCCCAAATACCAGTGTCGTAATTAGCTGTTAAATCTGGATAATATGAACCAGAGCTATTTTGATTGCCAAATGTATTAGTTACTGCGTATGAGAATTTTAAGAAACCAGTTATTGGACCAAACGTATAGTTCTGAGCTGCGTAAAGTTCTGTTGTATTTGGGTTAACGTTTGGACTTGTAAAGTTGCCGCTGGTTGGATAGTAGTACTGCAAAACACCAAAATCAGAAGCAAAACCTTCGCCAATTAATTCTTTTTTAATACCGGCATAAAAATCCATCTCAATACTCGAGGCTACCCCTGGACTATTTCCATTTACCCACTGAATGGAACTATTCCAGTTACCAATATAGAAACCACTCTCATGAGAGTAATCAAAGCCGCCTTGGATAGCTGGTCTTAAGTTTGACTGTGAGATACCACGAAAGCGATAGTCACTCACTAAAGAAATGTTTGCTGTAATTGGACTAACTTCAGGGGCCTCAGGTGCTGCTGCAGGCGCTGTCTGTGCAAAAGCTGCTGTTGCCATTAGGCTTGAGGCTACTAAAGCAATTGCTGTCTTTTGAATCGTTTTCATGTGCTGCTCCTTGATATATGTAATGAAAAGGGATTGGAAATTTATTGCATAGACCGATTCTGAGACTTCAGTTTTTTTAGAAAGTGGCGACATGCACCTAAATAAGCGCTATGCTCAGTTTTGGTGCGTATATATGCACCATTTCAGGTCATTTTCGTGAAATAGCTGCATTTTTGATAGGTTTTACCTATTTTGAGCACTACAACTTAAAATATTAAGTGTGTCTTTTAAGCAACTTTTTATAGAACGGTGATCAGAATCATGCAAAAACCAGGCGAAATCCTAGAACAAATTCAGCGCATTGCTAGTGATATGCAAAGCAAAGTTGGCGATGCCATTCGAAACTCACCTGCACAGGAGATCGAAAAGAATGTGCGCGCCATGATGAGCCAGGGATTTCAGAAGATGGATTTAGTTACTCGTGAGGAATTTGAATTGCAATCCCGAGTGCTCTCCAAAACCCGTGAAAAATTAGAGGCACTTGAAGCTAAAGTGGCCGCTTTAGAAAAGTCTTAAGTTTTGATGCAGGATTATTCTGGGCGGAACTCATCAAAGAAGTTTGAGTAAGCCTCTTCAGAGAAAAACTTTTTTGCCTCAACTCTTGCTGGTGCAGTGTGTAGTACCGAAATCTGATACACCCAAGCCCCTCTCTCTGGGGTGATTCTGGTGATCCATCGAACTCGCATAGAAGTCTCAATGGCGCCGGTAGAGGGAAACTCTAAAAAGTAATCTTTGGTAACGATTTTTTGACGGCTGACAGTCTGATAGAAATCGTCTTTACTGACAGCATTGTCTAAGTTGACATTTGCTCTCTTAAAAAGGTTGTCTTGTAATTGCGCTAATAAATTGGGTAAGAACTCAACTTGGCTCTGATTCAGCTGCGTTGCACTCACTGAATAAATATCATCATCAATTTTTACCGCCTCCAAGGTTTGTGGTATTTCTTGACCTTGATAAGGAATTTTGCGATCTAATTTTTCTGGCTTTCCAGGAAATAATGCAGTGTAGTTTTCCTGAGGAGACTGCACGGTGCGCCAATCTAACTTTGGACTACAAGCCGTCAGAAGGAAAGTTGCTACTAGCGATGCAACGGCATAACTAACGATCCGCCTAGACAATCCCTACTCCGTGTGCCTGTTGATCTGCATGATAACTAGAGCGCACCATCGCGCCCACAGCAGCATGCGAGAAGCCCATGGCATAGGCCTCTGTTTCAAAATGCTTAAAAACATCTGGGTGGACATAACGCTTCACTGGAAGGTGATGTCCTGAGGGTGCCAAATATTGGCCAATCGTGAGCATATCAATCTGGTGCTCACGCATATCGCGCATCACTGCCAAAATCTCTTCGTCGGTTTCGCCTAAACCCACCATCAAACCGCTCTTGGTAGGAATATGCGGAAAGCGTTCCTTAAAGTCTTTTAAGAGCTTTAAGGAGTGGCCGTAATCTGCACCTGGCCGAGCCTCTTTGTATAAACGTGGCACTGTCTCTAAATTGTGATTCATCACATCAGGCAAACCCGCCGGCGCATGTTCACTAAAAATATCTAGTGCTTTATCTAGGCGTCCACGGAAATCGGGAACCAAAACCTCAATGCGGGTATTGGGGGATAGCGCTCTAGATTGAGAAATGCAATCTACATAATGCATTGCTCCACCATCACGCAGGTCATCGCGATCCACACTAGTGATCACAACATAATTTAACTTGAGGGCAGCAATTGTGCGCGCTAAATTAGCAGGCTCTCTTGTATCCAAGGGATCAGGTCTACCGTGCCCAACATCACAAAATGGGCAGCGGCGCGTACATTTATCACCCATGATCATAAAAGTAGCAGTGCCCTTACCAAAACACTCGCCAATGTTAGGGCAGCTTGCTTCTTCGCAAACGGTAACTAATTCATTCTCACGCAGGATCTTTTTAATTTCATTAAAACGTGAATTTCCTGAGGCAGCTTTTACCCGAATCCAGTCTGGCTTCTTCAGCACCTCATGCAAAGGAATAATCTTGATGGGGATGCGCGCCGTTTTTTCAGCGGACTTTTGCTTGCGCGTAGCGTCGTAATTAAGGTCCTGTCGCACGTTGGCAACAAGTTCGGGTTCGGGCTTAATAATGGTCATATTGAAATCAATTGCTTTTGCAAATGCCCTATGAGGGTTTGGCTAATCGTACCCTTATTGTCCTTGATCCCAAGCGTTTGCATGTCTATTGTCCGTAAGCCCTCATAACCACAAGGGTGGATACGTGCAAAAGCCCCTAGATCGGTAGCCACATTGAGAGCCAGACCATGATAAGAGCATCCTTTTGAGATCTTGAGCCCTAAAGCAGCAATTTTAGTGCCCTGGTATTCAAGTGCAACAGCACTGTTTTGCGCAATATAAATTCCAGGGGCGCCAGGATGCCTTTCTGCCTGAATGGCAAAATCAGTCAGGGTATCAATCAAGGATTGCTCAATTCGGGAAACTAGCTCTTTTACAAATAATCCTAGGCGCCTTAAATCTAGCAGGAGGTAGACCACAATCTGCCCAGGCCCGTGGTAAGTAATTTCTCCACCTCGATCAACCTGCACCAAGGGAATGCGGCTACTGGGATCATGCAAATTACTGGGATCACCCGCCAAGCCTAAGGTAAAAACAGGGGGGTGCTCTAGCACCCAAATTTCATCTGGAGTATTGCTGTCACGCCTTTGTGTGAAATCACGCATCGCCTGATAGGTCGACTCGTAATCGACCAACCCAAGATGTTTTACCAAAATACTCATACCAATCAGTTAGAGAACAACGCTCACTAATGGATGGGTAGAAAGCGTGCGGTAGAGCTCATCTAATTGTTCACGGCTAGTAGCCGTAATAGGCAAAGTAATCCCTAAATAGTTGCCGTCCTTAGATGGCCTTTGCTCAACTTTATTTTCATCAAAAGTGGGGTCAAACTGATGTGCAATATACAAGATTGCCGGCAAGTAATCTGGATTGACTTTTCCCATCACCTTAATTGGAAATTCAGATGGGTATTCAATTAATGATTTTTCTTCGGCCATGATCTGATCTATCTTTCTATATGGGGTTTTTATTGAGTTTTACGGTGGTCTGGCATTCCCAACCAGGCGCTAGTGATGATATTGCGAATGCAATGTAAACGGCGATGAAAAAAATGATCTGCACCGGGTACTACTTGAACAGTTAACTCTTGTGGTCGCGCCCAATCGAAAACATCAATCAAGGGGATGGTTTCATCAACTTCACCATGAATCAACATCGTATCTGCTGGCACAGGAGCTAACTCCCACTTGCCGGCTGCACTACCCACCATGACTAAGCGCTCTGCTGGACGACCAAGCTCAGATAGCTTTTGAACCAAGTGTGTACCCACAAAACTACCGAATGAAAAACCGGAAACTACCAAGGGAAGTGCATTTGCATTAGTAATCCAGGCCTGCTGTGCCGTTGCCTCAGTGGCAGCCCAGCCCGAAGGGGTGCGCATCCAATCAGTAATGTAGAGAAGATCTTCCATCTCACCAGCGCCGTGGTCATGCACACCAGCGGTAGCGCCCACTCCACGAAAATTAGGGCGCACACTCACATAACCCAATTGGTTAAAGGCACGCGCCATTGTTTGTGCTACTTTGTTATCCATAGTGCCACCCATTAAGGGATGGGGATGTGCCACTAAGGCTAAACCTCTCAAAGCAAAATCAGGATTATTTTTTAGCTCATCCGGCAAGTCAATAGATATTTCTATTTGACCAACAATACCATCGATCTGAATGACTTTGGTACGACTATTCATGAATTCACTTTCTGTACTCGACTAAGCCAATTGAAGTCGCTCGACAGGGCGATTCTGAATTAAATGGGACTGAATAATTTCTTCAATATCTTCGATATCAATAAAGGTATACCAAATACCTGCGGGATACACCACCATCACCGGTCCATCAGCACAGCGATCAAGGCAACCCGCTTTATTCACACGTATTTTTCCGGGACCAGAGAGTCCGAGCTCTTTCACGCGATCTTTCGCATATTTAAACAACGCAAATGCATTGTGTCGATCACAACAGTCCTCACCATTGCTACGATCATTGAGGCAGAAAAAAAGATGGTGCTGAAAGCTCATAAAAGATATCGATCAAGTTTTTAATTGAACTGCAAATGTATTGCGAATAACCCAAAACAGGGCTAATGGTAACCATACCACTGAAACCCATTGCATCAGTTCGTTAAAGTGTATTAGCCGTCCTTGATACCAGTGTCTAAGAGTCAAAATAAAGTAAGGATTGTCAGGCAAAAAATTAATCGCTATTGTGGCGCTCAGTAAGCAAAGAAGCGTGAGCCAGAATTTACTTCCCTTGGATAAAAGTAGCGCCCATCTCAGCAAAATACTGCCCAGAATCATTCCCCAAATTGCACCTGCCGTTAGCCACAAAAAACTCAATTCGACCCCAAATTGCAGTGTTGTAAAAATAACCTTCATTAGCACTGTTAAGCAAAGTAGGCCGTTCAATATATTCCACTGAGGCGCCTTGGAGCGCATCCCCATGGAGAGCAATAAACCAGTACCCAGCCAACATAAGGCGGTAATGATCGATTCCTGAACGACGTGATTCATCACCATCGTTCCCCAATCTACCGAAGCAAATATGGCATGCCCCCAGACCCCCGTACCCAACCAAGAGCTTTGAGGATAAATCTGCGACCAGGGAAATAATAAAAATAAGGCGCAGGCTGCCCAGTTCACTCCAAACCATTGGTCAAAACGACGGCGAATGGCGCTACCGGATAGCCACTGGGGACCCAAAGGAATGGCTAGTAAGCCACCCAACAACCCTCCCAATACATTCGCCCACCAATCCATTTGACTTGGAATGCGGGTTGGCAGCCAAGTTTGCAACGATTCAGCGCTAAAACTCAAAATGGCACTGATGATCAAAGCTATGCCTAGAGCAACAAAATTGCGCCAACGCGGGTAGCAAGCGAAAACCAACATAAAGCCCAATGGAATGTAGGCCAAGATATTGACCAACACATCAAAAAGCGTAATAAAACGAGGTAGTGGAGCCTCTAGCCACGCCAAAACACTGATTCCATTTTGAAAGTTGAAATCAAAAGGGGTCAAACTGATATAAAAGATCAGAAGCCCGTAGCCTAAGCTGATAGCCCTAGCCAAAGGCATAGCCTGGAGTGGCCAAACAAACTTACGAGGGCGCTGGTCTTCCTGATTCATTCCCCAATTCTAGGGCAGACCTTTCTACAATAGAGAAATGAGCTGGAATTGCCTACTTGAGCGTGTTGCCACTACCCAATCGACCAATGATGATTTATTGGCTCGTTGGCGTGCTGGCACACTGGAGCAACCAGTCGCCAGGATAGCCCGCCAACAAACTGCTGGTAAAGGCAGAGCTGGTAGGGTCTGGCTCGCCCAAGCAGAAGATACGCTGTGTTTCTCCCTCGCCTACCCATTCTCATGTCGTCCACATGCGTTAAGTGGTCTGAGTTTAGTGATTGGCTTGTGCGTCATTAACGGCATTGCGGCAGCACTAGGCACAACGGAAAATGCCCTCTTCGACCAAGGGCTCAGACTCAAATGGCCTAATGATTTATTGCTCAATAACGCCAAACTTGGCGGCATTCTGATCGAGGGGGGCCAAGTTAATCCGAGCTCCCCAACTTGGATGATTATTGGCGTAGGTTTAAATATTCAAAATGAAACCGCGTTGCAACAAAAACTTGAAGGGCAATCGGCCTTTGGCGCTGCTGCACTAGAGCAGCTCGTTTCTAAGGAAGCCCCTGTTCCCGATATTGAATTTATTTGGCTCAAGATAATCGACTCCTTTGAGAAGTACCTTACTGAATTTGAGCGATCTGGCTTTACTCCATTTAAAGATGCCTGGGAACGTTGGGATGCTTTTCGTGGCCAGGCTATTTATATCCCCGGAGCCGGTACACAAACGCTGCATGGTATTGCTTCTGGCGTAGATTCCTCCGGTGCATTGCTCTTAAACCAACCGCACCAAAACATTGCCATTCATGCTGGTGATGTTTCTTTACGAATGCAACTATGAGTCTCTATTTATTATTTGATGTTGGCAATACCCGCCTAAAGTGGGCCGCCGTTGAGTCCACCCAAAATACTGCCGACCGTAACAAAAAACTGTGGGCCTACTCTGGATCCATTCTTACCAAATCATTTCAGTCAGCAGAACTCCGCGCAGAGTTATCTGATTACATTGCCAAGACTTTGCCTAAGCCTGATGCTATAGGCTTTTGCTGTGTAGCGGGCCATGACATCCTAGAAAACCTTCAATCCCTGTTTCCACAATGGACAGATCTGCAATGGAGACAGCTTACTGGTGACAGCCCTTACGAGGGTATGCGCACACGCTATGAAGAGCCCCACAAACTCGGCGCAGATCGCTGGGCAGCCTTGATTGGGGCGAGGGCCCTGTCTAATGTCAATACACTCGTGGTTAATACGGGAACAGCAACCACTATTGATTTATTGGGCGGCAATGGAATGCATTATGGAGGCTGGATATTGCCAGGCTTAAGCTTGATGCAGGAGAGCTTGCAAAGCAATACCGCACAATTACCTCTAGCCATTCGCTCAAATCTATCGCCAACCCAAGCTAGCTTTGCGACCAACACCGATCAAGCGATTATTGATGGCTGCGATGCGGCTCAAATAGGGGCAATTGTTCGCGCATGTCAGTTAGCAAAAGAAATGAATCACCCTGTTGAACGCATTTGGCTAGATGGTGGCAATGCCAAAATTTTGGCCAGCGAGATCAAACGACATTCAGAATTAGCGGCGTTACCTGTGGAGCCCATTGAAGGCTTAGTGCTACGCGGCCTCTGGGCCTGGCTGTTACAAAGCCTCTAGTACTTTGCTGTATTTCCACATAAAGGGAATCTAGGCGCTGCGGATCTTGCCTAGCAAGGTTGTTGTAGAGCGCTCATATAAAAATGGAATTGCAATTGCCACGCCACCCCAGGATTTGACGAGTTTCGCCTCTTCTAGTGCGTCAATTTCATAGTCTCCACCTTTGACATAAATATCGGGTCGGATTTTTTCGATCAGGCTTACTGGGGTCTGCTCCGTGAACAATACTGTTAAATCCACGCTAGCAAGAGCGGCTAAGAGGGCCTGGCGGTCTGCCTCAGTATTAATTGGCCGATCATCCCCTTTACCCAGCATTTTTACTGAAATATCCGAATTTACACCGACCACTAGACTTGCGCCCAATGCCCTGGCTTGAGCCAAATAACTGGCATGTCCACGATGCAGAATATCGAAGACACCATTGGTAAATACGATAGGTCTTGGTAATGCTGCAATACGGTCATCAAGGTCTACCAAAGCACAAACTTTGGACTCAAATACAGGTGGAGATAATGAGGTCATAACGCCATATTAATAGTATTGAGGAAACCTCAACGATATTTGCCAGAATGTCTTAGACTTGAGCATTCGGACAACCCCGCTCATCCTCAAGGCTACATATGATTCACCACTTAGCGCGCTATGTTTTAGCCGCCCTGTTGCTTGTTCCCTTTATAGAATTTGCTCAGGCAGCCCCAAGCTGTAGCCCCCTGTTATCCCATACTTTTCCGAGGCTTCAAGATGAAGCACCACAGAATCTTTGCCAATACCAAGGTAAGGTTGTCCTCGTTGTCAACACAGCCAGTTTTTGTGGATTTACAAGCCAATACGAGGGCTTAGAGAAGTTATACGCAAAATATAAGGATCGGGGTCTCGTCGTTCTTGGTTTTCCATCAAATGATTTTGGTCAGCAAGAACCTGGTAGCAATAAAGATATTGCCGCTTTTTGCAAAAATACCTACGATGTCAAATTTCCAATGTTTGCTAAAAGTTCAGTAAGTGGAAATAATCCAAATCCACTCTTTAAGATGCTAATCGCAAAAACAGGGACGACGCCAAAGTGGAACTTTTATAAATACCTCATTGATCGTAATGGTAACGTCGTAGATTCTTACGGCAGTATGACTAAGCCTAGCAGTAGCACTGTAACTGCCGAAGTTGAAAAACTCCTTGGAGAAAAAATTTAGTGGGTAAGAAAAAAGTAGCCATTATTGGCGCAGGTATCTCTGGTTTAGGTTGCGCCTATGCATTAAGACAACATCCCGATTTAGACATCACCATCTTTGAGGGTGGTAGTCACATTGGGGGGCACAGTAATACTGTGGACTTTTCAATGGAAACGAATGAAGGCCATATTACTCATGGGGTAGATACAGGGTTTCTAGTATTTAATAGAAAAACTTATCCGCGCTTAGTTCGCCTATTCGAGGAAATTAAAGTACCGATTGCACCATCAGAGATGTCTTTTTCTGTATCCATTGATGCCAAAGAAAAAAATGGTGCAGATCATCAGATTGAGTGGGCCGGTAACGATCTCAATTCTTTCTTTGGGCAACGATCCAATTTGCTATCGCCCTCTTTTTGGAGAATGGCTTACGACATCCTACGCTTTAACCGCATGGCAACCCGTTTAGCAGAAAATCAAATTTCGTCAGACCATGAATATGCTGAACCCGATGAACGAATTCATGATTTCTTAAATCGAAATCGCTTTAGTACAAGCTTCAAAGAGAATTACTTTTTACCCATGATTGGAGCAATCTGGTCATGCTCTGTAGAGCAGATGCTAGAGTTCCCAATTCGAACGATGGTGCGCTTTTGTCACAACCATGGTCTCCTACAAATTCAGAATCGTCCTCAATGGCTTACCGTCAGAGGTGGATCACGTGAGTATGTAAAGCTTCTCGTAGCTGCATTGGAAGAACATGACGTCAAAATAGTGCGCCAGCCCATCAGTCGCGTTAATGCCAGCCAAACAGAGAACGCGCCAGTTGAAGTTATTAGCCCCTCTGGAAGCGCCTGGTTTGACGAAGTCATTATGGCCTGCCATAGCGATCAGGCATTAGAGTTGGTTCATGGGATTGATCAGACTGCTCGTAATATTTTGTCAGCCGTTCCATACCAAAAAAATCGCGCTATTTTGCATACAGATATTCGCTTTCTGCCACAAAATCAGCGCTGCTGGGCTGCCTGGAATTACACGGCCAAGGCGGGCGCGTCCCCAACTGCGCAACAACATGTCAGCGTTAACTATCTTATTAATCGCTTGCAACCACTTCCAGATCAACTCAAAAACACTCAGATTATTGTGAGCTTAAATCCACTGACTAATCCTGACCCAAAACTAGTGCATAAAGAAATCCATTACTCTCATCCGGTATTTGATATGCAAGCTGTGCAGGCGCAAAAAGAGCTGCCTTTAATTCAAGGAAATGCCTCTATCTGGTATTGCGGCGCCTGGACAGGCTTTGGTTTTCATGAGGATGGTTTACGCTCGGGCGAGCTTGTCGCCAAAGACCTAATGGAAAGCATTCGTCACCCAGTGCGCTCTAATTTAATTCAAGATACTCAGTAAATGCATTTAGCAACGATCAACTTTGGAGCAGTCCAGCATCGACGCTTTCGTCCTGCAAAAAATGTATTTGCTTATGGTGTTTTTACCCTCTCCATTCCCATGCGCTCTAGAAAGGCTGACATAGCACTACTCAGCAAACATGGTCTGGGTGACAATCGATTTGGGCTATTTTCATTCTTCGATAAAGATCATGGCATTGGCGATAACGATAGCCTCCAATGGATCGAAAAAATCCTTCAAGACAATCATATCGATGACGTTGATGGTGAGATTTGGTTGCAAACTTTTCCGAGAGTCTTGGGTTATGTATTTAACCCAGTCAGTTTTTGGATCTGCACTAGTAAGAATGGTCAGGTTCGAGCGGTATTGGCTGAAGTGAATAACACTTTTGGGGAGCGGCATTGCTATCTCCTTCACCATGATTCCAGGGAATCCATTCAATCCGGTCAAACGTTCATCAGTAAAAAGGTTTTTCACGTATCCCCATTTTGTGATGTGCAAGGCGAATACCACTTTCGCTTTTTATTCCCCCAAGATAGTCGCTCTCAACGTAATATTGTTTGTCGAATTGAGTTACACGAGGATGGCCTTCCCCTCATTAACACCAGCATCAGTGGCGTATCTCAACCTTTGAGCAAAGCTGCCCTCTATTTAGCTTTTCTACGCTTTCCCCTGATGAGCTTAGGAGTCATTGGACGCATTCATTGGCAAGCATTAAAATTGTGGTCTAAAGGTGTCCCCTTCCACTCCAAACCAAAACCTCCTGAACTTGAAGTCACACGATGAATCGCCCCGGTCAATCCCTCTTATCTCGTCTCAGCTTTTCCCGTCAATCAAAACGAGCGTCGCCAGCACAGCAACACCGTTTTAGCTCTGAGGCAATTTTTAGCCTTTTAGGGCAATTGAGTAGTGGATATCTCGTACTCACACTACCCAATAATGAAGTGAAGGAATTTGGTAAGCGCAGTGATGAACTACGGGCAGAAATGCAGATATTGGATTGGTCTGTTTTTAAGCAAGTCTTATCTCATGGTGATATTGGTTTTGCTGAAAGCTATATTCGAGGTCAATGGAACACGCCAGATCTCAAGGCCCTCCTTGAGCTAGCGATCCGCAATCGCACCATCTTAGAGAAAGTCATTTACGGCAGCTGGTTTGGCTCTTTAATCTATCGCTTAAAACATTGGTTACGCGATAATTCAAAATCTGGCAGCAAGAAAAATATTCATGCGCACTACGATTTAGGGAATGCCTTTTATACCCTGTGGCTAGATCCTACTATGAGCTATTCAAGCGCCTGGTTTTCGGAAAGCAATAATCAGACTTTATTGGATGCCCAGCGCGCAAAGATTCAGCGTATTCTCAGATCAATCGATGCCAAACCCGGCGATCGCCTATTAGAGGTTGGCTGTGGGTGGGGTGGCGTAATGGAGGAGGCTCTTCGTAACGGTAACAGCATTACCGGCTTAACTCTATCGACTGAACAAAAAGCATTTGCGGACAATCGCCTTCGTCATGTTCAATCTGAAATAGAAAATACAGCGCAATTTGAAGTTCGCCTCCAAGATTATCGTGATTGCTCAGAGGAATTTGATGGCATTGCCTCTGTTGAAATGTTTGAGGCCGTTGGGGAAGCCCATTGGGGCGAATATTTTAAGATGATTTCCCAGCGCCTAAAGCAAGGCGGCAAGGCATGTGTTCAAACTATTGTGATTGCCGAAGAGCTATTCGAGCGCTACCGCAACAGTACCGACTTTATTCAGCAATATGTTTTTCCGGGTGGCATGCTTCCATCACGCGCTAAGTTTGAGGCGGCAGCAGCCAGTGCTGGATTGGTAGTAGAGGCAGAGTTTCCTTTTGGAGCCGACTACGCCAGAACCTTGTGCATCTGGAGAGACAGCTTCAATGAAAAAATAGATGCCATTTACCAGCTTGGCTTTGATGAGGCGTTTGTACGCCTCTGGAATTTCTACCTCATGTATTGTGCTGCAGGATTTTCTGAGAAGAATATTGATGTCGTGCAATTTACCCTCAGCCATCAATCCTCCGCTTCCACTACAAAGGCGCTGACCCCATGAAACAAAATGGCTTTGAGAGCTTTGTTAATCAACGAATTTGGATCATTGGTGCATCGAGCGGTATTGGAGAAGCCTGTGCAAGAGCCCTCTCGAATGCGGGAGCAAGGGTTGCTATTTCCGCCCGCCGCAAAGAGCGCCTCACTGCACTAGAAAACTCGGTACAAGGAATCACCTTGGTCGTGCCAGCAGACATCACCGATACTGCACAGATCAATACGGCCTATCAAACTATTGTTGAGCAATGGGGTGGCGTAGATTTGCTACTGTTTGTTTCTGGAGTCTATACCCCTTTGCGTGCTGATAATTTTGATTTTGAACTTGCACGACAAACTGTAGATGCCAATCTATTAGGCCCCATGCGTGCAGTAGCTTGTGTACTGCCTGATATGCTCAAAAACCACTCTGGCCATATTGCCATTGTAGGAAGTGTAGCTGGATATAGCGGGCTACCAAAGGCTCTAGCCTATGGTCCCAGCAAAGCAGGAATCATCAACTTCTGTGAAACCCTATATTACGATTTACTCCCCGAAGGCGTAAGCGTACACATGATTTCACCAGGGTTTGTTGCAACTGAAGCTACCGCTCAAAATGATTTTGAAATGCCGGCACTGATTACTGCCGAAGAAGCTGCTACTGAAATACTAGCAGGCATCTCTGCTGGAAAATTTGACATTCACTTTCCTAAACGATTTTCAGGTTTTCTGAAATTTCTTAGAATTCTGCCTTATCCACTCTACTTCTGGTTTGTTAGGCGCTTCGTCAAAATATAAGAACTGCGCACTATAAAACCCAGCTCACTTGTACTTGTTTTTACGAATCAAGATCTCTAAATAATCCATAACAGCAATGGCCTTTGCCTTAGTACCGGCAATGGAAGGCGAAGTCACATAACGCCCCTGCATCACAATAGTCGGCACACCATCAATACGATAAGTTTCAGCTAATTGCCTTGCAGCACGGGCTTTGGAAACTACAGCAAATGAGCGATAAGTGGCCAAAAAAGTATTGCGATCGATGCCTTGGGTAGTGACCCAATCTGCGATCTCGTTTTCAGTCAAGAGGCGCTTATTTTCCTTATGCATGGCATACATGACTTTTTCGTTCATGGCATCACCTTTGCCCATAGCCTCTAGGGCATAGAATAACTGGCTGTGCGGCATAAAGTCATCGCGGAAGGCAACCGGAACTCTCCGGAAGGTGACATCTTTAGGTTGGCGCTTTACCCACGCACTTAACTCCGGCTCAAAATCAAAACAATGTGGGCAGCCATACCAAAAAAATTCGATGACCTCGACCTTTCCCTGGGTCTCTACTGGCTGAGCTATGGGAAGAATGCGGTAGTCAAACCCCTCTTCGATCTTAGCGCTCTGGGCGTTTATTAAACCGGAAAAAGAGCCCGTCAACACTACTGCCGTGAAGGAAAGGAAAGTACGCTTAGAAAAAGAGATCATGATTTGCTAGCTTTAATGATGGTTGGCTTAATGCCGATGCCAGTCAACTTATCACGCACCGGATTACTTTCGTCAACACTATTGTAGGGACCGACGCGAACGCGCCACAAGGTGTTACCTTCACTACTAACTTCGCTGAGTTGCGACTGAATACCTTGAATGGCTAGGTTCGCTTTTTGTGCATCTGCGTCAGCACGCTTATTGAATGCGCCTACTTGTAGAAAATAAATTGCATCTGTTTTGGCAGTGGGTGGAGCAGGTGTAGCAGGTGCAGTATTGGCATCTGCAGGCTTCTTACCATTTGCAAGGTCGCCAATTGGATCTGGTGCATTTGCAGCAGGCGCAGATGACTTACCTTGAAGTGGCCTATTCAGATCTAGAGGCTCAGTAACAGGGGCGGCCTCACCTTCAGCGGGGGCTGCTCCTGACTTAATAGTTAACGGCAGATTCGGAGCACGAATACCAGGGCGCTCCTGGGGCGTGTTCTTAGAAAGATAAAAGGCAATTACAAATGCAATTCCTAGACCGGCACCTAGACCCAGAATAAAACCCAGAATAGTACCGCCGTATTCTGAACTCGATGCATTTGTCTGTAGATTCATTTTTTTCATCGCGTATCTATCCTTCATATATTGCACTGCGCATGACTATCACTGTTCTTTTAATCGTATAGCTTACATCTTAGCTGGAGCAGAGACACCCAGTAGTTTTAAACCATTCTCTAAGACTTGGCGAGTAGCCGATAGCAAAGCCAAACGAGCCAGTTTTAAGGCAGGATCATCAACTAGTACTCGATCTGCGCTATAAAAAGTATGGAAATCACCTGCTAAATCACGTAAATAAAATGCTAAGGCGTGTGGCGCTAGATCTGCGGCTGCATCTGTCAGCATTTCTGGATATTCAGCTAAACGCCGCAATAAACGATCTGAAGCCTTACTTTGCAGCAAAGAGAGGTCTGCGGCTTTGAGATCGGATCGTTGTCCACCCCATTGGCTCAAAATAGAGCAAATCCGTGCATGCGCATATTGCACATAAAAAACAGGGTTTTCATCATTCTGCTGAAGGGCCAAGTCAATATCAAATACAAACTCGGTATCCGCTTTACGAGAAATCAAAAAGAATCGAACAGCATCTCTTCCCCGTTGCAATGCGAGCTCACGCTCACTAGTCGTCATTTCTGGAGTAACACCACCAGACCACTCCACTAAATCACGCACAGTCACGTAAGATCCTGCGCGCTTAGAAATTTTTACTTCCTCACCATTACGCATTACTGTCACCATCTTATGCAAGACATAATCAGGGTACGTTTTTGGAATATCCCACTCGCGTTTTTTAGCTACGCCCTGCAATCCAGAGCGCACGCGAGCGATAGTGCCATGATGGTCGCTACCCTGCACATTGATGACCTTCTCAAAACCACGCTGCCATTTGCTTGTGTGGTACGCCACATCAGGTACAAAGTAGGTAAAGCTACCATCAGACTTACGCATCACACGGTCTTTATCATCGCCATCATCCGTTGTTCTAAGCCAGAGGGCACCCTCGGATTCATAAGTCTTACCGATACTCTGCAAATCATCCACAATTTGAGCAACACTGCCATCGGTGTATAAAGAAGATTCTAAGTAGTAGCAATCAAACTTCACGCCGAAAGTTTGTAAATCAATATCCTGCTCATTACGCAAATAAGCCACTGCAAATTGTCGAATTGCCTCAACCTTATCTGCATCTGATAAGTCAACACGATAAGCTGGCGATGCTAAATATGCAGCGGCAATCTCCGCAATATATTCACCGTTATAAGCCTGCTCTGGCCAACCCGGATCTGTTGGCTTTAAGCCGTTTAAACGCGCCTGCACCGAAAGGGCTAGATTTGCGATCTGTACACCTGCATCGTTGTAATAAAACTCACGATGCACATCAATTCCCTGTGTAGACAATAAATTGGCTAGCGCATCACCGAGCGCTGCTTGGCGACCATGGCCAACATGCAATGGCCCCGTTGGATTGGCAGAAACGAACTCAATCATCGCTTTGCTGACTGGAGTAACGCCTGGCATCACCCGCCCAAATGTAGGGCCTGCTGTCAAGATTTCTTCAATCACCGTTGTTTTGGCAGTATTCGTTAGGCGAAAATTAATAAATCCTGGACCAGCAATCTCGCAACTAGTAATAAGGTCGGCGTATCCAGTTTGCTGTTGCAAACGCTCAACAATGGCTTGGGCCAACTCCCTTGGATTTAGCTTCCACGCCTTGGATAGCTGAAGTGCAATATTACATGCGACATCGCCATGATCCACCGCCTTAGGGCGCTCCAGGCGGGGTTGGGGTGTATCTGCTAAGTTGCGCTCCTGGGCCAAGCCCTGAAGCACTGCACTGAGCATCTCAATTAAACGATTTTTATTAGTTAACAACATAGTTTAATGAGTTTATCAGGTGGTAAGCTATAGAAATGATCTATCAATTTCGCTCAAAGGCAGGTCCAGATGTCATCATGCTGGCTGATCTCAGTCAGCGCATATTTGATCTCTTGAATCGCCCACTCGAGCCCAGGGGGATTCTGACAGTAGAGCAGCTCCCTGCCCTGATCAACTTATTAGAAACTGCCATCCTGAAAGACCTAGAAGATCGCGCCCAGCACGATTTAAGAGGCCAAGAGGGTGGCAAGAGGCCAAAACTGGCAGACCGACTAGGCCAACGCGCCTATCCTTTTCTGGAGCTCATGAAACAAGCTAAAGAAAAAGGTGAGCCAGTGATGTGGGGCGTTTAGAAAATATCGCGCCGGCATCACCCCTGATTTAATCGATCAAGCTCGCCAATTGACGGCGAATATCTTGAACATCTTCACCTCTGCGCTTTGCCATATCTTCAACCTGATCAGCGGAAACCTTGCCCACATTGAAATAACGGGCTTCTGGGTGAGCCAAGTAAAAACCGCTCACACTAGATGCTGGGTTCATGGCCATAGACTCGGTTAAGGTCATTCCGATATCTTCGGACCCGATGACACGCAATAAATCCTGCTTTACCTCATGCGCTGGACAAGCAGGGTAGCCTGGTGCGGGACGTATGCCGCGATATTGCTCATCGATCATCTGATCATTGGTCAATAACTCATCCGTTGCATAACCCCAGAGATCAGTACGTACGCGATGGTGCATTAACTCCGCAAATGCTTCAGCCAAACGATCTGCTAAGGCTTTCAACATAATGGCACTGTAGTCATCGTGCTTTGCCTGAAACTCTGCAACTTTCTTTTCCACGCCGTGGCCAGTAGTGACCGCAAAGCAACCTAGATAATCCGCAACCCGTGAATCTTTAGGGGCCACATAATCCGCCAAACAACGATTGGGGCGGCGTACCCCGTCGACTACCGGACGCTCACCTTGTTGGCGTAAGTTATGCCATACAAATAGCGGATGCTCACGCGCTTCATCGCTATACAAAACGATGTCATCGCCGACAGTATTGGCGGGGTAAAAAGCAACAACAGCATCGGCCTGTATCCATTGTCCCTTGATCAACTTATCCAATAACACCTTAGCATCTTCAAATACCTTGCGCGACTCAACCCCAACAATCTCATCATCCAGGATCGCTGGAAACTTTCCGGCTAAATCCCAAGTTTGAAAGAAAGGAGTCCAGTCAATATATTTTGCGATATCGCTAAGAGCGAAATTCTTGAAAATACGGCGGCCAATAAACTTTGGTTTCTCAGGCACATAGGCTACCCAATCAATCAACTCGCGATTCTTACGTGCAGCCTCCAGAGAAATCGTTGGCGCCGCCTTCTTATTTGCATGTTGCTCACGAATACGAACGTAATCATCTCGCAAATCTTGAATAAATTTCTTTGAGCCTTCATCTGAAAGTAGGCTCGATGCTACAGAAACAGACCGTGAAGCATCTGGCACATAAACTACTGGTCCATCATAGTGCGGGGCAATCTTCACAGCGGTATGTACACGTGAAGTTGTCGCACCACCAATCATCAATGGGATTTGACGCTCACGGAAATAATCATCCCGTTGCATTTCTTGCGCAACATAAGTCATCTCTTCTAGCGAAGGGGTAATCAAACCCGACAAACCAACGATATCCGCTTTTTCTTCTTTAGCACGCTTTAAGATTTCTGCACAAGGAACCATTACGCCCATATTGGCGACTTCAAAGTTATTACATTGCAGCACCACCGTCACAATATTTTTACCAATATCGTGCACATCGCCCTTAACCGTGGCCATCACAATCTTGCCTTTAGCTTTTGCTTCTCCGCCCGAGGCAATATGTAGACGCTTTTCTTCTTCGATATAGGGAATCAAAATTGCTACAGCCTGCTTCATGACGCGCGCACTTTTGACAACCTGCGGCAAGAACATCTTTCCTTCGCCAAACAAATCACCAACGACATTCATGCCATCCATGAGTGGGCCTTCAATCACCTCAATTGGCCTACCACCAGAACCCATAATTTGGGCGCGCAACTCTTCTGTATCTTCTTCGATAAAGTTAGTAATGCCATGGACCAGAGCATGCGTCAAGCGATCACGTACTGTAGATTCACGCCAAACTAAGTTCTCCACTTGTTTAGCGCCACCGCCTTTAAATTGATCGGCAATATCGAGTAATCGCTCAGTTGGCGTTTTGCCCTCTTTTTCTTTAAAGCGATTCAGGACAACATCCTCAACCCGCTCTCGTAAATCTGAGTCTAAGTCAGCGTACACCCCGAGTTGACCTGCATTGACAATCCCCATGTCCATACCCGCCTTAATGGCGTGATACAAGAACACAGTGTGAATAGCCTCACGCACACGATCATTACCGCGAAATGAGAAACTCACATTTGATACACCGCCACTGACTTTGGCACCGGGAAGATTTTCTTTAATCCAGCGCGTAGCATTTATAAAATCTACTGCATAGTTATCATGCTCTTCAATACCGGTGGCAATCGCAAAGACATTAGGATCGAAAATAATATCTTCGGCCGGGAAATGAAGTTCATTAACCAAAATCTCATAACAACGCTGGCAAATTTCGGTCTTACGCTTAAACGTATCTGCTTGACCCGCCTCATCAAATGCCATGACAACGCTGGCAGCGCCATAGCGACGGATTAAGCGCGCCTGTTTTCTGAAAGACTCTTCACCCTCTTTCAGGGAGATAGAGTTCACAATCGGCTTACCTTGAACACACTTAAGGCCAGCCTCAATCACGCTCCACTTTGAGGAATCAATCATGATAGGAACTCGTGCAATATCGGGCTCAGAGGCAATCAGATTTAAGAAGCGACTCATTGCCGCCTCAGAATCCAGCATCGCTTCATCCATATTGATATCAATAATTTGAGCGCCATTCTCGACCTGCTGTCTTGCCACCGCTAAGGCTTCGTCAAATTGATTATTTAAAATCATGCGGGAGAAAGCTTTAGATCCCGTGACATTTGTGCGTTCCCCAATATTGACAAAACGCAAATCCCCTGTGAGATTAAACGGCTCTAATCCAGAGAGTCTCATTGAAGGTATTGCAGATTCATTTTTTTGATTACTCATGCTGACGCCTCCACACTTTCACGATAGAAAACGCGGGGCTTACGCTTAGCCACTGCTTGTGCAATTGCACGAATATGATCAGGCGTCGTTCCACAGCATCCACCAACGAGATTAACAAGGCCATCTTTTGCAAATCCATCAACTAAACTTGAAGTAATGTCAGGCGTCTCATCAAACCCGGTATCACTCATCGGGTTAGGCAAACCTGCATTGGGGTAGCAAGAAACTGCGGCATCGCAGATGCGGGCCAGTTCCGCGATATAAGGGCGCATCAGTGCAGCCCCTAAAGCACAGTTCAAACCAAAAGTCAGCGGCTTAATATGACGTAAGCTATTCCAAAATGCCTCTACTGTTTGGCCAGATAAAATCCGTCCAGAAGCATCTGTTACCGTTCCCGAAATCATCACTGGCAAACGCTCGCCCGTTTCCTCAAAGAATTCATCCAAAGCAAATAAAGCGGCTTTTGCATTCAAGGTATCGAAAATAGTTTCAACCAAAAACAAATCAACACCGCCAGCAAACAGTCCTTCAATCTGCTCGCGATATGAAGCACGCAACGCATCAAAGGTGACGTTGCGCGCACCTGGATCGTTTACATCTGGAGAAATACTGGCCGTCTTCGGTGTGGGCCCAATGGCTCCAGCAGCAAAACGGGGTTTATCGGGCGTACTATATTTTTCACATGCAGCCCGGGCTAATTGGGCAGAAATAATATTCATTTCTCGTGCCAAGCCAGCCATTTTGTAATCCTCTTGGGCTACCGAGGTTGCACCAAACGTATTGGTTTCAATAATGTCCGCACCAGCATCTAAATACTGCTCATGAATCTTGCTGATAATGTGGGGCTGGGTTAGAACCAATAATTCATTATTTCCCTTCACATCGCTCGCATGGTCAGCAAACCGTTGACTAGTAGGAAGTCCACGATAGTCTGACTCGCTCAACTTATATTGCTGAATCATCGTGCCCATAGCACCATCCAAAATCAGAATACGCTGCTTTAGAAGCTCAGGAAGTATCTGGCCACGAGTATAAGACTGGGATAAACCATTAGATTGCATTGCTTGACCGAAATTGTTCTCTAGAATCTCTTATTCTATTGGTAAACGCTATTTTTATCTCACCCGGAGCCACCCATGTTTGGAACTATTCCCGAATTCAATCAAAGCCTTGAAATGCTTAAAACCATGTGGGGTCAGGGAGGAGCTGGTCAACCAGGTCAGTTTCCCTTCACTACAGACGCCTCTAAGGCATCTGGGGGCTTTGGCGCTGCATTCCCCGGCCTTGATACCGATGAGCTAGAGAAGCGTATTAAAGACCTCAAAAGCGTTGAAAATTGGCTCAACCTCAACCTTAATATCCTAAAATCTACTATCCAAGGCCTAGAAGTACAACATGCCACCATGATGGCACTCAAATCTTTTGGGGATGCTGTTTCCGCTTCGGCAGCTGCAGCAACCGGAACGACTGAAGATTCAGGAGCTAGGACACCAAAGGCAAGCACTACAACTAAGCCACGGAAAACCGCAAAACGCCGTCCTCGCAAAGCTGGCGACGCAACACACCTCGACGAAGTAGGTAATTAAGATGGGCGATTGCTTCACCCATTGCAAACGTCATTTGGTGAATATCGAGCTCTCGCTTAAATAACACTGGGATGATCTCACGAGCTGTTGCTGGTGTCTGACAGGCACCGATGGTCTCTGCCAAGCGATCATCATGATGCGCTTTCAACTGCGCAATGCGTGGTTTCATTCCGGTAAACGGTTTGCCATGCGATGGTAATACCAAAGTATCGTCAGGCAAAGGTAGGTATCGATCTAATGAGCTGAGGTACAGACCTAAAGGATCCGCATCCGGATCAGCATCATAGACACTAACGTTTGTAGAAATACGGGGTAACAACATGTCTCCAGAAATGAGGACGCCTAAGGCGCCACAATATAAAGAGGCATGCTCCGGCGCATGACCAAACCCCATAATGACTTGCCACTCATGGCCACCAATTAAGATCTTTTCATGATCAACAATGCGACGATATTGATGCGGAACGCCCGGTACCATATTGCTGTAATAACTAGAGCGCGCCCGAATCTTTTCTAAATCCTCAGGCGCACTTAATCCATGTTTCTGAAAATGATCTGCAGAGCCCCCGCCACCAGCCCTAGCACCTACAGAAGCGCCGCCCTCTTTATGACTGAGCCATTGCGCGGTTAAGTAATCGGTCATCGAGATCCACATAGGGACCTGCCATTTTTCACAGAGCCACTGCGCTAGACCAATATGGTCTGGATGCATATGGGTCACGATCACCCGCACAACCGGTAAGCCCTCTAATTGCGTTGCAAAAATTTGCTCCCAAGCAGCTTGGGTTTCATCGTTGGCAATACCGCAGTCCACAATCGTCCAGCCCTCAACCCCTTCAAATACATCGCGCAAGAGCCATAAATTAATATGGTCCAAGGCAAATGGAAGACGCATGCGTAGCCAGCGCACACCAGGCTCCAGCTCTATCGTGCCGCCAATTTGTGGAAGGGCATCTACTAAGGGATAATGAATTTCAGTATTTACTTGTGAAGATTTATTCATGAGGAATATCTAGCCGTTCTGTTCTTTTTTCTTTCATTTTCAATCTCATCTCTTTTTACTGAAAATATTGTGACAACAATTTCATCGCCCTGCATCAACTGGTGTGATATCGATCCAGAAAATGGTTACTGTTTTGGCTGTTTTCGCACACTTTCTGAAATTGCTGATTGGTCCAATCTATCGGATTCAGAGAAGCTTGGGGTCTGGGAAACCTTAGAGGTTCGCAAATCCCAAGCTGGCTAATCGCCTATCGATTCACGTCAACAACGACGCGGCCGCGAACGTTACCTGCAATCAACTCTGAAGCGTATTTGATAGACTCTTCCAAGCTAATTTCATGAGAGATTGCTTCTAAAATTTGTAGGTCTACCAATGAAGCCAATTGTTCATAGGCAGCAATTCGTTTTGCGCGCGGCACGGTAACGCTGTTAATGCCGTACAAGGTTATGCCACGCAAAATAAATGGTGCAACACTGGAGGGAAAATCCATGCCCTGAGCAAGCCCACAGGCTGCAACAGCACCATCGCTTTTTGTTTGCGCACAGGCATTAGCTAGGGTGTGACTGCCAACACTATCGACCACCGCAGCCCAACGCTCCTTAGCCAATGGTTTGCCAGGGGCAGACAAGATGGCACGATCAATCACTTCAGCAGCACCCAATTTCTTCAAATAATCTGCCTCCACCATGCGGCCAGTGCTAGCAACCACGGTGAAACCTAATTTACTTAAGAGCGTAATAGCAAAACTGCCAACACCACCGGCAGCGCCCGTTACTAAAACCTCGCCATCGCTTGGCTTGAGCCCATGCTTTTGCAATGCCATGACACACAGCATGGCGGTATAACCTGCCGTACCAATAGCCAGAGCTTGCTTGGGTGTAAATCCTTTGGGCAAAGGAATGAGCCAATCTGCTTTTACGCATGCCTGCTGAGCTAAGCCGCCCCAGTGGCCCTCACCGACGCCCCAGCCATTTAAGAGCACCATATCGCCCACTTTAAAGTCGGGGCTACTGCTTTCCATTACCTCACCCGCAAAGTCAATACCGGGAACCATAGGAAAGCTTCGCACCACCGGACCTTTGCCCGTAATAGCCAAACCATCTTTGTAATTGAGCGTGGAGTACAACACCCTGACCCTGACATCCCCTTCGGGAAGGCTGGCCTCGTCTACCTGAGCAAGCTCAGTGCGATAACCTTGATCATCCTTATTTACCAAAATAGCTTTAAACATATCTTTTCCTTTTAAATACGTCGCAATCTTTACAACTGACGCCATAACCGTGCAATAGGTTTATTCTTGTGAGCATAGCTAATTATGGGGGTTTCCATGAAGAAAATTCTACTAGTATTAACGATCATCTCTGGCCTAGTGCTGACAGGCTGCTACTCAAGCCAAATTAATATGTCTATGGGTAATATGCGCCTCATCAGCTCTAGCGCTTCACCACAAGATGTCATGGATTTCGCTACCACTACCTGCAAGAGCGATTTCTATCAAGGCGCTAGCTTTTTATCCAAAGCAGGCAAGGAATATCGATTTAAGTGTGTAAAGGCTGAAGAAAATGAAATCCTCACGCCCATTCCTGGCACGATGATCCCTGCAGGGGCACCTGCCCCAATCAGCAAATAACTAACAATTACACATTAAGTCAACATGGCCCCATTTACCTCACATGAGCTTCGCAAGGGCTTCTCTTCCTTTGCTACGGGGGTCACTGTTATTACCTGCATCGATGCAGATCAAAACGCCCATGGCATCACAATCAGCTCATTTAATACGGTATCGCTAGAGCCACCGCTCATTCTGTGGAGCCTGAAGAAGCACTCTCGTCTGATGCCAAATGTGGAAGTAGGCCACATTCAATTAATTCATGTGCTAGAGCGCTCTCAGGAAGCTATGGCAATGCACTTTGCGACCGTTAAGGAAAATCAGTTTGTCAACATTGCTCATAAAATTGCAGTAAGCGGTCTAACGCAAATTGAAGGTTGTGCTGCTTACTTCGAATGTGAAACGGTGTCCGTTCATACCGGCGGTGACCACAATATTATTGTTGCCAAAGTGCTCAACCTAAAACACTCGCCCGATAGTCAACCGCTCATCTTTGCTCATAGTCAATTCCTCGGACTTGACTTAGCCGAGCTCAAAACAGTTTAAGCTGCTGCAGTCCCAACAAAAGGAAACACCATGATGCGTCTATGGGGTAGAAAAAGTTCCATTAATGTTCAAAAAGTTCTTTGGTGTCTTGCAGAGCTAGGACTAAAAGAGGGTATTGATTTTGAGCGAATTGATGCTGGCCTTCAATTTGGGGTCAACCGCACTCCCGAGTTCCTAAAGATGAATCCTAACGGCTTGGTGCCTACCTTAGAGGATAGTGGTCGCGTATTGTGGGAGTCCAATACGATCTTGCGCTATCTCGCACATCAACATAATAAATCCAAGCGCTTCTCTGCTGATGTTACACAGCAATATCAATCTGAGAAATGGATGGACTGGCAGTTAGGCACTATGTGGCCCGCCTTGCGACCTGTATTTATAGGCCTTACTCGTACACCTGAAAATGAACGTAACTACGGGGCTATTCAAAAAGCCTACGAAGATACAAATCAGTTACTTTCCTTGCTTGATCAGGAGCTAGCTGACCATGCTTATTGCTCTGGAGATACGTTTCACATTGGCGACATTGTGCTCGCATTATGTATCAGTCGCTGGATGATGCTCCATGATGCCTTTCCAAATCAAACCGGCCCAAGAGCAACGCTACTCAATATCGACGCTTGGATGAAGCGCATCGAATCAGACACGCACTACAGCATTGTGGCTGAAAAGGCTCTTAATATTGTGAAGTAAAAAAGGGTGAGTTTGCTTCACCCTTTGGCTGACTACTCTTGCTTAAATTTTCTCTGGTGGTGGTCTGCGCCAATAAATAGATACATCGCAGGTACAACAAAGAGTGTAAATAAAGTGCCGATAGATAGCCCTGTAAAAATGACAATACCCATAGACTGACGACCTGCTGCCCCAGCACCCGAAGCAATAACTAAGGGAACTACACCCAGCACCATTGCTGCGGTAGTCATCAAAATGGGCCGAAGACGCACACTACTCGCCTCCACAATCGCATCTACCTTACTGCGGCCAGCCTCTTGAAGCTCGTTTGCAAACTCCACAATCAAAATACCGTGCTTACTAATTAATCCCATTAGGGTTACTAAACCGACCTGGGTATAGACATTCAAAGTCGTAAATCCAAGGTTGATAAAAATCAGCGCACCAAATAAAGCAAGTGGCACTGACACTAGAATCACAATCGGATCACGAAAGCTTTCGAACTGTGCGGCGAGGACTAAAAACACAATCAGAATCGCAAAGAACATCGTCACCAGAAAACCGCCCGACTCGGCCATAAACTGACGCGATGGTCCTGCGTAATCCATTGTGTATCCACTTGGCGCAACCTCCTTTAAGGTTTCCCGCATGAAGGCCAAAAGATCTGCCTGAGAAATAAAAGGTGTACTCACGCCGGAGATGGTCGCGGAGTTTAACTGTTGAAAGTGATTGATCGATTGTGGGACCACTTTTTGCTGAATAGTCGCAATCGTTCGTGCCTGAATCATCTGCCCACTTGGTGTGCGAATATAGTAATCCAAGATCTGATCCGGATTAAGACGATCTACTTGCTTTACTTGAGGAATGACCCGATAGGATCGGCCCGCAACAGAGAAGTAGTTAACGAAACCGCCGCCGAGTGCTGCTGACAATGCACTTCCTACTTGTTGCTGAGTCATTCCTAATGCCGCAACTTTTTCACGATCAATTACTAGAACATCTTGGGGTTTATCAATCTTTAAATCAGAATCAACAAAAAAGAAATTACCGCTTCGACGCGCCTTATCTAATACCGCTTGAGATACCTCATTGAGCAAGGCATATGATTCTGTTGTGTTGATTACCACTTGAACTGGAAGTCCCTGTGCGCCTGGTAATGCAGGGAACTGAAACGCGGCTACACGAGCACCAGCAATCGTATTCCACTTATTTTGCATATCCTGTTGAAACTTTGTAGCATCACGACTACGATCGCCCCAATCTTTTAGCAACACACCACCAAAGCTGCTTGTCGGGCTAGTAATTTGGAACATTTGCTCGTACTCAGGTTCTGCGCTTGATATTTGATAAATCTGATCAGCGTAGGTCTGCATCTGATTCACCGTACTATTAGGCGGTCCAGATGCCTGCATCAGAACAATGCCCTGGTCTTCGGTAGGCGCTAATTCAGAGCGGGCAGTGGCGTAAAGATAGGCTACACCTCCTAAGAGAATGACGCCCATCACAATAATGACCTGCCAAGTATTGAGTAACTCACGTAAGGTAGCTTGATAGCTGTTATGCACTCGCTCAAAAATGCGGTCAATCTTTTGCACAAAAGGTGATGATTCTTGTTGCTCAGTAAAAATTTTAGAGCACATCATCGGTGAAAGCGTCAAAGCAATCAACCCAGAAACTGCCACAGCACTAGCCAAAGTAAATGCAAACTCTGTAAACAAAGCGCCTGTTAATCCACCCTGAAAACCAATCGGAATATAAACAGCGATCAACACCACTGTCATTGCCAGAATCGGGCCACCTAATTCACGTGCAGCAATCAGCGAGGCCTCTAAGGGAGACTTTCCTTCCTTCATGTGGCGATCAACGTTTTCCACCACAATAATTGCATCATCAACCACTAGGCCAATAGCAAGCACCAAAGCTAGTAAGGTCAGTAAATTAATCGAGTACCCTAAGATCTGCATTAAGAAAAAAGTACCAATTAAAGAGAGTGGCATTGCAATCACAGGAACAGCTACTGCACGAGCACTACCTAAGAACAAGTAAATAACTACTGTCACAATCAGCAGCGCCTCTAACAGCGTAGCAACCACCTCATCAATAGAGGTAGTAATAAACTTGGTCGAGTCATAGACCACCTTGCCAGAAACTCCTGTTGGCAACTGCTTCTGAATATCCGGAACCGAAGCCCGAACCCGCTCAGCAACGTCTAATAAGTTAGCCTGTGGTGCGACTTTAATTGCAATAAAAACAGACCGCTTGCCACTAAATGCAACGTTCGTGTTGTAGTCCTCAGACCCCATATTGACAGTGGCAACTTGGTCTAAATACACAATGTTGACACCATCTTTTTTGATGACTAATTTTCGGAATTCATCTAATGTGTGTAGATCGGTACCAGCGACTAAATCTACCGCGACCATGTCGCCCTTGGTGCTACCTAGTGCTGAAAGATAATTATTTGCAGCCATCGCACTGTAGACATCATCAGCGGCCACTCCAAGACCAGCCATCTTTTCTCGATCTAACCATGCTCTAAGGGCAAACTTTCTACCCCCGGTAATTTCAGCATTTTGTACGCCATCAATCGAATCTAACTTAGGCTTAACAACGCGAAGTAAATAATCTGTAATCGCATTATTTGGCAAATCATCGCTATAAAACCCCATGTACATCGCTGCAGTTGATTGCCCTATTTGTACCGTCAAGACTGACTGCTGAGCCTGTGGTGGCATTTGATTTTTGACCGAGCTAATCTGCGTCTGAATCTGTGTCAACGCGGCATTAGAGTCATAGTTCAGCTTCAGCGTAGCGGTGATCGTTGATAGGCCGCTAACGCTCATTGAAGAAAGGTAATCAATCCCCTGCGACTGAGCAATAGCTGTTTCAAGTGGCTGCGTAATAAATCCAGCAATGGTTTCAGGATCAGCGCCAAAGTAGGCGGTTGAAATCGTGACCACCGCATTTTGCGTTTGTGGATATTGATTGACTGGAAGAGAACCTAGCGCTTTTAATCCAAAGACCAAAACGAGCGCGCTCACGACCAATGACAACACTGGCCTACGAATAAAAATATCAGTCCAATTCATCTAGGACTTATTCCTGTGGTTGTGGGTTTGGTGAATTACCAGGCTGCACCTGATTATTCACAATTAGTGGCGTGCCATTCTTCAGCTTGAGCTGTCCGCTGGTCACCACCGTAGCGCCTTCATCAAGCCCCTTCAAGATCGCCACTTGGTCACCCCGGGTTAATCCTGTAGTTACAAATACTTGCTGCGCTTCCAGTGCCGGCTTGCCCTGTTTATCTTTCTTACCTGTTGCCTTGGCTATGAATACCGTAGAGCCATATGGGTTAAAAGTAATCGCCGTTTGAGGTAAGGTCAAGAACTTCACTTCCTCGCCTAGTTTGATATTAACGTTTGCGAACATGCCCGGAAGTACTTTCTTATCAGGATTAGCTAGCATCGCCTCAACCTGAATGTTCCGCGTATTAGTATCGACTTTTGGACTCACAGCAGTGATCTTGCCAGTAAAGCTAGCATCTTTAAATGCATCCGTAGTCACCACAATTTCCTGGCCAACCTGAATTTGGGCAGCAGTACTTTGAGGTAAATTAAAGTCCACAAAAATGGGGTCTAAAGTTTGCAAAGTAAGGAGCTTGTCACCAGGATTGACATACTGCCCTGGATTCATCATCACAATGCCCACGCGCCCACTGAAGGGTGCCTTCAGATTCTTTTTGGCAACCAAGGCTTTCTGTTGCTCAACCTGAGCTTGTTTAGATGCCGCATCCGCCTTACTGGTATCAAAGACGTTCTTGCTAATCGCCTGAATAGCAAGCTGCTGTCTGTCACGCTCGTTAATCACTTTCGCCAAATCAGCCAGCGCTTTTAAAGAATTCAATTGGGCTATATCGGAGGCATCATTTAATTTAATCAAAAGATCGCCTTCTTTTACATCCATGCCGGATTTAATTGGGACAGCCTGGACAAGACCACCAATCTCAGTGCTCAGGTCTACCCCTCTAAAGGCACGTATATTGCCAACACTAGATAACTGTGGCTGCCACTGACTACTACCGACCACGATCGTAGAGACTGCTGCAGGAGGTAAACCCATACCAGCAATAAAATGTTTAATCATGAATGTCTTTAGCTGATTAAAACCAAAGATCAAACCTAGCAATAAAAATACTCCGCATAACATGATCGTCATACGACGACGTAAAGGAGTCATTGCCTGCAACTTGGCATATGCCTTGGTTTTCATAAAACGTTCGCGGGGACGTAATTTTTCTCCAATACGCATCCATACTGATTTCGTCTTATTCCACAAAATGATGAACTTCTCGCGAAGTTGCCACTCTTGAGCCTTTAACAATGTCCAAGCCCACAAGGCAGAGATTGCTTGACTGACCTTAGTTTTAATTAGTTCCAGAAGTTTCATTTTGATCTTTGTTCGCTATGTCTTTTGGTTGAAAAGCGGGACCGGTACGATTCCACCAGCCTCCACCTAATGCTGCAAATAACGCTGCGGTATCTGAGAATCGAGTTGCTTGCGCAGAAACCGATTTCACTTTTGCTATTTGATATTGATTTTGATAATAGAGAACCGCTAGGTAACTGGCTGTACCTAACTTGTACTGCTGCTGCACTAAATCTAAGGTCTCGTAAGCGTATCGCTCTGCATCAGATGCGGACTTGAGAGCTTGAGCGCCCGTCTCTAAAGCGCGTAATGAATCCGCTACCTCCTGAAAGGCCTTCAACACTGTTGCCTGATATTGAAAGACTGCTTGCTCATAACTCGCCATCGCACCACGACGCTGGGCTAATAGTTTCCCACCCTGAAACAATGGCTGAAAGATACCGCCTGCAATAGACCATAAAGCGGCATTAGGTCCAAACAGAGCATTACTAGTCAGCGCCGCTGAACCGATAGCGCCTGTAATATTAAATTGGGGTAATAAATTCGCTGTAGCGACACCAACTAAAGCATTCGTTGCTTTTAACTGTGCCTCTGCTGCACGAACGTCAGGACGCTGTCGAACAAGGCTAGAGGGGATTGACAGGGGAAGCTTCTCGGGTAACTGCAGTGTTTTTAAATCAAATTTTGTAATATTTGCATTGCCCGGTAGCTCTCCAACTAAAACTGCTAACTGATTGCGGGCAAAAGCAAGGTTGCGCTCATAAGTGAATAAATCTACTTGTGTGCTCGATACCAAAGTTCTTTGTGAAGTCACATCCACTCTAGAAACAGTGCCAATAGATAACTGCTTTTCTGTAACCTCAGCTAAGTTAGTTTGCGCCTTCAGAATCTCTTCTGTTGCCTGCATTTGAGCGCGGAGTGCCGCTTCACGTACCGCACTTGTAACAATATTGGCTGTTAAGGACAGGTAGGCACCCTCCAGCTGAAACTGGGCGATTTCTGCTTGGGCTCTTGCACCCTCAACTGCACGTCGTGCCCCACCGAATACATCAAGCTTATAGGTCACATTAACGGAAGCGTTATAAAGATTGTAAGTGTCAGAGCCATAAGGCAGTCCATACATTGAAGAAGGCTGTAGCTGCCGAGTGACCCCACCCCCTAAACCAATCGCTGGAAAATATTGTCCGCCTACTTGGGCGCTGACGTTTTCCTGGCTTGCCCTGAGGGCCGCATCTGCCGCTCCAAGATTGGGATTTTGTTGCAGGGCTTTTTTGATAAGTATGTCCAGCTCAGGAGATTTAAATAACTCCCACCACTGCGCTTCAATATCAGCCCCTTCTATAAACTCCTGATTAGTACCGCCAGGAACTCCAGGTGCTGTAGCTAACTTTTTAGAAAGGGTGCTCTCGGTATAAGTAGCAGTATTGGGAGCGCTTGGCTGTTTGAAATCAGGGCCGACCGCACATGCAGAAAGGAATCCTGCTGAAACCAGCAAAGACAAACGCCAAATAAAACCATCTTTTAGACCAAACATGAGCTGTAACAAATATCCTTTTCTATAAGGGTTATTTGAACACACTTTTCTCAATTGGATAAGCTAACACCTTGATTTGAATAATAAAATTTGTCCACAAAATAGACCGGAAGTCAAACTACATTTTTAATCCACTATTTTTTAATTGGCCATCTTCCCAAATGCACCGTTATTAAAATCATCTATCGCTTGGCTGATCTCGTCTTGAGTATTCATCACAAAGGGACCATGGCCAACAATAGGCTCATCAATTGGCTCGCCAGTGAGTAAGAGTGCAATGGAGTCCTCTAAAACCTCAATCTCAATTCCCTCGCCTGAGCTACTAAACATCAACATCTGGGCATCTTTTGCGACTACGCCGTCACCTGACTGAACAGCTCCTCGTAAAACAACCAAGGAAGTATTCCAGCCCAAGGGAGCATCAATCATGGCATTCCCTTTTTTTAACCGGAGATCAATTACTTGCATTGGCGTAAAAGTACGAGCGGGACCCACCGCTTCCTCAAATTCACCTGCAATCACCCGCGCTGTGCCTGCGTCACTTCGTAGCGCAACAACAGGGATCTGCTCATTGAAGATGGCTTGATAGTGCGGCGTGGCCATCTTATCTTTTGCCGGCAAATTAACCCAAAGCTGAACCATCCTTAAGATGCCGCCTCGTTTGGCAAAACTATTCGAATGAAACTCCTCGTGCAAAATACCCGCACCAGCAGTCATCCACTGCACATCTCCAGGGCCAATCACGCCACCTTGACCAGTGGAGTCTTGATGCTCCACCTCTCCTTCATACACGATAGTAACAGTCTCAAAACCGCGGTGGGGATGCGAACCCACCCCTTTACGATCCCTCGTTGGAAAGAATTCTGCTGGACCAGCATAATCCAGCATTAAAAAAGGGCTCATTTGTTTTCCTAAGTTTTGATAGAAAAACAAGGTGCGCACAGGAAAACCATCGCCTACCCAATGCCCCTGATCATTGCCCTGGATGCCAATTACTTTTTTCATTTTTTCCCAAGTAGCCCCACTAATGACTAGGGGATCTATTCGACCGTAACGCTCTTCGCTAGATTACGTGGCTTGTCTACATCTGTTCCAAGCATACATGCCGTGTGATACGCCAAAAGTTGCAGAGGAACTACATGCAAAATGGGGGAGAGGTTGCCGTAATGCTCAGGTAGACGTATCACGTTGATCCCTTCGCTGCTAACAATGTCTGTATCGTGGTCCGCAAAGACATATAACTTTCCTCCGCGAGCCTTAACCTCTTGCATATTGGACTTCAACTTTTCTAGTAGTTCGTCTTTGGGCGCCACAGTAACCACGGGCATCTTCTCAGTTACCAATGCCAGCGGACCGTGCTTCAATTCTCCAGCAGGGTAGGCCTCCGCATGGATGTATGAAATTTCTTTGAGCTTTAACGCCCCTTCCAGAGCAATCGGGTAATGCATACCGCGTCCTAAAAATAATGCATTTTCACATTTAACAAACGCATTGCTCCAAGCAATAATTTGTGGCTCGAGTGCCAAGACAGCATGCAATGCTTTTGGTAAATGTCGTAATTCGCGAAGTAGTTGTTTTTCAGATTCAGGAGTAATTCTTCCGGCGCGCTTTGATAATGACACTGCCAATAAATAAAGCGCGACTAATTGAGTAGTGAATGCCTTAGTTGAGGCAACCCCAATTTCTGTGCCAGCTTTTGTTAAGAAGCTCCATTTAGTTTCGCGCACCATCGCACTACTGCCAACGTTACAAATCGATAGGGTATAGGAGTGCCCTAAGGCCTTGGCATGACGTAATGCTGCCAAAGTATCCGCTGTTTCACCAGACTGGGAAACCACAACGATCAGCGTTTTTACATTAGGAACTGAGGTGCGATAACGGTATTCACTGGCAACTTCAACTTGCGTCGGAATGCCAGCGATGTCTTCGAGCCAATATTTCGCGACACAAGCAGAGTAATAGCTCGTACCGCAAGCCAAGATCAAAACTTGATCAAACTGATTCCACTCGCTTACATCGGCATGAAAGAGCTCTGGCCCAAAACTGGAGATATTAGCAAGCGTATCCCCAATCGCCCGAGGTTGCTCAAAAATCTCTTTTTGCATGTAGTGCTGATAAGGGCCTAAGTCGACTGACTCTGATTGTGGCGGCATTGGCTTTTGCTCTCTTTGAGCAATATGACCGGCATGATCAATAATCTGAATGGAGTCTGCCTTCAAAATAGCGACATCCCCCTCCTCTAGATACATCATCGAGTGGGCCCTGCCTGCAAGAGCTAGGGCATCAGACGCTAAAAAATGCTCCTGATCGCCTAAGGCCACCACAAGCGGTGAGCCAGCCCGTGCGCCAATTAATGTTTTGGGATTGTCTTGCGCAATGACACCAATTGCATATGCACCATGCAGCTTAGGCAACACTGCCCTGACGGCAAGCTCTAAATCTTGTTGGCCCTGAGCCACATATTGCTGATGCACTAAGTGGGCGATAACTTCTGTATCTGTTTCTGAGGTGAAGACATATTCCGCAGCTTTTAGTTGAGCACGCAAAATTTCATAATTTTCAATAATGCCGTTGTGAACTACAGCAATCAGACCATTCGAAATATGAGGATGCGCATTTTGGGTATCGGGCTTGCCATGGGTTGCCCAACGGGTATGGGCAATACCCAATGTCCCATGAAAATCTTTGCCCTGCTCGGCCAACTCAGCCACACGAGCTGTCGTCCTCGCTCTTTTAATCGGGTGATGGGCATCGGCATCGTCAATGACTGCAAAACCACAAGAATCATAACCACGATATTCCAAACGTCGCAGTCCCTCAACCAATACATCAACAATATTACGATGAGATACAGCGCCAACAATGCCGCACATTATTTTTTAACCTTAGTCAGTTTTACAGCAGAATTTTTAACCGCTATCTTCTTTGCTACTTTTTGGCCTTGCTTTACAGGGCGCTGCCACTCTATCGAAATTTGCTTTGCGCGTGATACCGTTAACTGATGGGGCGGCGCATCTTTGGTTAAGGTTGTTCCAGCGCCTAATGTAGCACCGCGCCCAACCCTCACAGGGGCAACAAGCTGCGTATCAGAGCCAATGAAAACATCATCCTCAATGATGGTTTGATGCTTATTGACACCATCATAGTTACAGGTAATGGTTCCCGCTCCAATGTTGACTCTAGAACCCACAATCGAATCGCCAACATACGCTAAATGATTGGCCTTGCTGTTAGCTGCGATCTTGCTATTCTTGACCTCAACAAAGTTCCCAATGTGCACATCATTGGCCAGATCTGCACCTGGCCTTAAACGGGCATAAGGACCAATTAATGAATGTGCGCCCACTTGAGCGCCATCAATATGACTAAAGGCATGAATAGAAACTGCCCGGCCAATACTACTGTTCCGAATGATGCAATAAGGACCAATCTTAGCGCCCGATCCTAATGTCACTTGACCTTCAAATACGCAGCCCACATCAATAGACACATCGATACCGCAATCAAGCGTTCCTCGCACATCAATCCGAGCTGGATCAGCCAGTGATACACCGCCATCCATTAATTGCTGTGCGATGTTTTGCTGATGAACTCGCTCTAAGGCAGCTAACTGTTCACGACTATTGACGCCAACGGTTTCATATTCAGCATCCGCTTGAGCAGTCCGAATCGGCACACCATCTTTTACCGCCATCGCAATCACATCCGTTAAATAGTATTCACCTTGCGCATTACTTGAACGCAAGGCTTTTAACCACTTCTTAAGAGAACCTGTTGGCAGAACCATGATGCCGGTATTAATTTCTTGGATACCCTTCTGCTCAGGCGTAGCATCTTTTTCTTCCACAATCTCTTTTACTGAGCCATCAGCATCACGCACAATACGACCATAGCCCGTTGGATCACGAAGATTTTGTGTCAATAGCGCTAAAGCACTATCTTGGCCACGTACGCCATCTGCTAGGGTCACTAATTTAGCAAGTGTATTCATACTAGTCAGCGGTACATCGCCATACAAAATCAAAGTAGGTTCGTGCAGATCTAATTTAGGCAGGGCTTGCAGCAAGGCATGGCCCGTACCCTTTTGTTCTGCTTGTAAAGCAGTACTAATTTTGCTGAAACTAGGATCCTGCTGACTAACATTCAAGAGGAATGCTTTAACGTCTGCCGCTCCATGGCCAATTACGACGATAGGAGCAGTTTTGGTATTTTTACCGAGTAGGGCTAAAGCAGTTTTGAGAACATGGTGGAGAAGCGGCTTCCCAGCCAAGGTTTGAAGAACCTTGGGTAAAGCAGACTTCATCCGCTTTCCCTGCCCAGCAGCCAAAATAACGATGTTCATAAGGAAATATTATAAGACCCCTGAATGATCGTTCCACAGGCTATTTCGTCGATTTCTGCCTCATCTATCGCCTTATCCCCAGAAGACCTAGCGGCAATACCTGATAGCTCAGTGGAAATCTTTAGATTTTTGAAATCAAATGCTTCGCCATCCATCAAGTGGGAGGGAACAATGTGGTGCATCGAGCGGAAAAGGTTTTCAACGCGGCCCGGGTACTTTTTCTCCCAGTCACGCAACATCTCTTTCATTGCTCCACGCTGCAGGTTTGGCTGACTACCGCATAGATTGCAAGGAATGATTGGAAAGCTCATATCAACCGAGTAACGCTCAAGCAATTTCTCAGGGACATATGCCATTGGTCGGATCACAATATGCTTGCCATCATCTGAGCGCAATTTTGGCGGCATCCCTTTTAGTTTTCCCGCAAAAAACATATTAAGCATTAAAGTTTCTAAAATATCATCGCGATGATGGCCTAACGCAATTTTCGTTGCGCCTAGCTCATCAGCAACCCGATACAGAATGCCTCGACGCAAACGCGAACACAGTCCACAGGTTGTCTTACCTTCAGGTATTACGCGCTTCACAATGCTATAGGTATCTTGATTCTCAATATGAAATGGTACGCCCAGTGCCGTTAAATAATTAGGCAAAATATCTTCAGGAAAATCTGGTTGTTTCTGATCCAGATTGACAGCCACAATCTCAAAATCAATTGGGGCGCGCTCTCGTAACTTTAATAAGATATCGAGCATGGCATAGCTGTCTTTGCCACCCGAAACACAGACCATCACTTTATCGCCATCTTCAATCATGCCAAAGTCACCAATTGCTTGGCCCACTAAACGGCATAATTTTTTCTCAAGCTTATTCTCTTCAAGCACAACTTTACGAATATCACCCATCGTCGCCGAATGCTTGTCTAGCACCTTACTCAAACCTTCTTCATTCGAAATACCTCAACCCCAACGGAATGGCAGTCAGGATAGACATCAGGCTTAGCCGTACTGACCCTAGCGGCAATGACTTTAGGGTGCATTAGCATGGCGGATACGATCTCATCGCAGAAAGTTTCCTGAAGCTGTATATGCCCATGTGAGGACAAATCCTTGATGGTTTCACGCATGAAGTCATAGTCCACAACCTCATCTAATTCATCGTTAGAGGGCGTATTGAGATTAAGCGGAATATATAAATCAACATTTAAAATAACGCGCTGCTCACCCTGCTTCTCAAATTCATGAACACCAATATTAATATTGATTTCATAGTCACGCAAAAATAAGCGTCGGCATTCCATGAGTGCTGGATGAAAAATAATATCTTGCATAAGTTTCCTGCTGTTAATCTTGATTTGTTTTAAACATCACATCGCGTGAAGAGGGGACTAGATGCTGTCCACCGTCTACATACAAAGTGGTACCTGTGATCGCAGTAGAGTCTGCTAAAAATGAAGCGGCCTTCGTAATATCGCTTGGCGTGGAAGACCTACCTAGTGGCGTCATCGTATGCGCTTTAGCAAAACCATCTTCTGTCTGATCGCCAGACAATAAAGTAATTCCGGGTGCCAAACCAACGACTCTTAAATGGGGCGCAAAATCAAAAGCTAAGATCTCTACTGAGTGAAGCAGCGCCACTTTTGAAAGCGTATAAGACAAATGATCTGGGTTTAAATTGATCAACTTTTGATCCAGTAACTGGATCACAGAAGGAACTACGGATCCTGGAGTATCTTGGGTCCTCAAGACATTCTTCTGATATTCAAACATGCGCTGGGATAACAGCATGGGCGCTGTTAAATTGACCTGCATATGATCTTGCAAGCTTTTAGCCGTTAGCGGTACATCCGAATTAGCGCGATCATATTCAAAAAGCGAAGCGCTATTAACTAGGCACTGTAAATTGGAAAATGTAGCTACTACCGAACTGAAGAGCTGATTCACCTCATCCTCTTGAGCAAGATTTGCCTTAAAAGCCGCAGCCCTGCATCCCAATGCCTGAATTTCCGCAACAGTAGCTTGTGCCTGGGACTCAGAATGGCCGTAATGAACGGCTACATCCCAGCCTTGACGTGCGAATTCTATGGCAATGTCTCGACCAAGACGCTTGGCTGCGCCGGTTACTAACACTGCCTTATTTTGTTTCATAGGGGTATTTGAACTCAAGTTCACTGAAATTCTCTTAGACTAGTGAGCTATGGATATTACCTTGACCAGCCTTGAAGCCGCTCATACAGAGCTACTCAAGCAGAAAATAATCTCTGAAATCCACTCAGAGGGCGGCAGAATGGCCTTTTCTAGATATATGGAAATGGCTTTATATGAGCCGGGGATGGGCTATTACAGCGCTGGTGCCCATAAATTAGGGGTAGGCGGGGATTTCACTACCGCCCCTGAGCTAAGCCCCTTATTTGGAGCCGCTGTTGTTGCCAGTCTCCTACCCGTCCTGGAAGCCCTCAAAGCGCAAGGCCTCCCTACCCAAATCCTCGAATTTGGCGCAGGGACTGGCAAGCTAGCTCAATCGATTCTCACGCGCTTAAATGATCTCGACTTCCAGTTAGACCAATACAGCATCCTTGAGATCTCGCCTGACCTCGCCCAGCGGCAGTCAGCGTGCCTCAAAACAACCTGTGAAAGCCTTGGCCTGCAAACTCAATGCAATTGGCTCAGCGAACTTCCTGTTAATTTCAAGGGAATCATGCTCGCCAATGAAGTCATGGATGCGATTCCTTGCGAGGCCATTATTTATCAACAGGGCTTTTGGCATTGGCATGATGTTGTACTTACAGATGGCAAGCTAAGCTGGCAAGTCGGCAAACCGATCGAGCAGTCCTTGCTACCCGAAACCTTAATTACTGGCAGCTTTTCTGAGGGCTACGTTACCGAGCTGCACCTTCAAGCAAATGGATGGATGAAACAAGTTGCAGAACAACTGCATACCGGTCTGTTCCTCACTTTTGACTACGGGTTTCCGGAAAGTGAGTACTACCATGCGCAACGACTAGAGGGCACGTTGATGGCGCACCATCGACATCATGCAATCCAAGATCCTTTTTACCTTCCTGGTTTATGTGACCTAACTACGCACGTGGAATGGTTACAGATTGCGCATAGTGCCCTAGAAGGGAATGCCGATGATGTCTTTCTCAGTAATCAGGCGTCTTACTTACTCGATGCAGGGATTGGCGATATTGCCTTGGCAGTAGGTGATCCTAGTAATCCAGCAAGTTTTTTACCGATTTCTAATGCCTTACAAAAACTTTTATCTGAAGCAGAAATGGGTGAATTATTTAAAGTCTTTGCATTTTCTAAGAACTTGAATGCCTTGCTACCGAACCACCCATTAGAAGATTTACCAGGACTACGCGGCAGAAACCGACTTTAATTTTTTAATACAGCAGTAATTACCATTAATCTTGCGAGCTCTATTGCGCTGCGAATACATTCACCGTTAGCTCGATCTTTAGTTGAAATCGTGGCAATCACTTCCGCTGTATTCAGTAATTGTGTTTGCTCTAAAGCTTTAATCAGCTCGATAACATTAAAGTCCATTTTTTTTGCAAGCTTCAGAAGCGCGCTAGCCCTTAAAGGCTTGCGCCAAGCATCAGCACGATTAAACCAGCTCAATACATCGACGGCCTCATACACATGATTGATTGAGTCCTTAGTCTTAGCGACTAATTGCATCAACTCACTAAAGATGGCACTGTAATCACGCACTTCATTAGGCATACGCACACACTCCGCCCATGTACAAATGTCCTGACTCGATAAATCCATCAAGATAACAGCGCAGCGGTCTTCTAAGTTGCTATCGATAACATTTAAATACGTAGTCCAGGCTTCACGAGCCTCTTCTTGAGCGAGTTGAGCAGTCAATGATGCTGGCAAAAGGAAGCTTGCCGCTCCCGTATCAAGTAATACCTGAAACATGCGCATAGGTTTTTCAGCAGTGAGCCCTCTAGCCAACTCCTGCCAAATTCTTTCAGCCGATAATGCAGCCAATTCATTTGAACTAACGATTGCTTGTAGGGCCCGCATGGTCTCTGCTGCGATTGTGAATTCTGGGAAGCGCGCTGCAAATCGAGCAATTCGCAATAACCTAAGAGGATCTTCTGCAAACGCATCTGATACATGACGAAATACTTTGGCCGCTAAATCTGCCTGGCCATTGCAGGGATCTAAAATCGGACCCATCAAATTACCATCTTCGCCAACTTCTTGCGCCATCGCATTAATAGTGAGATCACGCCGTTGTAAGTCTTGGTCTAGGGTAACGCTAGGGTCTGCGTAAAACGTAAAGCCTTTGTAACCTGTGCCCGTCTTACGCTCTGTTCTTGCCAGAGCGTACTCTGCCTGAGTTTCTGGATGCAAGAAAACGGGAAAGTCCTTTCCTACGGGACGATAGCCCTGAGCAATCATCCCCTCAACCGTAGCACCAACCACGACATAATCTATATCGTGCACTGGCAAACCCATTAAGGTATCCCGTATAGCGCCGCCGACTGCATAGACCTTCATTTATTTATTTCATCCCCTCAAGCGTACGTCGACTAATGTTAAATACATCGGGTAACGCATCAACTCCACTCATTGGCAAAATATTAGGTACCTGCATAGAGGCAATATTGTCACGGGACATGAGAGTGGGCACTGGTAGATACTCGAATGCTAAGGCCTGCAATTGCCCAACAAAATCGGGGACAGGAATAACAGCGCACTTAGTCTGCGCCCTGCGCGCCGAAAACTCGACGATTTCTTTCATGGAATAAACCGTTGGTCCTACCAAGTCATATGACTGATGAATGGTCACTGGCATAGTAAGTGACTTCGTAAAAGCCATCGCTACATCATCCACACTCACAGGCTGGAACTGAGCGGAGGCATTAGCCAAAGGCATAGCTGGAAATAACTTCGTCAATTTTGTAAACAAGTTGATAAATTGATCTTGGGCGCCAAAGACAACAGAGGGCCTAAAAATAGTCCAGTCGAGCTTGCTCGCTTTTACCACTGCCTCGCCATCTCCCTTGCTGCGCTGGTACATCGAAGGGCCATTTGAATCCGCGCCCAAGGCACTCATCTGCAGCAGTCGCTTCAGCCCGTTCATTTGCATTGCAGTCACGATATTCTGAACAAGTTCGACATGCGCCGCTTTAAAGACTGGTCCATAGGGAACTGCGGGTTTGTCATGCAGTACACCGACTAAATTAATGACAGCAGCCTGCGGCTTCATACGCGAGCAAAGCGATTGCAAAGTATCAAAGTCATGAACATCAGCATCTTCCAAATGTACTTTGGGCAGCATGCGTAATTCGCGGGCAGATGCAAGGTGTCTTGTGGGCATTAATACTGAATACCCTGCTGCCTGCAATTGAGCGGCTAGAACTCGCCCTACAAAGCCATTACCGCCAATTAATAGAATGTCATATTTCATCAAAGATCCGATTTTATGGGGGGGTTAGGGTAGCTCTGATGCAACGGCTGTTTTAGGTGCAATCACCCCTAAGCGCTGCTTCAAAGACTGCGTTTGTCCATTCATCACCGATGAATAGTAGGTTGCATTGGCGAGCACATTCTTAACGTAAGTTCGTGTCTCATTAAATGGAATTGTTTCCGCAAAGATGGCACCCTCAGTAGGGCTTGTCAGCTTTTCACGCCATAACTTAGAGCGCGAAGGTCCAGCGTTGTAAGCGGCTGAAGCCAGCACCCATGAACCATCCAAATCAACCAACACCATATTTAAATAATTACTACCTAAAGTTAGATTCGTATTGGTATCGCTTAGCTTATCGTTTGTATAAGACGTCATCCCTATTTTTTTAGCGACATATTTTGCAGTATTGGGCATCACCTGCATCAAACCAGAGGCGCCTACGGATGAGGAAGCATTCATAATAAAACGGGATTCTTGACGAATTAATCCATAAGCCCAAGCGAGATTCAAATCAATTTGCTTTGCAATGGGTGATAGTTCCTCCCGAAAAGGCGTTGGATAGCGTAAGCCAAAGTCATGCTCCTGCTTCGTACGATCAGCAGTGTTCACCACGCGATCATAAAGTGCAATACGTTTGGCATATTCCGCAGCAGCCAATAATTGCTTGTCGCTCATATTGCGCAACTCCCAATTCCATTCGCGATTCCCTTCGAAGCGTAAATTCATGGCATAAAAACGCTCACCCCTGATAAAGCCCTTGCGAGTAGCCGCAGAATCAATATCGGCATCACTTACTTTAGTGCGTGCAGGCGCAGTATTAGGCTTCCCTAGTTCCTCACGTGCCAACTGCCCATAAAAATTATATTGCTCAGCAATCAGCTCAAAACTTTCACGCGCCTTTTCGTTCTGCCCTTCGGCTTTAAGTGCGCGCCCATACCAATAAGTCCAAGCAGGGTCCTTGCTGCGCACGGCAGGATTCATACCCTCAATTGCATTTTTTACCAATGCCCAATCTTTAGCGCGTAATCCAGCACGCACCTTCCACTCCTGGCTTTCGGTTGATAAGAGCTCGTTATAGCCTAGTCCCTGCTGAAGTCGATAAGCATCATCTGCATTAGGGTCTAATTTTTTTGCTAAGAACTGGCCAATGACGCCCCAAGCAGCTGCCTGATTTTCTTTGCTATAGCGTGAAGCAGTTTGAGAAAATTCTTTAAACGTTTTAATTGGCTCAGCTTTTGCGGACTTTACAATATCAGCAATCGGATCCTCACCACCCAGTCGGCGAGACATTGTGTCAAAACCCATCTCGTCAGCAGCGCGACCAAGCGCTTTGGCCTCACTCGGACTCATGCCCCCAGCTGCAACCAAAGCAGGAATCAACTCTTGGCAGGCTTGGCCAAAATAACGTGGATCCAGCAATATTGTCTTTGCATCGATGGCAACTTTGGTAGCGTTTTCGCCCTGCGCTAATTTAGATTGAAGGGAGAAGCATTTCACCTGAGTGTCGTCATCCAAAGCAAACTTTGGATATTCCATATCAAAGCGTGACCAATCTTTACGCTTACCTAAAACCAGTAACCAGTCATTGCGCATCCTATCCGCCAAAGCGGTGCCTTGGTACTGATTCAAAAACCCCATGACTTGTGAGTCGGCATTAGTATCAGCACGTGCGCTTCCAGCGCTATCAAATAATTGAGGCTTGATCCGAAAGTACGCTACGTAGTCATCATAAGGATGAGTAGAGAGACTAGCGGCCAGAGACTGAGTGCGTGCCACATCATTTTTCTTGGCTGCTTCGCGCAACTCAATAAAAGCCCGATCACTATCCGTCATTTCAAAAACGGAAATTCTGCTTTCTTTTGATGGGCCAGCCTTCTTTGCCTTTTCTACAGCAAAGCTCGGCGCAGAAACTAGCAAGGCAAGCAAGAGCATCCCGTTGATATATTGCTGCCAGCGCTTAACGCCGCTAAATCTCTTTTTCACTATTAACCTTATTGCTTAACTATATTTACCAATTTTCGCCTGATAATGGGCGTTATGCACGGCAATTCTCCAAAAACTCTACGGCAGGACTTGATAGCCAAAAGAAAGCAATTGACAAGTAGCGCTAAGTATCAAGCGCTGTGCCAGGCGATCCATAGTGAGCTGAATCGATTTTTAGTCAATTCAGATCCCCAACTTCGCTCTATCGCCCTTTATTGCCCCATCCAGGCTGAAATAGACTTACGGCCAACAGTATTAGCATGGGCCTGCCAAGCAACGGGGCGCACCCTAGCGTTGCCATTTGCGCGTCCCGATAAACATCTTGATTTTTATGTCTGGGAAAAAGAGGATCTGTTGATTCCGAGCCAATATGGTGTTCCAGAACCCGATCCTAATAACCCCAGAAGACCGCAGGTGAGCCCGGACTGTATTTTCATTCCCGTTGTAGGCTGGTCAGAATCGCATGATTTAGGGCCCAATGGACTCAAAAAACACTATTGGCGCCTGGGATATGGCGGGGGCTACTTTGATCGCACCTTGGCCCATTTACGCAAAGCTAAACCGGATTTACTTTGTATTGGTGTTGGCTTTGATTGGCAAAAATTAGATGATGCCCAATGGCAGGCTCAAACTCACGATGAACCCTTGGATGCCATGCTTACTGAGACCGGACTACTGCGCTAATGCACTTTTATTGCTTATTTGGATAGTCTACTAAGACTCAAATTATCAGAGATTGCTAAAACGGCATCCGCCTGATTCAGAGAGTAAAAATGCAATCCAGGCGCACCTGCCACTAAGAGCTGATCACACAAGTCGGTAACCACCTCTTCTCCAAACGCACGAATGGAGGCAACATCATCACCGTATGCTTGCAATCTCAAACGAATCCAACGCGGAATTTCTGCACCGCACGCATCGGAAAAACGAAGTAGCTGAGTGCTATTCGTAATCGGCATGACGCCAGCAATCACTGGCTGTGTAACGCCTAATTTATAAGCGTCATCAACAAAACGAAAGTACGCATCGCTATTATAAAAATATTGCGTCACGGCAGAGTTTGCCCCTGCCTTCATCTTTTGCACAAAAAAATCAATGTCTGTTACAGGTGACTTTGCCTGAGGATGCGTTTCTGGATATGCCGCTACATCAATATGAAACCAGTCACCTGTTTCTGCTCGAATAAATTCTACTAACGCATTAGCATGATGAAACTCGCCATACTGACCCATGCCTGATGGCAGATCACCCCTCAAAGCCACAATACGCTTAACGCCCAAAGCTTGGTATTGCTTCAACATGTCACGCACACTGTCGCGTGAACTACCTACACAAGATAAATGGGGGGCAACGGCTGCACCAGCAGCATGAATATCGCTCACCACTTTTAATGTTCCAGATTGAGTAGAGCCACCGGCACCAAAAGTTACGGAATAAAACGCGGGTTTGAGTGACTCACTCAAACGCTCGCGTACGAGATGCAACTTACTCTCACCTTCAGGTGTTTTTGGAGGAAAGAATTCGACGCTTAATTCCATAATATTGGGCCTGTGTATCTATTAATCAAAGTCTACTAACGACTAAACTAAAACTGCAAAGCAAGTTATTAATAACGGTAGTGGTCAGTCTTGTATGGACCTTCCTGCATTACGCCAATATAGCTAGCTTGCTGCTCAGACAATACGGTTAATTGTGCGTTCAGCGTCTTGAGCTGCAATCGCGCAACCTTCTCATCGAGGTGCTTTGGTAGGGTGAAAACACCCACTGGATACTTATCCGTACCGACAGCGCTCCACAATTCAATCTGTGCAATTACTTGATTAGCAAATGAAGAGCTCATCACGTAAGAAGGATGGCCCGTACCGCAACCGAGGTTCACTAAACGGCCCTTGGCCAAAATAATGATGCGCTTTTCAGGGTTACCATTGGCAGCAGGGAAAATCACATGGTCCACTTGTGGCTTGATTTCTTCCCACTTGTACTTCTCGATACCAGCGATATCAATTTCATTATCGAAGTGCCCGATGTTACAAACAATGGCTTGGTTTTTCATCTTTGCCATGTGATCATGCGTAATCACATGATAGTTACCAGTTGCTGATACGAAGATGTCTGCCTTATCAGCAGCATAGTCCATCGTCACCACACGGTAACCCTCCATAGCTGCCTGCAATGCACAAATTGGATCAACTTCGGTGACCCAAACTTGAGCAGATAAAGCACGCAACGCTTGTGCAGAGCCCTTACCCACATCGCCATAACCACAAACAACCGCAACCTTACCGGCAACCATTACGTCCGTTGCACGTTTGATCGCATCAACCAAAGACTCGCGGCAGCCATAGAGGTTATCGAACTTACTCTTTGTAACGGAGTCGTTCACATTAATTGCTGGGAACTTAAGTTCACCCTTAGCAAACATTTGATACAGGCGATGTACGCCAGTAGTGGTTTCTTCAGTCACGCCCTTTACTTTTTCTAAGCGGATAGAGTACCAAGTTGGATCGATTGCTAATTTCTTTTTAATCGTTGCAAATAATATTGTCTCTTCTTCACTCGTTGGGTGACTAATACAGTCCTGATCTTTTTCAGCACGTGCACCGAGGTGTAACAACAAAGTAGCATCGCCACCATCATCCAAAATCATATTGGTAAAGCCACCATCAGCCCACTCAAAAATTCGATGGGTGTAATCCCAATACTGCTCCAAAGTTTCACCTTTAATAGCGAATACAGGTGTGCCATTGGCAGCAATTGCTGCCGCTGCATGATCTTGGGTAGAGAAAATATTACAAGAAGCCCACTGCACTTGAGCGCCGAGAGCCTCAAGTGTCTCGATCAATACTGCTGTTTGAATAGTCATGTGCAAGGAGCCTGTAATACGCGCTCCACGCAATGGTTGTTGTGCGGCAAACTCATCACGAATGGCAACCAAGCCAGGCATCTCAGTTTCAGCAATGGCAATTTCTTTACGGCCAAAATCAGACAAAGTAATGTCGGCAATTGCGCAACGAGTTGCCACAAAGTTATTTAAGTCGGTAACGGTATTCATTAATGCTCCAGCTAAGGACGATTCAACGCTGGAGTAGATACTCGCTAGCCATTGAATCATGGGTTAGCGAGCGCAGTTGCAATTAGCAAATCCTGTTTGGGGACCCGCTCCCTTCAAGCCTGGGGAAACACTGGTTCACAGCATTCCTTGCAACGCTCCTTGAAGGTATGCCGAAATTGTAATCAATTTCGGCATATTTGGCTTCGTTTTTACAAATTACCGCTTACAGACCAGCTGCTGCGCGTAATGCTGGGGCCTTATCACACTGCTCCCATGTAAATTCTGGCTCTTCACGACCAAAGTGGCCGTAGGCTGCTGTCTTTCGATAAATTGGGCGCAAGAGATTAAGCATTTTGACAATGCCTTTTGGACGCAGGTCGAAATGCTCTGACACCAACTGTGCAATCTTTTCATCAGAGATCTTGCCAGTGCCAAAGGTACTAACCATCACTGACGTCGGTTTAGCTACACCGATGGCATAAGAGATCTGAATTAAGCACTTACTTGCCAAACCAGCAGCAACCACATTCTTAGCAACATAACGTCCAGCGTATGCAGCGGAACGATCTACCTTAGATGGATCCTTACCGGAAAACGCACCGCCACCGTGTGGGGCTGCGCCGCCATAAGTATCAACAATGATTTTACGGCCCGTTAAGCCACAATCTCCCTGCGGACCGCCAATAACAAAGCGACCAGTTGGGTTGACCAAGAAATTGATCGCGCCCTTAATAAGGTGCTTAGGCAATACGGGTTTAATAATTTCTTCAATGACGGCTTCCCGTAATTTCTCTAGCGAAATTTCTTCATCATGCTGGGTAGAAAGGACTACGGTATCAATAGAATCAGGCTTGCCATCAACGTAACGTAAGGTCACTTGTGACTTTGCATCTGGGCGCAACCAATTTAAACGGCCATCGCGGCGTAATTGAGACTGACGCTCTACCAGGCGGTGTGACAAATGAATGGGCAGCGGCATCAGCTCTGCAGTCTCATCGCAGGCATAACCAAACATGAGGCCTTGGTCACCAGCGCCCTGATCTAGGCCATCGTCATGCGCCTTATCAACACCCTGAGCAATATCTGGACTCTGCTTATCGTACGCCACCAAAACAGCACAGCCTTTGTAGTCAATACCGTACTCCGTATTGTCATAACCAATCTCACGCAGTGTATTGCGCGCAACTTGGATGTAGTCAACATTTGCATTGGTGGTGATTTCACCTGCGAGCACAACTAAACCGGTATTGCACAAGGTTTCAGCCGCAACGCGTGCTGTTGGATCTTGAGCCAAAATGGCGTCCAAGATCGAATCAGAAATTTGATCTGCTACTTTATCGGGGTGACCCTCAGAAACGGATTCCGAGGTAAAGAAGTAATCATTTGCCATTGTTTTTTCCTTTAAAAAAATTAACACGATCTATGGGACAACTCGACGTGCCAGGAACCACAACGGCGACGCTTTAGCAGAATTTATGAATCGCCCTGCAAGTTGCCTTAACTCAGCGATAACGAGATATTAACTGAAAATGGCCATATTGATCAAGGCTGATTGAAAAATTGGCACTCAGGCCCGCATTGAATATCATAGAAGTGTGCGTAAAATTTTTCTGAAGCTAACCCTACAAGCGATTGCCCTATCGCCACTATGCCTCGTGCAGGCAATAGGGGCATTTTTAGGGGTTTTAGCCTATGTTGGCTCTAAGCAATACCGCTCACTGTTTCGGTCCCAATATGAAATCGTCGTCAAAAGCCAAGATTTACCGCTCCAAATATGGCGTGCGGCTGCGGCATCAGGCCAACTGTTCTCAGATAGCCTATGGATTTGGCGTAATCCTACAAAAGCACTCAAGCTGGTTGAGATACAGGATTGGACAGTTGTAGAGAAAGCGATTCAAGAAGGGCATGGCCTGGTCATGCTGACGCCCCATTTGGGGGGCTTTGAAATTATTCCAAGAGTCTTGGCTCAGCACTTCCCCGCAACCATTCTCTACCGCCCCGCACGCCAAGCCTGGCTGAATGAGGTCATTGAGGAGGGGCGCGCCTATCCCAATATGCATTTCGTTCCCACTAATCTGCACGGCGTTCGTCAAATGACCCGCGCCCTAAACCGGGGTGAAGCCATTGGCATCCTTCCAGATCAAGTGCCTAGCGGCGGAGAGGGCGTTTGGGTACCATTTTTTGGTCGGTCGGCCTACACCACCCCTCTACCAGCACGCCTAGCCAACCGCAATAACACCCCAGTCATCATGTTTACTGCCAAACGCAAAGCGCTAGGTAAGGGCTGGCTAATGCAAGCTAAACGATTGGAGCCGCTATCTGAGGACCCGACAATTGCAGCTGCCGAACTCAATATTGCGATTGAGAACGCCATACTAGTGGCGCCCAATCAATTCATCTGGGCATACAACCGCTATAAACATCCTAGCGGCGCTCAATTACCGCCAAACCAATAGCATCACTTTTTCAGCATGAGCGATGCGCCCATAGTTACTCTGATTACTCAGCCAATAACTAATTGACAATGAATAGCGTCGTCGTCCATTGGGGCACTTGTTCGCAAAAGACCCGCAGGGTACTATTGGGAACATAACTGCTTTAAATATCGACCACCTAGTGAGCTAAGTCTTTACAAATAACTGGAATTTTTTTGAGTACAAATTTAAATAAGCCCGCACGCAAACTCCGTTTTACCAAAATGCATGGTGCCGGCAATGACTTTATTGTGCTCAATGGCATCGATCAAGATCTGAGTGATATCCGTCCCGAGCAATGGCAAAGACTGGCTCACCGTCAATTTGGTATTGGTGCAGATCAAATTTTATTGGTTGAAAAATCTACGCGCTCGGATGCTGATTTTCGTTATCGAATTTTCAATGCTGATGGTGGAGAAGTAGAGCAATGCGGCAACGGCTCACGTTGCTTTGTACGCTTTATTCAAGATCAAGGACTTTCAAATAAAAATCCTCTGCGCGTTGAAGTCGCTCACACCATTCTTACTTTGAGATCCCATTCAGATGGCCAGGTTGAGGTCAATATGGGAGCGCCTATTTTTGAGCATAGCCAGATTCCGTTTGATGCAAAAGGCCTCTCCAGCCTGCAAGAATTTCATGAAACGCTCTTTGCGCTTCACCTTAAGAAGCCTGCCCCACACGATAGTTGGATTGGCGTTGTGTCTATGGGAAACCCGCATGCAGTTCAGGTAGTGGGAGATATTAATAGCGCACCTGTTTTAGAGGAAGGGCCCTCTATTGAGAGTCACGTCGCCTTTCCGAAAAGAGTGAATGCAGCTTATATGCAGATTCTCAATCGCAATGAAATTCAATTGCGCGTCTATGAGCGTGGCGCCGGCGAAACCCTTGCCTGTGGTACAGGCGCATGTGCCGCTGTAGTCTCCGGTATACGCCGAGGCTTACTGCACTCGCCCGTTCAAGTGCACACGCGTGGGGGCGACCTCACGATAGCTTGGGAAGGCATCATCAATGACATCATTCAGCCAGTGATCATGACTGGGCCCGCAGTGACTGTATTTGAGGGTGAGACGACGATCTAGCGGTAAGTAAGACTGCCTGATTTTTTAGATGCCGTATTGCTCACGGTAAGTCTTTACAGCAGGCAAATAATCTGTCAGCACAGCATCACTTGATGTAGTTAAAAAGGACATCAGATCAGCGAGGTTGGCGATGGCAATGACGGGTATCCCAAACTCTTCTTGCACAGCCTGCACAGCAGACTTCTCTCCGACTTCTGTTGCCGTGCCTGATTTTTCCATGCGATCTAGTGCAATTAATACCGCCACGGGCTGTGCTCCGGCCGCCTGAATTAAAGCTACGGATTCACGGACAGAAGTTCCAGCAGAGATCACGTCGTCAATAATGACAACCTTTCCCTTGACTGGGGCGCCCACTAAGGAGCCGCCCTCACCATGATCTTTTGCCTCTTTGCGGTTATAGGCATAAGGCACATTGCACCCTGCATTAGCCAATGCAATTGCAGTGGTAGCGGCTAGAGTAATGCCTTTATAGGCAGGACCGTAGAGCATGTCATATTCAATATTAGATTCTTGTAGCGCTCTAGCGTAATACCCGCCTAGGGCACTTAAGCGAGCGCCATCGTTAAAGCCGCCCGCATTAAAGAAATAGGGTGATAAGCGACCCGCTTTAGTTTTAAACTCCCCAAAGGATAAAACGTTTGCCTCCAAGGCAAAACGAATAAAGTTTTCTTGATTAGAATTTTTTGAGCTCATAGGCCTATATGTTACGCATCATTTCTGCCAACCTCAACGGGATCCGTTCTGCAGTCAAAAAAGGCTTTCTACCATGGGTTTCCCAGCAGCAGGCAGACTTTGTTTGCATGCAGGAACTCAAGGCACAGCACAACGATCTGGAGGACGCCATCCTCAATCCTGATGGCCTGCATGGCTTCTTTCATCATGCTGAAAAAAAAGGATACAGCGGCTGCGGCATCTATACCCCTCATAAGCCTGATGAAGTGCTCTATGGCTATGGTAATCCTGAGTTTGATGCAGAGGGCCGTTATGTCGAGGTGCGCTACCAAAAGCTATCTGTGATCTCGGTATACATGCCATCTGGGTCAAGCTCGCCAGAGCGGCAAGAGGCCAAATACCGCTATCTGGATTCTTTTTTACCCCATCTGATTGCACTGAAAAAATCTGGCCGTGAAATTGTGCTTTGTGGGGACGTCAATATTGCCCATCATGAGATTGATCTCAAGAATTGGAAAGGTAACCTCAAAAACTCAGGATTCTTGCCTGAGGAACGAGCCTGGCTTACCAATCTATTTAATCAAGTAGGCTATGTCGATGTCTACCGAAACCTAGAGCCTAAGGCAGGTGAGAATTGCTACACTTGGTGGAGCAATCGAGGCCAAGCTTACGCCAAAAATGTCGGCTGGCGTATTGACTATCACATCACGACTCCAGGAATCGCTGCTAGCGCTAAGCGAACCTCCGTCTACAAAGAGGAGCGCTTCTCAGATCATGCGCCACTCACCGTTGACTACGATTGGACTATTTAGTCCAGCGCAGCATCATGCTGCTTGATCTCTACCACCTTAAAGTACATGGCAAGCCAAATCAGAATTAAAACGGGAGCGCCAATAATAGCGGTCCCAATAAAAAAAGTTTGATACCCAAAGGTATCCACAAATACGCCTGAGAATCCAGCGAGCCACTTCGGCAATAAGAGCATCATCGAACTAAATAAGGCGTACTGCGTCGCGGAGTATTGAATATTGGTTAATGATGATAAAAAGGCAATGAAGGCTGCAGTTGCAATGCCGGAGCTCAGGTTATCTGCAGAGATTACCCATACCAACCCTTGTAGATCGTGACCCTGAGTTGCTAACCAGGCAAATAATAAGTTACTCACCGCAGACAAAATGGCCCCCAGAAACAAAACGCGCATCACACCAAATCGCAATGTAAATACACCTCCTATAAAAGCGCCCACTAAAGTCATGATGACACCAAATACTTTGCTCACTGCAGCCACTTCATCTTTGGTGTAGCCCATATCCACATAAAAAGGATTGGCCATAATGCCCATCACAACATCACTGATGCGGTAGATTGCAATCAAAGCCAAAATTAAAACCGCATGCCAACGATAGCGAGTAACAAAATCTGCAAATGGCTCTACCAGCGTTTGATGAAGCCAGGCTTTGGCATTACGTACTTTAGATAGCTCTAGTTTTAGAGGCTCTTTGCTCAACAGCGTTGTAATAACGCCTACGCTAATGGATAAGGCCATGCACAGATAAGCAAACTGCCATGCACTAGGATCGTAGGTTCCGCCGCCGCCCTCAACTCTAGCTGCTAGCCACAACACGCCGGCACCAGACCAAATTAAAGCTAGCCGATAACCGGTTTGGTACGTGGCCGCTAAAGCAGCTTGATGATCAGTGCTGGCAGATTCAATCCGAAAGGCATCTAAAGCGATGTCCTGGGTAGCCGATCCAAAAGCAACCAAAAGGGCGCACCACACCATAGGCGTTAGTTGCGAGCGAGGATCAATGCTTGCCATGCCTATCAGCCCCAGTATGACCAGCGCCTGTGCAAATAAAAGCCAGCTACGTCTTCTGCCTAATAGCTTGGTGAGTAATGGAATAGGAAGGCGATCGACTAAAGGTGCCCATAGCCATTTAAAGGCATAAATTAAGCCTACCCACGTGAGGTAACCAATCGTACTGCGATCAATACCCGCCTCTCTTAACCAAAAGCTCAGTGTTCCTAAAATAAGTAGAAGAGGTAAGCCAGCAGAAAAGCCCAGAAAAAGCATCCGCAAACAAGGCCATTCAAGATAAACACGGAAGTCCTTCAACCAGGACCGAGTATTTACAAGTCTCGCCTTAAGCACGGCGAATGCGGAAAAGTGCAAGGCTTCCAAACAGATTAGGCATCAAGGTCACCTGTCGACCCTCATGCAAAATACATTGATCTAAAACCTTAAGCCCTAAGCTGGAAGCCAATTTTTCAAAATCTGCAACAGTAAGAACACGGACGTTGGGGGTGTTGTACCACTGATAAGGCAAGCTTTTAGAAACCGGCATACGACCCAAACCGACTGCCAAACGATGTGACCAGTGGCCAAAGTTTGGAAAGGATACGATCGATTCTTTACCAACACGAACTACTTCGCTCAAAATCTTTTCAGTCTCATGAATGGTTTGGAGTGTTTGCGATAGCACTACAGTATCAAAGCTATTGTTCTCGAAGAGGGCCAAGCCTCCTTCCAGATTTTGCTGAATGACATTCAAGCCTTTTTGCACACAAGACAGTACACGTGCATCATCAATTTCAACGCCATAAGCATGCACTGGCTTTTGCTTTTGCAAATACTCCAAGAAACTACCATCGCCACAACCCAAGTCTAGTACTTGGCTGTTGGGGGCAATCCACTGAGCAATGGCAGCGAAGTCTGCGCGCTGCATACTCATGATGGGGTCCTCAGCATTTGCTCAAAATAGGCTCGAATCAAGCGATGATAGCGTGGGTCATCTAATAAAAATGCATCGTGACCATGCGGCGCATCGATCTCTGCATAACTCACTTCGCTCTTGTTGCTTAGTAATGATTCCACAATTTCTCGACTACGGTTGGGCGGAAAGCGCCAATCTGTTGCAAAGCTCACCACCAAAAATTTAGCCTGCACCTCGGCTAAGGCGCGATTCAAACTGCCTTCATAACGACGTGATGGATCAAAATAGTCTAAGGCTCGCGTAATCAGCAAATAGGTATTGGCATCAAAATATTTAGAGAATTTATCGCCTTGGTGACGCAAATAACTCTCTACCGCAAACTCAACACCAAAACTAAAGCGATAGTCATGCGACTCGCCCTCTGGTCGCTGTAACTCACGACCAAATTTTTCAGCCATATCGTCATCAGATAAATAGGTAATATGCCCCACCATCCGCGCCAATCTCAAACCATTTTTAGGCACTACGCCGCGCTCATAATAGTTTCCACCATGAAAATCAGGGTCAGACAGAATCGCGTTACGAGCTACTTCGTTAAAAGCAATGTTTTGAGCACTGAGTTTTGGGGTAGAGGCAATCACCAAGCAGTGCGCCAAGCGTTTTGGAAACTGAATAGCCCAAGCTAATGCTTGCATGCCTCCTAAGCTTCCACCCATCACAGCAGCAAAGCGACGAATACCTAGTTTGTCAGCCAAGCGCGCTTGGGTGTTCACCCAATCTTCTACGGTGATGACTGGAAAATCTGCGCCATAAGGCTTTTTAGTCACTGGATTAATGCTCATTGGACCCGTTGATCCAAAGCAAGAGCCCAAGTTATTGACACCAATCACAAAGAAGCGGTCTGTATCCACAGGCTTGCCAGGGCCAATCATATTGTCCCACCAGCCGATGTCATTCTCATCATCGGGACTGGGGCCCGCCACATGATGGGAGGCATTCAGTGCATGACAAACTAATACCGCGTTACTTTTATCGGCATTGAGTTTGCCGTAGGTTTCTATGACTAAATCATAGCCCGACAATATGGCACCACTTTGCAAAGGCAAAGGCTCGGCAAAGTGAATAGTGTTTCTAGAGAGGTGTAACTCGCTCATTCGGACAGAAGAAGGCGAAGGCTCATATCAGATGCATCGGTTGGTAGCTTTTTAAAGCCACTTCGAGCAAAGCGATGCCAACGACCCAGAACATAGCTCATCAACATCGTGGCCCGAACACTGATCTCATCTTGAGTCACATTAGCCCAAGATCCTCCCTGGGTTTGTGCAATGCGTAGCGTCTGCTTCAGAGATGCCTCAACACGATCAAGCACCTGAGTAATGCGCTCTTGCAGACGATCATCCTCTTGAAATAATGCGTCACCCAAAAGCACCCGGGTCATTCCTGGATTTTTTTCTGCGAAGAACAACAGCATCTGCAAGATACCTCTTGCTTGAGCCAAGCCAGATTCTTCTTTTTGATTAATTTGATTAATTAAGCCAAAGACTGTTTGCTCAATGAAAGCAATCAAGCCCTCAAACATTTGTGCCTTACTGGCGAAATGACGATATAGGGCTGCTTCAGAAACTTGAATTTTTGCTGCTAAGGCAGCTGTTGTCACACGCTCACCTTTTGGATTTTGCAACATCTCCGCCAACACCTGCAGAATCTGCAAGCGCCGCTCTCCGGGACGCGGGCGTTTACGCACTGTGCCTGCATCAGCAACGCTTGCCTCAACTCCCGATGTCATTTCTAAAGGATCGCTCATATGGATATCTGTGGTTTTATTCTTAACGTGAACGAATCATGGTTCCGAATGCTTGCTCGGTCAGAATTTCCAGCAACAAAGAGTGCTCGATACGCCCATCAATAATGTGCACTGAATTTACACCGCTCTTGGCTGCATCTAATGCAGATGATATTTTTGGCAGCATACCGCCGGAGATGGTGCCGTCAGCGAATAGGCCATCAATTTCACGTGCCGTTAAATCAGTAAGTAGCTTGCCGCTCTTATCCATTACGCCAGGAATGTTGGTCATCATGACTAATTTTTCGGCATGCAAAATTTCTGCCATTTTGCCGGCGACTAAATCGGCATTAATGTTGTAGGCCTGACCCTCTTCACTAAACCCAATTGGAGAAATCACCGGAATAAATGCATCGTCTTGCAAGGCCTTCACCACCGCAGGATTAATTGCTTCAATCTCTCCGACAAAACCTAAATCGATCGTGCCGCCAACATTCTTTTCATCGGCAACAAGCATTTTCTTCGCCCGAATGAGGCCGCCATCCTTACCAGTTAAGCCAACGGCCTGACCGCCAAAGTGATTTATGAGCATCACAATATCTTGCTGGACTTCGCCGCCAAGAACCCACTCCACTACTTCCATGGTTTCTTCATCGGTCACCCGCATACCCTGAATAAAGGTGCCGGTCTTACCTATTTTTTTCAAGGCCTCATCAATTTGTGGGCCGCCGCCATGCACCACTACTGGGTTCATGCCAACGAGCTTTAGCAAGATAACGTCGCGTGCAAAACTTTCCTTAAGGCGCTCTTCCACCATGGCGTTTCCGCCGTACTTAATAACAATGGTTTTTCCGTGATACGCACGAATGTAGGGTAGAGCCTCAGCTAAGATCTCCGCCTTAAGTAAGGGGGAAATTTCACTAATAGATGGTGATTGCGTAGTCATTGCCGCTTTAATATTCAGTCTAGTAAATTAATCGCCAAATAATTTTTGACGAAGCTCACGACGCTCTTGCGCCTCAAGCGATAAATTCGCTGTTGGTCTGGCAATCAGACGATTCAAACCAATCGGCTCACCAGTCTCTTCACACCAGCCGTAATCACCTGAATCAGTGCGGGCTAGAGCCTGCTCTACTTTTTTCAATAGCTTACGCTCGCGATCGCGAGTACGCAATTCCAGTGCATGCTCTTCTTCAATGGTTGCGCGATCAGCGGGATCGGGAACCAAAATATTTTCACGCAGGTGCTCGGTTGTTTGAGAAGCATTTTTCAGGAGATCGTTTTTTAGGGTCAATAACTTTTGACGGAAAAAATCTACCTGGGATGTATTCATATAGTCCTTCTCAGACATCTTTAATAACTCTGCCTCAGTTAAGGGGGTCAATGGCGCGACCTTTGCTGCCTTACTGCTTGCTTTTGCAGTAGCTGTAGATTTCGCTGGTGTTTTTACCGTCATTTCATTCTTTCCTGGATTTGAAGCATTATTGCTTCATTCTGCCAAAGTTTTACTGCCCTTTGATGAATAATCATCAATACTGCCCGTGGCCGAGGATTGTACTAGAGATTTATCAAGCCAAACAGCCTTCAAGTCCTGCTAATAGTGTGTCCTTAGGCAAATCGATGCCAATAAATACCATGCGGGTTTGTTTAGCCTCTGTGCCCCATAAACCCGCCATATCGCTCCCCATCATCTGGTGGACCCCCTGAAACACCACTTTATGCTTGCTACCCTTCACATAAAGCACTCCTTTATAGCGCAGCATCTTCTCGCCAAAGACCTCCAAAATGCCTCCAAGGAAATCCTCTAGTTTTTTATGGTCAAAGGGTTTATCACTACGAAAAACGAAAGATTGAATCCGATCAGTATGGCCAGCATGGCCATGATGATCCTGACTATGGTCGTGTCCACACGTACTGTGGTCATGGTCATGATCCTCTTGTTCCAAAAAGTGGGGATCAATATCTAACTTGGCATTTAAATTAAAGCCCTTGAGATCTAAAACAGCGTCCAAAGGCACGATTCCCTTGGAGATTCCCTGAATCGGTGCACGGGGATTCATATGCATTAAGCGACTACGTAAGGCATCCACTTCGGCAGGGGTTACCAAATCCGTCTTGGTGATAAAGATTTGATCCGCAAAGCCAACCTGCCGCTGCGCCTCCTCGTGCTCATTTAGTTGATGCTGGCCATGCTTAGCATCAACTAAGGTAATCACTGCATCCAAGACATAGTGGTCTGCAACGTCGTCGTCCATAAAGAAGGTTTGGGCTACCGGGCCTGGATTAGCCACTCCGGTAGTCTCTATCACTACGCGTTCAAAACTAATCTTTTTGTCTCGACGCTGCTCCCAGAGTGTGTTCAGGGCCTCTACGAGATCTCCGCGAATAGTGCAACAAATGCAGCCGTTGCTCATCTGCACAATATTTTCTTGGTTATCCTGAACCAAAATATCGTTATCAATATTTTCTTCGCCAAACTCATTCTCAATCACAGCAATTTTTTTGCCATGTTGCTCGGTCAGAATATGTTTAAGTAAGGTAGTTTTACCGCTACCCAAGAAACCCGTCAGAATTGTTACCGGAATTAATGCCATTTACGATCCAATCAAAATCTAGTGGTGATGCAAGCGAGACACCTATCTTGCAGTGCTTTCCCTAAAGAGGAAACCTAATATCTTAACCATTTCCTCAGCCTTTGCCAGCCTTTGCGCGAGGATGGGCTTTATCGTATGCCTGGGCTAAGTGCTGAAAATCTAAAGAGGTATAGATCTGGGTGCTAGAGATGCTGGCGTGACCCAACATCTCCTGTACTGCCCGTAAGTCTTGAGAGGACTGTAAAACGTGGCTAGCAAAGCTGTGGCGCATCATATGTGGGTGCACGTGCGTTGGTAGACCTGCCCGCATCGCCAAGGTACGCAAACGGGCTTGCACGGTACGGGCCGATAAGCGGGCACCTGCGGCCGAAACAAACAAGGCATCGGCCTCCTTAGCCCGCTCAGCTTGATCTCTCAACGTGCGCCATTCTCTCAGGGACTGCATTGCTGGAGCGCCAACAGGAACAGATCGACGCTTTCCGCCTTTTCCTAAAACAGTCACCTCTGCCGCATCCCAATCCAACCACCCTGCCGACTCATGCTGCCGATCTTTGCTTGGCATGACATCAATACCCAACAGCTCAGATAAGCGCAAACCCGAGGAATACAACAAATCAATGATGGCCGCGTCACGCACCGTCTCAAGATCCTGCTTTTTGGCAGCCTCTTCAATGGCTTGATTAATTAAAGAAAGTACCTGCTCAACTGACAATGCTTTAGGTAAAGACTTTAAGCGCTTGGGGGCTTTGACGTCATCTACTGGATTGGCAACTAGATTTTGAGTAATGCGCCCTGCTAGCGCATCGCGGCGGGCATCTTTTTCGGTGAGCCAGTGATACCAACCACGCCAAGCTGATAAAGCTCTAGCAATAGTTCGAGATGATTTATTTTTCGAATGCAAGCGCCCCGCCCACCGACGTACGTGCGCATTACTCACTTTAAATAACTCTACTGAGTCTTCCGCAGCAAAGGTCTGAAGTTGGCTTAAGTCCATGCGGTAGGCTTTAAGCGTGTGAGGTGAAAGCTGCCTCAGTACATGCAGTTCCTGCAGATACTCTTGAACGAGTGGGTGAAGATCAGCTAACGCTTGGCTCATAGGCCTGAATACGATCCAAGGCAGCAGCAACTAGTTCAGCAATCTGACGTAAGTAGAAGGCTCCCATATCCGCTGTAAAGCGGGTTTCATCCTTACTGGCTAATAACAAAACTGCCGGTAATTGCGTAGCTCCAATACTCTTACCTAAAGGCAAGCCAATGGCAACCATGCTTTGCCACTCAGCATCAATCTTTACTTGAGTTGCCAGTAAATCAACACTGGCAGCAGCCAACTCTTTTGCAGAGCCACATAAGGGTGCGTTAATCCATGACTCAAAAGCTGAATGTGGATCTAGTATTTGTACTGACTCCACTTCAAACACTTCTGCTAGGCCTGTTTTGACAGCCACTTCGACATCCGCTTTATTGTTTGCGCCCATGAGGCGCAGCAACCAAGCAACCAAGCTTTGTTGAGTTTTATCGTTTCGACTACCAAAGTGCAACATCTCGCTCAGACGACGGTTCAACTCTTGATTCTGGGTGCGCAACAACGTCATCTGGCGCTCTTGCAATGAAATCGCACGGTCTTCATGGGGGTGCTTTAGGCGGATCTCATTTAAGAGATGGGCATATCGCTCGAAGAAACCTGGCGTAGCTCGCAACCACTCCGCTACCAATTCCTCTTGCTCAGCCTGCTTTGGATCTATTGCGCTCATTTATTTTTTTACCTTATTTTTAGCAGGATTCAACTTAGCTTTTTACGCAGCAGTTCATTTACTTGTCCTGGATTGGCCTTGCCCTGCGATGCCTTCATGATTTGGCCCACCAATGCATTAAATGCCTTTTCTTTACCAGAGCGAAACTCTTCAATCGATTTTGCATTTGCGGCCAACACTTGATCAATGATGGTTTCAAGTGCACCGCTATCACTAATCTGCTTTAGACCTTTACTATCAATAATATGATCAACAGTGCTGATGGCCTGGCCATTGCTAGCCTCTCCCCATTGAATTGCAAAGATATCTTTAGCAATCTTATTGGAGATAGTGCCGTCTGCAACACGAGCCAGTAAGGGCGCTAAATGCACAGCTCTTAATGGTGACTTAGCGCCAGCAATACCTGCACGGTTTAATGCCGAGGCAAGCTCCCCCGAAATCAAATTGGCTGCTGCCTTTGCTAAAGGTTTTCCAACAAGCGCCAATAACTCTTCAAAAAGATTTGCAGTGTCACGATCTTGCGTGAGTAACTGCGCATCATAAGCACTCAAGCCAAACTCACTTTGCCATTGATCGCGCAGTTGGGCTGGCAGGGCTGGCATATGGCTACGCACCTCGGAGATCCATGCCTCATCAATCACGACCGGCAATAAATCAGGATCCGGGAAGTAGCGATAGTCATTAGCATCTTCCTTACTACGCATACTTCGGGTTTCTTGGCGATCTGGGTCATACAAGCGGGTCTCTTGCACTACTTTACCGCCGTCCTCAATCAACTCAATTTGGCGTCGCACTTCATATTGAATGGCCTCTTCCAAAAAGCGAAATGAGTTGAGGTTTTTGATTTCACAGCGGGTACCAAATTCTGCTTGGCCCATGGGCCTGACTGAAACATTGGCATCACAGCGGAAAGAACCTTCCTGCATGTTGCCATCACATACGCCCAACCAAACTACAAGGGTATGCAACGCTTTGGCATAAGCAACTGCTTCGGCCGCACTTCGCATAACCGGTTCGGTCACAATTTCTAATAAAGGAGTGCCTGCACGGTTCAAATCTATCCCGCTAGATGCTTCGCCATGCGGCCCCAAAAAACCTTCTTCATGAACAGACTTACCTGCGTCTTCTTCCATGTGAGCACGCGTAAGTTCAACTACTTTCACTTGGTCGCCCACCAGAATTTCTAGATGTCCGCCAATAACTACCGGCAAATCCATTTGGCTAATTTGGTAGCCTTTGGGAAGGTCTGGATAAAAATAATTCTTGCGCGCAAAAATACTTGCTGGTGCAATTTTGGCATTGACTGCCAAGCCAAAACGAATGGCGTGTTCAACCGCCTGGCGATTTAACACAGGCAAAACTCCAGGCAAAGCCAAGTCCACTGCACAGGCCTGCGTATTCGGTTCGGCACCAAAGTGCGTACTTGCACCGCTAAAGATTTTCGATTGGGTTTGTAGCTGTGCGTGGGTCTCTAGACCAATGACGATTTCCCATTCCATCATGACGCCTCACTTGCTTGACGCAAATGCCAATCACTCGTTAATTGATATTGATGCGCGACTTGCAATAAGCGCGCCTCAGAAAAATAATTGCCAATCAATTGCATGCCAATCGGTAGGTTTTTTTGATTAAAGCCACAGGGCACACTCATTGCTGGTAAGCCTGCTAAATTGGTAGAAAGCGTATAGATATCTTCTAAATACATTTGCATAGGATCTTGAGATTTTTCCCCTAAACGCCATGCAACATCTGGTGCGACAGGGCCAAGAATGACATCACACTGCTGAAATGCAGCCTGAAAGTCTGCTGCAATAATGCGACGAATTTTTTGCGCCTGTAAATAATAGGCATCGTAGTAACCGTGACACAGTACATAAGTGCCTATCAAAATGCGCCGCTTTACCTCAGCTCCGAAACCCTCGGTACGAGACTTCTTATACATATCAGATAAGTCACGGTATTCCTTTGCTCGGTGTCCATAGCGTACGCCATCAAAACGACTGAGGTTGCTTGATGCTTCTGCTGGCGCTAATACGTAATAGACCGGTATGGACAGCTTCGTTTTTGGCAGACTGACTTCAATTAGTGTCGCCCCTAAATTCTGCAATACATGCGTCGCTGCATTAACAGCATTGGCTACGTCTTGGGCAAGACCCTCTGCAAAAAATTCTTTCGGCAAACCAATTCTCAAACCTTCAAGTGGTTTTGCGGGGTTTACGCTTTCTGTTCCCCAAGTCTGATTTAAATAGCGCCCGTAATCTTCACCTGAATCCGCCAATGAAGTGGAGTCTCGCGGATCATGCGATGACATTGCCGTTAAAACTAAAGCGCAATCCTCTGCCGTCTTACCCATTGGTCCGGCCTGGTCCAAAGAGGATGCGTATGCAATCATGCCGTAACGAGAAACGCGCCCATAACTAGGCTTGATGCCAGTTAAACCACAAAATGCGGCAGGTTGTCGGATAGATCCGCCGGTATCGGTTCCGGTGGCAATTGGCGCTAATCCAGCCGCCACAGCTGCAGCCGAACCACCAGAAGAGCCACCCGCTACGTATTCTGAATTCCACGGATTGAGCACTGGCCCATAGGCTGAGTTCTCATTTGAAGATCCCATTGCAAATTCATCCATATTGGTCTTGCCTAGGCAAACCATTCCGGCGCCCCTAGGATTCGATTGATTCGGTATGCCTAAATTGGCGACTACGGTGGCATCAAAGGGGCTGAGGTATCCCTCAAGCATTTTGGATGCGGCTGTTGACTTCCAGCCGCGGGTAACAAAGACGTCTTTATGGGCAATAGGAATACCGGTCAATTTCCCAGCATTACCGGATGCTAATATTTTATCCGCTTCAGATGCTTGCTCTAAACTTAAGTGAGCACTTACATCAAGGTAAGCATTCCACTGCTTTCCGCCTTCAATGCGGTCTAAAAAATACTGGGTCAGCTCAGTAGAGGACACTTCTTTAGCAGCCAGCGCTTTTGCCATTAAGGCGATCGGGGTTTGGTGCCAGCTCATTCAATTACCTTTGGAACTAAGAAATAACCCTCTTGGGTGGCGGGGGCAGACTGCATGTTTTCACTGCGCTGGTCTGATTCAGTCACTTGGTCTGAACGAAGGGGCTGGGCCAAATCACGTAAGAAGAGGATAGGGTGCGCTAAGGGTTCGAGGCCACTGGTGTCTACAGACTGCATCTCCTCCACTAGCGAAAAAATAGCCTGTAGCTGGGGTAAAACCGCCTCGGCTTCTGCTTGACTTAACTCAAGACTGGAAAGGTGCGCAATGCGCTGAACATCATCAAGTTTCATGGGGTGCTGGGGTATCATTCATATATATATTTTTTAACACTTACTATTCTCCCACTACATCATGTTCGGTTTTTTTCGCAGCTACTTTTCTAATGACCTAGCCATTGACCTAGGCACCGCTAATACCTTAATTTACATGCGTGAACGGGGTATTGTGCTTGACGAACCTTCCGTTGTGGCAATTCGTACTGAGGGCGGCCCAAATGGCAAAAAAACCATTTTAGCCGTCGGTAAGGAAGCAAAAGCGATGTTAGGGCGGGTTCCAGGCAATATTGAGGCTATTCGCCCCATGAAAGACGGCGTCATTGCCGATTTCACGATTACCGAGCAAATGCTCAAGCAATTTATCAAGCTGGTACACGAGAGCAAACTCTTAAGACCAAGTCCACGCATCATTATTTGCGTTCCTTGTGGATCGACCCAAGTTGAGCGTCGCGCTATCCGTGAATCAGCACTAGGCGCAGGGGCCTCACAGGTGTTCTTGATCGAAGAACCAATGGCAGCTGCTATTGGTTCAGGTCTACCTGTTTCTGAAGCGGCTGGATCTATGGTGGTGGATATTGGTGGCGGCACAACTGAAGTTGGCGTGATGTCACTAGGTGGCATGGTCTACAAAGGCTCAGTGCGTGTTGGTGGCGACAAGTTTGATGAGGCTATCACGAACTACATTCGACGCAACTATGGCATGTTAATCGGCGAGCAAACTGCCGAGCTCATCAAGAAAACGATTGGCTCCGCATTTCCGGGTGCCGAAGTGCGCGAGATGGAAGTGAAGGGTCGCAATCTTTCTGAAGGTATCCCACGTAGCTTTACCGTCACTAGTAACGAAGTCCTGGAGGCTTTGACCGATCCTTTGAATCAAATTGTGACTGCAGTCAAGGCAGCCTTGGAGCAAATACCTCCAGAGTTAGCCTCTGATATTGCGGAGCGCGGCATGATGTTGACCGGTGGTGGCGCATTGTTGCGTGATCTGGATCGCTTACTACTTGAAGAAACAGGTTTGCCAATCCATGTTGCAGAAGATCCCCTTACTTGCGTCGCTCGTGGTTGCGGTATCGCCCTCGAACGCATGGACAAGTTGGGTGGAGTGTTCTCTCAAGAGTAATCGGCATACGCGTCGATCCGGGCATTGCGAAATAACGCTCCTCCGCTTTTTAGACAAGGCATTCCTGCATTAGTCAAACTGATTGTCTGCCTATCAGTCAGTGCAGCATTAATGCTGATTGATTTTCGATTCAAGGCACTAGATCCTATACGCAACAATCTTAATTGGTTATTGCGACCACTTGAGTATGCAATGATGATGCCCCGAAATGCTTATGAGGCGTCATCAGAGTATTTCACTACTCGCGGCACACTGGATCAAGAAAATCGAGACATGCGAGTGCGCCAAGCTGAGCTATCTTTGCTTGCTAACCAATCTGAATTTCTGTTAATTGAAAATCAAAACTTACGTCAACTCATGGGACTGCAAAAGCAAGTGCCATTTAAAACATTACCAGTTGAAATCTTATTTAATCCGCCTAATCCAATCTCACAGCGAATTGTTGTGAACCGCGGTAGTAGTGGTGGACTCAATCTGGGCAACCCAATCGCAAATGATGAAGGCATCCTAGGTCAAGTTGTTCGCCTGTATGAAAACTCTGCCGAAGTGTCTCTTCTTGAGGATCGCGACTTCGCTGTACCAGTACAAATAGCTCGCAATGGCCTCAGAGCTGCGGTTTTTGGGGCGGGGCGAGGAAACCCCCTTGAGCTTCGCTATCTTCCGATAGCCAGCGATTTAGAGGTGGGGGATGTGCTGATTACCTCGGGTATTGACGGAATATATCCGCCAGGATTTGCAGTGGCGGTCATTAGCCGTATCGAGCGCAATGCCGATAAAAATTCTGCAAACGTATTTTGTGTTCCTGCCGCCCCAGTCAATCGCTATCGCCAAGCCCTTGCTCTTCTCTATGACCCTCAGTGGGATGCAAAAGCATCAGCCGCTAGCAATAATTCGGGGGCAGTCCAAACCAATGCGCCGGGACGTCGCCAAACTCGTGCGCGAGGAATGCAATGATTGATTTTCAAAGCGGCTATATTCTGCGTCCGGTTAATCCGATCTTTATTTACTTTAGCTTGCTCTGCGCACTACTTTTAAATCTTTTGCCCATTGGTAATTACAGCTGGGTGCCAGACTGGCTCATTATTTGTATTGTGTTCTGGAATATCCATCAACACCGTTACGTGGGGGTTATTACCGCTTTCATTCTTGGCCTGCTAATGGATGTTCATAACTCTGATCTGCTAGGCCTGCACGCATTTAGTTATACATTGGTAGCCTATCTTGCGATTTCTTGGCATCGACGCATCGTTGCGTTGACGGCTCCTACACAAGCACTACATGTACTACCTATGTTCTTGCTAGTCTCTCTATGCCCAGTCTTGGCGCATTGGATTCTCAGCGGTGAGATTTATTGGTGGGCACTCACGGGCACCGTTCAGTCTGTTATTGAGGCGCTCTTGTGGCCATTGGCAACTCGCGTTTTGCTATCTCCACAACGTCGACCAATCGATGTTGACCATAATCGTCCTCTCTAACTATTGGTATGGTTTCATTTAAAAAACCAAATCTCGATTCATTTCAAGAGCGCATACATATTGCGACCTTGTTTGTCACATTCTGCTTCTTAATACTTGTAACACGCTTGGTATGGCTGCAATTAGTCAATCACGGTAAATATGCCTTACTGGCCGAAAATAATCGCATTGCCATCGTTCCTGCACCAGCTAATAGAGGCCTGATCATAGATCGTAACGGGATTGTGATTGGTCGAAACTACTCAGCACTAACCCTTGACGTCAACGCTGGTGAGATAAAGGGAAATGTAGATGAATTGATCGACGAAATTTCCCAAATCGTATTGATCTCCCCTAGAGATCGTCGTAATTTCAAGCGGTCTCTTGAAGATTCTCGAAAAATGGGTACTTTTCCCCTTCGATCGATGCTGACCGAGGCTGAGACTGCCCGTTTTATGGCAAATCGCTACCGATTTCCCGGGGTGGAGATTCGGGCACGCAGCTTTAGAGAGTATCCCTATAACGAACTAGCCTCCCACCTTATTGGATATATCGGGCGCGTTTCTCTAAAAGATAAAGAGCGCATGCAGTCAGAGATAGAGAGCGCTAAGGCCGATGATCCCGATGCCCTTCAGACCTCCTTTCTACCCGGCATTCAGTACGTTGGAAAAATTGGTTTAGAGCAAAGCTATGAAAGTGTATTACGTGGCTCACCAGGATACGATCAAGTAGAAATCACCGCGGGTGGTAAACCTGTCAGAACCTTATCAAGCTCCCCATCTGTGCCGGGTAAAAATATCGTGCTATCGGTTGATATCAAATTACAGTATTTAGTAGAGCAACTCTATGGCAATTTCCGCGGTGCATTTGTTGCGATCGAGCCTCAAACGGGCGACATATTAGCGTTTGTTTCGAAGCCCAACTTTAATCCCAATGATTTTGTTGAGGGCATTGATTCAGTCACCTGGAAAGAGTTAAATGATTCCCCGCAAAAGCCGCTTTATAACCGGCCACTTAAAGGCATTTACCCACCAGGATCTACTTACAAACCATTTATGGCATTGGCCGCTCTAGAGACAAAAAAACGTACGCCGTCACAATCCATCTCTGATCCTGGTTATTTTGATTTTGGTAACCACACCTTCCGCGACGATAAAAAAGGTGGGCATGGCATTGTGGATATGCAAAAGTCTATTGTCGAGTCCTGCGACACTTACTACTATCTACTTGCGCGCGATATGGGCGTAAACATGATGCATGACTTCATGAAGCCATTTGGCTTTGGTCAAATTACAGGCATTGATTTAAAAGGTGAATCTCGAGGCATCTTACCCTCCACCGAGTGGAAAAAAAATACCTTCAAAAAACCAGAACAGCAAAAATGGTACGAAGGCGAAACGATCTCTTTAGGAATCGGACAAGGCTATAACGCATTTACTATTTTGCAATTAGCTCACGGCATGGCTAACATGGCTAACAACGGCATCGTGATGAAGCCACACCTTGTAAAAGCAATTGAAGACCCCTTCACCAGAAATCGCACCTTAACCACTCCAAAAGAAAGCTATCGAATTGACCTCAATCAGGAAAATATTGAAGTCATCAAAAAAGCGATGGTTGAAGTCAATAATTCTGGAACTTCCGCATCTGTGTTTAAGGGGACTAGCTATCAGGTTGGCGGGAAGACAGGAACAGCACAAGTATTTAGTTTGAACTCTAAGGAGTACAACCATAGTTCTACTGCAGAGTTTTTGCGAGATCATGCTTTATATATTGCTTTTGCACCTGCGGATAAACCCACTATTGTGATCGCGATGGTGGTAGAAAATGCGGGCTTTGGTGCGCAATACGCTGCACCGATTGCGCGTAAGGCGCTTGATTTTTATATTGAAGGTAAATGGCCTAAGGAGATTCCTGAATGGAAAAGAGCGCCATAAGCAAAGCTAAAAAATTATTCTTTAGTATTTTTAATGGGCTAGATCCACAGCTAGGCTATATTCTACTTGGGTTAGCGACCGTTGGCTTTATTACCTTTTTATCTGCCAGTCAAAATACGCCCGTGCGATTTGGGGATGAACTGCGTAACCTTGCGCTCTCATTTTTAGTAATGTGGACTATCTCTCGCATTCCACCCAAATGGCTAGAGATGGCAGCAATATGGATTTATGGAATCGGTATTGCCTTACTTGTTGCAGTAGCAATATTCGGGCTTATTAAAAAAGGTGCGCGGCGCTGGTTAAATATTGGACTGATTATTCAGCCCTCAGAAATTATGAAAATTGCCATGCCACTAATGTTGGCTTGGTATTTTCAAAGACGGGAAGGCATTCTTAAAACGTGGGACTACGGTGTAGCGGCAATTATTCTTCTCATTCCTGTAGTGCTGATTGCTCGTCAGCCAGATTTAGGCACTGCTTTACTGGTTTTTGCCGCCGGTATGTATGTGATCATTTTGGCAGGCATGCCGTGGAAATGGATTTTGCCCTTTATTGGTCTTGGCGCTTTTGGAATTATCCTAATTGTTATCTTTGGTAACACTATTTGTGCGCCTGATATTACCTGGCCTTTTGTTCATAACTATCAAAAACATCGTGTCTGTACCTTATTAGATCCTAGCAGTGACCCCCTCGGAAAAGGATTTCATACGATTCAATCGATGATCGCTATCGGCTCTGGTGGTTTTTTTGGCAAGGGCTGGTTTCAAGGAACGCAATCCCACCTTGAATTCATTCCCGAGAAACATACTGACTTTGTATTTGCTGTTTTCTCAGAAGAGTTTGGCCTTCTTGGAAATCTAGTTTTGTTAGCCCTCTTCTTTGCCCTTGTTAAAAGAGGTTTGGCCATCTCCGCTGGTGCGCCTAATTTATTTACTCGCCTATTAGGCGCTGCTGTCACACTTATTTTCTTTACTTACGCCTTCGTTAATATCGGTATGGTGAGCGGCTTACTGCCGGTCGTAGGCGTTCCACTTCCCTTTATTAGCTATGGAGGCACTGCTTTAGTCACCCTTGGATTTGGGGCGGGTATATTAATGAGCATTCATCGCCACCGACGACTGGTACAGAGCTAAATAGTATTTTGTGTTTCGGCAGGCGACTACTCTAGTTCTTTGGCTAACAAAAAAGCCCGGCATGCCGGGCTTTTTCATTTACAAGGATAAAGATTACTTCTTACGCTTGTTTACTGAATCTTTAAATGCTTTACCAGCTGAGAACTTCACTGTCTTAGCGGCAGCAATTTTGAGTGGCTCGCCAGTTTTTGGGTTGCGGCCCATACGTGCAGCACGTTTACCAGAAGAGAATGTACCAAAACCAATCAGTTGAACTGAGTCGCCTTTAGTAACAGCTTTAATGATAGTTTCGATAGCGGAATTTAATGCAAATTCAGCTTTAGCTTTTGAGATTTCAGCATCGCCAGCAATCGCTGCGATTAGTTCTGCTTTGTTCAAGTGAAACTCCTTATTTAATTGATGTCAGCACACATTGCGCTTGACTGATTTTAACCATAAAAAACTACAAAAATATAGTTGCAACACAGCATTTTTTATTATTCCTTTTTTATTGCTCTAAAACGGTGACATCAGATACAAAATACTCTGTATCGCCGAAACAACTTGAGGGCAATCCAATGTGCTGGTCATACTTAAGGGCTACCTTTTTTCCCAAATTAGCATTAATTTTCTGTACTACCGCTAAGTCATGCACCGTAAAGAAGAATTTTTCAGACATCGTTCCAGGCATCGAAACCATGGCTAGCTCCCCTTCCCAGGTCTTGCAAACATAGCCCCGGTTTGAAAATTTTTGCACATAGCCCGCACGATCGCCACTGCCATAACTCCAATTGAGCATAATCCAGGTGTAGGCAGCCAGGCCAAGCGAGCCAACTAAAACAAGACTTAAAAGCCATTTAATGAATGTTTTCATTCCCATTTCCTCTTTAGAACAGTAAAGAGCCCCCTTCTTGGCGCTTCTATTTGGGGCTTCAATAGTGTTGATCAGTATATGGGTAAATAAGCTAAAAATAGGCTGAGAACGCCTGAGCATTCAAATAAAATATGGGCATTAGTACCCATTGGTAAATTTTATGCAAATACGTCACCTGATTTTTTTTATCTTCATACTCTCCGCTATTTATGTCTATTACAGAGGCAAAGTGCGGTTCGGTATAGTTCGATCCCTGATGGATTATCAGGTGCTGCTAGCCCCCATCAATTGCTTGCTTTATCTATTTTCTAAAACCAAGGCGGGCGCCTATATTCCAACCAAAGATTTTCCAGAAATGCAGCTGATTCAAGATAATTGGGAAATCATTCGAGATGAAGCTCTTGCCCTGAATGCCGATGGCGCTATTGCGGTGGCTACCGGGTACAACGATATTGGATTTAACTCTTTCTTTAGAACGGGATGGAAGCGTTTTCATCTCTATTGGTATGGCAAAGAAATGCCCTCAGCTCAAGCAAGCTGCCCAAAAACCGTGGCGCTTCTGAAAGCCATTCCCTCAGTTAAGGCAGCCATGTTTGCCTCTTTGCCGCCAGGGGCAACCTTAGTACGCCATAGAGACCCTTATGTAGGCTCTTTGCGTTATCACATCGGCCTAGTAACCCCCAATGATCCTAAATGCTTTATTGATGTGGATGGAGAGCGCTACTACTGGAAGGATGGCGAGGCCGTCATGTTTGATGAAACCTACATTCATTTTGCGGCAAACGAAACGGATCATCAGCGCATTGTGCTGTTTTGCGACATAGAGCGTCCCGTCTATACAAAGCCGATGCAGCTTTTTAACCGCTGGTTTGGGCGCTATGTAATGAGTGCTGCAGCTTCTCAGAATGTAGAGGGCGAGAAGGTTGGGCTTGTAAACGTGCTCTTTAAGTATTTTTACCATTTGAGAGCGCAGGCAAAAAAACTAAAAGCCAAGCACCGTAGCGTTTATTACCTTGGAAAATGGGTGCTTATTTTAGGAATCTTATGGGCAATCTTTTGGTAAGTCCTAAGGCCCTAGGATTTGAATAATCTGCTCTGGGGTGATTGAGCCCCAGATTTCCAGCCGCTTCTGACGACTATTTTGGCCAGACAAAAACTGAATTTGCTTTTGAGGAATTCTGAGTTGCTTTGAAAGCCAGGCCAATAGCATTTCATTAGCTTGATTTTCTGAAGCCGGCGCTTGTAGGGATATTTTTAAGCAGCCATCATGCAAACCAACGACCTTAGTCAGTTTTGCTCCTGGCTGGCAATGCAAATTGAGCACAATTCCGCCGGGCGTTTGTTTTAACCAAATAGGGTTCATCAAAGTACTTTAAACTTAAAAGATGATTATGAAGAACTCTGCCGCTTTAGACCACCTATTTGACAATAATCGCGAATGGGCAAGCAGCATGGTTGCACAAGATCCCGATTTTTTCAAACGCTTGGTAGCACAGCAAGCTCCGGAGTATTTATGGATTGGTTGCTCAGACAGCCGCGTTCCCGCCAATGAGATTGTCAATTTAGAGCCAGGAGAGCTGTTTGTTCATCGCAACGTAGCTAACGTTGTTGTGCATACAGATCTCAACTGTTTATCGGTTATTCAGTTTGCAATCGACCTACTTAAGGTAAAGCATATTTTAGTTGTGGGTCACTATGGCTGCTCTGGTGTCCACGCGGCACTTGCTGATAAGCGCATTGGATTGGCGGACAATTGGTTAAGGCACGTGAAGGATGTTCATCAAAAACATGCACGCTATCTTGGTGAGGCAATACCTACCCCTAAACGCCAAGATCGTTTGTGCGAGCTCAATGTTATCGAGCAAGTGGTGAATGTTTGCGAAACTACTATCGTTCAAGATGCCTGGGCTAGAGGTCAAGAGCTCACCGTACATGGCTGGGCCTATCGACTTGAAACTGGTCTGGTAAACGATTTGGGAATGTCGATTAGTTCTCCCGATGAAATGAACACTCGCTACGCCACATCGTTAACGCGCTATCAAGCCACATAAAATTGATCTTGTTTAAAAAATTAGCTAATTACCTGAGTATTGCTGTACTGAGAATCCTGGTAGCGCTGCCCTATAAGGCTTTAGTCCGCTTTGGCTATGGCTTGGGCTCTCTGATGACACTAATACCAAGTGAGCGTAATCGAGTTGTACAAACAAATCTCACGCTATGTTTTCCGGAATTAAATGCTCAAAAAATAAATGGGCTGCGTAAGCTACATTGGCGATTGTTGGGAAGAAGCTTGGTCGAAAAAAGTATTATTTGGCTTGGCACTAAAAAACAGCTCGCTCAAATGATTGAGGTCCAATCAGAGGTTGATCTTAGTGATAGACAGCCTCGTATTCTAGTAAATATGCATTTTGTTGGGATTGAAGGCAGCATTATTTTGAGCGCACTTGCGCAGGAAAAAGGGTGGCCTCGTACCTCAGGATTTTTTCAAAGAATGAAAAATCCTTTCTTTAACAAAAAAATTATTGCATGGCGTAATCGTTTTGGCGGAAACTCCATTGATCGCCAAGGTAACACTATCGCACTCATACGAGAGATCCGCAAAGGTAGCTTCATTATCATTGCCCCAGATATCGATTTAGGTCTAAAGGATTCTACTTTCGTACCCTTTTTTAATATTCAGACCAATACAATCACTGCTGTTTCTAGATTGGCCAAAATAACTGGTGCTCAAGTCTGCATGATGATCACCACCCTGAAACCAAATGGGCTTGGTTATATTTGCAATATCAGCAGACCTCTCGAGAACTTCCCTAGCGATGATCCTGTGGTCGACACCGCAAGACTGAATCAAATCTTCGAGGCGGAAATTCGTTTAAGACCAGCTGAATACTATTGGGTCCATAAGCGGTTTAAAAACCGCCCATCGAATGAGGCAAGCCCGTATTAATTTTGCCCTGTCATCAATCAAGTGGACCTAAATAAGGCACTTGATTGATAATGCAAAGATGGAAGAAAAAGTTCGCGTATCAAAGCTTTTATCAGAATTAGGTCTTTGCTCGCGTCGCGAGGCAGATTCCTATATTGAACAGGGTTTAGTGACTGTTGACGGCGAAGTTGTCAGTGAATTGGGTTCGCGCGCCTTTCGTAATCAAAAGATTGAGCTGCAATCTGGTGCAAAGGTACAGCAAGCATCTCGGATTACGGTGATTCTTAATAAACCCGTGGGCTTTATCTCGCACTTTGATGATGAGCAGGAGTATCAGCCTGCTGCATCCCTCATTACCCCTGAAAACTACTTTCCTAGCCCCTTGGATAGGGGCCGCAGCCCTCGCTTCAACACACGAGGCCTTGCACCTGCCGGTCGTCTAGACATTGATTCCACTGGAATGCTAGTGTTGACACAAGACGGTCGTATTGCCAAGCTCCTGATTGGGGAAAATAGCCCGATTGAAAAAGAATACTTAGTACGAGTAGAGGGTGCGCTCTCTTTTGATGATTTAGACCGCCTCAAACATGGCCTTGAGTTGGATGGGGTCACCCTTAAACCTGCCCAGGTGAGCTGGCAGAATGAGGATCAACTCCGTTTTGTATTGCGGGAAGGTCGTAAGCGCCAGATTCGTCGCATGTGCGAAATGGTGGGCCTAAAAGTACTTGGCTTAAAACGGGTTCGCATGGGGCGCCTTTCCTTAGGACCCCTCCCCCCTGGAAAATGGCGCTTTGTCAGGCCCGATGAGCAGTTTTAAACATGATGCCCGCTTATAATTCTGTCTACTAGAATAAGCGCAGAATTACCATCGATACCATCTCCACCAGCACTCCAGGCGCAGAAGTCCTTAGGCGTCGCAGCTTTGCCATCATCTCCCATCCAGATGCTGGAAAGACTACTCTCACAGAAAAATTATTGCTATACGCAGGCGCCATCCAAATTGCGGGTAGTGTAAAGGCACGTAAAGCCAGTCGACATGCCACCTCGGACTGGATGGAGATAGAAAAGCAGCGAGGCATTTCTGTTGCTAGTTCAGTCATGCAAATGGAGTATCGAGACTGCATTATTAATTTGCTCGATACCCCCGGACACCAAGATTTTTCAGAGGATACCTATCGCGTATTGACTGCCGTCGATTCCGCACTGATGGTCATTGATGCTGCCAATGGTGTTGAGTCACAGACCTTGCGCTTGCTGGAGGTTTGTCGCGCCAGAAATACACCTATCGTGACTTTTATCAACAAGATGGATCGCGAAGTCAAGCCGCCCATGGAGCTCATGGATGAAATTGAAACGGCGCTTGGCATTGAAGTAATGCCCTTTACTTGGCCGGTAGGCATGGGAAGATCTTTTGCTGGCGTAATCGATATTGCCAAAATGCAAATGCGCATGTTTAAGTCTGGTGAAGATCGCGTAACTGAAGATTCGCACGTCATTATTGACGTCAATGATCCCGCCCTTAAAGAGCGCTTAGGCACTGATCTAGAAAATGCACTTGCCGAAGTAGAGCTCATTAAGAATGCCATGCCCGCGTTTAACCGTGAAGCATTTTTGGCAGGCCGTCAGTCACCAGTATTTTTTGGTTCTGCCATCAATAACTTTGGCGTGAGAGAAATCCTAAATACTTTGGTTGAGCTAGCACCCTCACCAGGATCCCGAAAAGCGCTGCAAAGAGAAGTAAGCCCTGCTGAAAATAAATTCACGGCGGTGGTCTTTAAAATTCAGGCCAATATGGATCCTGCGCATCGCGACCGCGTTGCGTTTTTACGCATCTGCTCTGGGCATTTCAAACGCAGCATGAAGCTCAAGATTTGTCGCAATGGTAAAGAAGTGCGCACGAATAACGCCCTATCATTTTTATCCCAACGTCGCGATATTTTGGATGAGGCCTTTCCGGGTGACATCATTGGACTGCCTAACCATGGACTGCTTAGGCTGGGTGATACGCTGACTGAAGGTGAGCAACTGCAATTTACCGGCTTACCATTTTTTGCCCCTGAAATATTTCGCATGGTTGAATCAGCCGATCCCTTGCGCTCTAAGCAACTTTGTACAGGACTCATGCAGCTAGGCGAAGAAGGTGCCATTCAAGTGTTTCGCCCCATGATGGGCGGAACAATGCTGCTGGGTGCATTTGGACAACTGCAATTTGAGGTTGTTAGCCACCGCCTACAAAGCGAATACGGGGCTGAGGTACGCTTACTACCAGCACGATACAACCTTGCACGCTGGGTTAGCTCTGATGATCCTGTTGCATTGAAGAAGTTTATTCAAGAGAACATCCATCGCATTGCAGAAGACGTTGTAGGGGCCTCTGTTTTTTTAGCCTCACACAAATCCGAGCTTGATGTAGCCCAACAGCGTTGGGAATCTATTCAGTTCCATGCCTTAAGAGAGCATGCTGGCCTGATCTATCAATCCGACCTATCTGGCTAAATTTAACGCGGCGCCTGAGTAGCAAAACGGCAATCAAATACTGCTAGCAAGGCAGTGTCATTTTTTCTAAAGCTAGCGAGCTTGCCATATTGAGCGCAATAAGCATTTGCTTGCTGTGTTAATACTTCAATAGAAGCGCCATCACTATTTAGAAAAGTGACGTGATCTGAATCTGATGCATCCGTATAAACTGCCGCACAAGCACTTAAGCCAAATATTAAAACCAACAACGGAATTATTAAACGTTTCATCCTCAATCTTTCTAGTGCGTTAACTTTTCTACAATTCTGGCAGTGAGTTTGCTAGCAAAAGACCGAAAAGCCAATATTCCTACTATGGCAACCGGATAGGCAAAGGCCCACACCTCAAGCCAAACCCAGAGAAAATTCTGCGCTGAACCTACCCGTACGAATGTAGTGACTAATGTAATAGTAAAAGACATTAACGCACCCATAATGAGCGCAAAAATAAGATTCGGAATATTAGGCATCCGGTAATCATAGCGCTTGAAGCGCTTAGCTGGTATTCTGAATCGTGATCACTATCCCGCGCCCTAGTCAGGGGGGTTTTTGAGTAGAATCAGAAATCCATCATTTCAACTCCCTAGGAAAACTATATGGCTGCCGGCCAAAATCAAAGAAATAGAAAAAACGATTCCATGCTTACTAAAACTGGTAAAGCCAGATTAGGCCCGCTCAATGCTGCGCAATTAACAAAATTGCTTGACTCCAGCACTAAGCCAAAAGAAAAGGGCAAAATTCAACGCGCTCTGAACAAAAGAGGGCCGATGGCTGTTGCCCCCGCTCCAGCCCCAGCAGCACCAGAGTCAGCACCAGAGTCAGCACCAGCAGCGTAATAGATCAACCCCGAAAGTACATCGGGGTTTTTTCTTGGGTAATATGCTTTAGATATGAAGCTATTACCCCACATTCACTCGATTTATATTGCACCTTTTGCAGGCAAAGCAATGCTGCAAATGCCCTGTGCAGAAATTATTGCCGGGCAGGGAATCAAGGGTGACCGCTATGCCACTAGCCAGGGTGCATTTTCGGGCTCGACCCCTACAAAAATTCGCCATATTAGCCTCATTGCAACTTCAGGCATTGATGATGCAAACCAAGCACTCAGGAACTTAATATCCAAGCCTTTTTTAGAGGCCGAGACACGTCGAAATATTGTGATGCAAAATATCTCCGCTCAAGATCTGAATGATTTAGTTGGGGTCGTTTTTTACCTAGGCGGCCTTAAATTTAAAGGGATTGAATTGTGTGCGCCCTGCGAAAGACCGGCCAAGCTATTAGGAAGAATGCATTTTCTTGACGCCTTTGAAAATAGAGGCGGATTGAGGGCGGAGGCATTTGAATCTGGAGTGCTTTCTTGCGGAAATACGCTTAGTGTTGTTAGGCCAAAATCGCTTTGATTATTTATTCCGATAGCGCCGTTATCAGCGCTGAACAGGCCATTGATCTGTATAAGCGATCCACTCTAGGTGAACGACGCCCAGTAGACAATGTTGCAAGCTTTAACGATATGCTTCTGAATGCGAATTTATTAATTACCGCCTGGGATTCGGAAAAGCTAATCGGCATTAGCCGCAGTCTCACAGACTTTTCTTATGTCGCCTATTTGGCTGATCTTGCTGTAGATGAGGCATATCAACGACAAGGGATAGGAAAGCGACTGATTGAAGAAACGAAAATGCGGCTGGGTCCTGAATGCATGATCGTCTTACTGGCCGCACCCAAGGCAAACACTTATTACGAGCACATTGGGTTTGAGCATCACTCGCGTGCCTGGGTACTCAAAAAATAAAGCAAGTAATTCTTATATTATTAAGGCATGACTACAACGCGCATTTGTCTTATCCGCCACGGCGAAACACTCTGGAATACCGAGAGACGGCTTCAGGGGCATACTGACATCCCCCTAAATGCTAGAGGTCAACTACAAGCGCAACAACTTGCCCTCTCTCTTAAAAAAGTCCACTTGACATTCGATGTGCTGTACACCAGCGATCTCAAAAGAGCTTCTGATACAGCCGCCGCAATAGCAACTGTTTATGACGTGCCAATGTATGCTGATCATGATTTACGTGAACGCCACTTTGGAGTGCTTCAGGGCATCACTATTGATGAGGCCCCCTCAAAGCAGCCTCATGTTTGGCAAGCCCACCTTGCTCGTGAACAAGATCATGAACTCGAGGGTGGGGAAAGTATTTCCCAATTAGCATTTCGCGTTAAAGGTTTCTTAGAGAAAATTGAGCAGAAACATTCTGGACAAACGATTTTGATAGTGAGTCATGGCGGAACCATGGATATGATGTATCGCATTGCTAGCAAGCAGTCCTTAAGCTCAGCCAGGGAAGTGTCGGTACCCAATGCCTCGCTGAGCTGGATTACCCACAATACCTTTGGCTGGACCGTAGAGCGCTGGGGCGACACAAGTCATTTAGAGGGCCCCGCTCTCGAAAACGTAGATCTATAACAAAAAAGCCGCCTAATAGGCGGCTTTCTTCAAAAGTACTAAGACTACTTTCGAATATGGGCATGACGTGCCGCATCTTGAGACATGCCTTCGCCTTTTGGCTTGCCTTCGAGAGATTCTTTTTCAGCGGTAATTTCTTTACGACGCTCCTTGCAAGAACCAGCGATCTCTTGAAGGGCTTTACGTGCCCTAGCAGCTGAAGCTTTAACGCCCTTACCGTGAAACTTCTCATTCTCTGCTTGATATGTTTCGAAAGCAGCTATTAAGTTGTCATGATGAGACATATGTATCCTTATTTATTATTAAAGTAATTTGCGTAATAAGTACTTTAACCCATATTCAAGGCTCAAAAGGCGATTATTTCGTCCAACGATCAATAATGCCCTTTAATTTTTCAGGGCCAAGTTCTGCTAAATATAAATTGAAGTCATCCCGTAACGCAGATCCTTTTTTAAAAACAAAGCCCAGATTATCGAATCCATTCACCTGATAACTACTGCTCACCGGCAAATTTAGGGACTTTTGATAGCTCACTAACATAACACTATCTACAAACACTAAATCTACAGACCCGTTTTGCAATGCTAATAATGCCTCTGTAGGCGAGGGATAAAGCTTGACTTGATCAGCTGAATAATAGCCCTTTGGCTGTAATACCATTTTGACATAGTCATCAAAAACACTGCCTGTTGGATAAGCAATGCTGTATTTTTTCAATTCGGACAAATCATTAATCTTAATGTTGCGCTTTTTCAGTCCGATCAATTGCCAAGTGCTAGTGAAATAAGGACTGGAGAAATCCATCACTTCTTTACGCTTATCAGTAATGGATATACCCGAGAAAGCTACATCTGCTTGCCCGCTCGAAACGGCCCCCAACATACCTAACCAATCGTAGGCAGTCATTTTAAAGCTGCAGCCACGTGACTTGCAGTAGCCCTCAAATATCTCTAGGTCTACGCCAGTATATTTTCCATCCCTCTCAAACAACATTGGCGGAATGGTTGGAGAAACAGCAACCTTAATCGTTGCAGCAGGACCCTCGTCAGAACATGCCCCTAAGATGAATGTTGCGAACAAGCTCAGGACCAGTAGACGAATGTTTTTCATAGTTGCCAAATAATGTCAATATTTTATGATCTTCACAAGCATTATTTACGATGGGATGGGCTATCTAAATAAATAAGCCCTCAACTGAGGGCTTATTCAAACAGCAACAACTCATCCCAGCGCAAGTTACTTAATCAAACCGCAAGCAATTCTAGGTCCAGAGTTGCCAGCTGGTTGAGACTTGTAGTCATCTGGGTCGCGATGAATCACAACAGATCTTCCCAATATTCCGTTTGATCCAGTGCTCACAGCAAATCCACTCAACTTCGCTGAATACACTGCATTTCCGTTAGCATCAGACTTTATATTAGGCATATCTCCTGCATGACTTGCGGCCGCATTTGGCATGCCATGGGATGTGGCATCTGGGTTGAAATGGCCGCCCGCACTAGTAGCATCGGGGGCTGAACAATCGCCTTTTTCATGAACATGAAATCCTTGCTCGGCATTTGGTTTAAGTCCAGAAAAATTGCCGGTAACCAATACGTCATGACCTTGCCAAACAAAATTTACAGTCCCTTTTGTATTGGATCCAGAGCGCGAATCTAATATCGATGATGCTTTTTGCCCCGTACCATGCTCCATAGATTGGCATGCACTTAGTAGCAATACTGTTGTCACTCCAAGCACTAAAGAAATTGGCTTCATGTTTGTTGCTCTCCTAGAATATTTATCGTTGTTTAACCACAATTCTGACACACTTCGTAACATCAAACCTGAGAATCACTATTGCTTTAGAAATCTTGACAGGGTAATTACTGATGTTCTTGGAGATAAGCTATCACCCAAGCAGGATCACTATCGCTAGGGAAGATAGGGTGATGCACCGCAACAATTTTTCCAGCCCGAGCAATGATTGTTAGGCGTTTCAGCAAAGTCATTCCAGCAGCAATAAAAGTAGGCAAATTTAAGGCCTTCTGCAACTGAAAATCTACATCGCTTACCACCGGAAATGGCAGGTGCAGTCTTTCAGCCATCTCCTTCTGATACTCGGTAGTTTGAACGCTAAGACCAAGTACGTCCGCATTTAACGCTTTTAACTCTTGATAGTGATCTCTGAATGAGCAACTCTGAGGAGTGCAGCCACGAGCACCAGGGATCTGATCCCAGCCATCTGGCAGGGCTACATTCGGCTGCCCAGTCATTGGATAGCAGTAGATCACCAAGAACTCGGGGTATGAAGCAAGGTCAATCGATTTTCCATTGCTACTTGCCAATGAAATCTTCGGCAAAAGCATACCAATCAGATGTTTGGCGGCGCCATCATCTTGAGGAATTGGTAAATCGTCTGGGGTTTTGGATAAATCGATCATAGGTAGTTCCATGTAATAGTTCTTGTGTTCCTTGATGCCCGCTTAGCCTGAAATTCGAATAGCTTCGATCTTCGCGCCTAAATCTTCAACTGCCTTTGTTAAAGCTAATAGTTCTTTTTCTTTCAGCACATCAATTTTTTGATGCAGTAATTCTATTTCTAACTCTGCCTTGATGTTGACCTCAAAGTCATTCCCTGCTTGCTGTCGATCGACCTCTGATAAACGATTTTGACTCATCATAATAACGGGCGCAGTATAGGCAGCCTGAAATGACAACATTAAATTTAATAAGATAAATGGATATGGATCCCAGGGGTTTGGGCTGAACATCGCGTTATAGAAGATCCAAGCGCAAATACAAAGGCTTTGAATGATGATAAAACGCCAAGATCCTACTGTACGAGCTACTGCATCTGAAATCCTCTGACCAACTGTTAGCGGCGCAAGCACTTCCTGAAGATGTGAAGTCCCGACACGACTAATACGCTGACGATGCTTACGCCGATGCTCTCTGAGAGACTCAAGAATAAGAAGCTCTTCTTTTGTTGGAGTCAACACGCTGCCCATCTCCTGGATATATTTGATGCAGTCAATTTAACCTTTATTACTTCACGCTGTCAGCTTACTTAAAAATCTCCAGCACTTTTGATAAAGAGTTGCCCTCAAAATTAGGCTGATTGCCGATCTCCTCAAAAGGCAAGCCTTGGCGATTAACCCAAAAAACATCCAAGCCAAACCAAGAAGCGCCTACAGCATCCCAAGCATTACTAGATACAAATAGTATTTCATCTTTGTTAACAGAAAAAGCATCCAATAAAAGCTGGTAACTTTGTGGCGCAGTCTTAAATAGCTTTACTTCCTCAACAGTAACCACTTGATCTAGATAAGGCTTTAGATGATTGCTTTGAACAACGGTCTCTAGCATCTCACGGCTACCGTTAGAAAGAATAGCTGTCGCCATTCCCAGCCCTTTGAGCTGCTTTAATACTGAAAAGCTATCTTCAAACGCAGTAAGCTTAGCGTACTGATCCATTAAACGATTCTCAGTGGCTGTATTTAAGTCTAGCTTCATCCGCTTACATACATAACGTAATGAACGAATCGTCAACTCCCAGAAGGGCAAGTAATACTGACTACCCGCTGGATTGGGATCACTCATAGTGACAAGGCGGGTGTATTCAATCTGACGATCCCGCCACATAATGGCAAGAGATTCTCCCTGACCAGGAAAGAGCGATTCAGCTAACTGCCCCATAGAGTACACGTCGAATAAAGTACCGTAAGCGTCAAAGGCGATTAATTTGTACAAATCTGTCTCCAGCACATATATTTTATATTTTCACAACAAAGTACTACTTACTAGTAATTTTTCAAGCCAAGAGGTTCACGTTAATGATAAGTGAGCTCCTCAGTCTTTCCCCAGAAAATCTTGTAAGAATAAGCCGTGTAGGCAAGGATCATCGGAAGTACCACTACAGCACCCCAAAAAATCATCCATAAGGCATCTGTTGAGGCGGCAGCCTCCCAGATCGTCACCTGATCCATGACCAAGTATGGAAATAGGCTGTAGGCAATTCCTAATAAAGCCAACCAAAAAATACCTACCGTAGATACAAATGGGATCCATTGGGCATGATAGTGATCATGGTCAAAATCAAACAAAATCTTATGCATCAAAATAAATAGCAGGCCAGTAGCAATTGGAATCGGCATTAGCCAGTAGAAGGCAGGGAAAGTAAACCATTTGTGAAAAATTTCTGGGCTAAACCAAGGGGTTGCAATGGAGACTAATGCAATACCGCAAGCACTTAACCACAATGATCCCTTGGCCCACTGAACTGCTTTTTTCTGTAGCTCACCCTCTGTTTTCATAATCAACCAACAGGCGCCCAGTAATGAATAGCCAATCGGTAAAAACAAGGCTACTAGTAATGAGAAAAGCCAGCCCTGCCAGCCAGATTCAAAACCAATAATCACTCTGCCAATCATGATTCCCTGCATTAAAGAGGCTACGAGACTTCCAAAATAAAATAAAAAATTCCATAAAGGCTTTTGCTCAATATTGACCTTAACCCTGAAGTCAAAAGAAACACCCCGTAAGATTAGTCCCATGAGCATTAGAGCGGCTGGCAAATACAGCTCTGTAAGAATTACCCCATGAGCGTAGGGAAAGGCCACCAGAAGCAGGCCTACCGCCAATACAAGCCAGGTTTCGTTAGCGTCCCAAAAAGGGCCGATAGAGGAAATCATGACATCTTTATCCTCATCTCCCGCTCGGCGCAACAGAATGCCAACGCCAAGATCGTAGCCGTCCAAGACGACATACAGTAAAAATGAAACCCCCATGGCGCCAAAAAAGAATAATGGCAGCCAATTGCTGGCGAGTGAATAGTCTAAATTCATGATGTCGTATTCCCTAATGTTGCTTCTGGTAAATCTGCTTTTCTGGCCATATAGAAAACGATCCAGATATAAGCACTGAGCAGGCCTACGTAAAGCAATAGATACATAAACAACGTGCTAAACACCATGGAGTTAGAGACGGTAGTCACCGCATCCGCAGTTCTCAAAATACCACTAACTAAAAATGGCTGTCTTCCGATCTCAGTCACATACCAACCCGAAACTACGGCAACCCATCCTGAAAAGGTCATTCCCACCAATGCAATCTTGAGATACTTTGGCAACTCATGACGACTTCTTATCCGCCAATAACTAACCCAAGAAATAAGCAGCATCAACACCCCCACACCAACCATGATTCGAAATGCAAAGAATATTGGCAGCACAGGAGGGATATCCTTGCCAAACGCATCTAAGCCCTTGACTTCGCCATCCCAAGAGTGCGTTAAGTAGAGTGAAGCCAAATTCGGAATTGCGAGCTCATATAAATTCGATTTAGTAGATGCATCTGGAATAGCAAACAATACTGCGGGAACGTTTTTGGATGTCTCCCAAATACCCTCCATTGCAGCTAACTTTGCCGGCTGATATTCCAGAGTATTTTGTCCATGCATATCACCTAACAAAATCTGCGCTGGGATTAAAGCAGCTGCAACGGTTATGGCAAACTTCAGTGTCAGTGTATTGGCTGCTGAACTTGATCCTCTGAGAGATCGATAAGCCGATATTCCAGCAACAAAAAATGCTGCTGTTAAGAATGAGGCTGTCATCATATGCGCTAATCGATAAGGCATCGATGGATTAAAGATAATTGCCATCCAACTATCTGCGTGCACGACCCCATTTATGATGCTGTAACCCTGTGGTGTTTGCATCCAAGAATTTAAAACGATGATCCAGAAGGCTGATAGGCTGGTTCCAAAAGCGACCAAAAAAGAAGCGACTAAGTGTGTCTTTTGGCTTACGCGGTTGCTTCCAAATAACATTACACCTAGAAAAGTAGCCTCTAGAAAAAATGCCGTCAACACTTCATACGCTAGCAAGGGTCCAGCAACATTGCCTACAGTTTTCATATAGCCAGGCCAATTTGTTCCAAACTGAAAGCTCATTGTGATGCCGCTGACCACACCCAGCGCAAAAGTTAAGGCAAAGACCTTCACCCAAAATTTATAAGCATCGTTCCAAACTGCATTATTAGTGCGAATAAATTTCAGCTTGAAATAGAACAGAAACCACCCTAAAGCGATCGTAATCGTTGGAAATAAGATATGAAAAGTGATATTGCTAGCAAACTGAATGCGACTGAGAACGAGGGTATCTAGCATTTTTAGCAGCCTAACGATTTAATGAACACTCAGTGTAGTCCTCACTCACCTAAAAGACCGTCTTTTTTAATGCCGATCATTCTCCTCAGGATTAAAAATAGAATTAAAAAAGCCCTCATGTGTGAGGGCCTTCAAGCGACTGTTGACTTACTACCTAATCACTTAAGCCCAAAACTCTTTAAGCTTTGCGGCCTCTGCCATGCCTCGATCAAATCCATATTTCATAAAAGGAGCAATCAGATTTGGGTCCATGACACTATCAATTTTTGTCATGCCCGGTGGCAATCCAGCAATGATATGCATTGTTTTTGTACCCTGCGCTTTTAAGCTTGCAATCTCTTGTAGCAAAGTGTCTGGAAAATTAGTTGTCTTTAAATTTCTCTTTACTTCTTCCCGTGTACCATCGCCAAGAGAAAATACGACCGCTTTTTTAACTCCGGCAATGACATCAGTATGGGTGCTGGTTTGACACATGCCGCCGTCCATGCAAAGTCTGTCCTTTAAAAAGGTTGGGCCAGCACCACCAGCTAAAGATGAGCTTGCAGCACAGGCAATCGAGGCAGAAATATTGCTCGATTGCGAAACAACTAATCTTTCTCCTGTATAGCAATCCATTGCAGTAATGTACAAATCCTTCGATGGCCACGTGGTTACACCGATTAAATCCTCTACTGTTTTCTTATACTGGCCTTCACCCGTACTATTACGCGCTGCCATTGAGGCACGCCCAAGAGATTGAATAGATTCGAGGCTGGCATCTTTAACGGTGGTTGCTATTTTTTTAGCCCGCATTTGACTCTCATTAAATTGCGTCTCTGGCACTAGTTTAGCGAGAATCTTAGGGAAATCTTTAAAGAGATCAAGCTCTTTAGTGATGCGCCACACATTGCCATTCATCAACATTGAGCCAAAAAGAGAGCCGGCCGAAGTGCCAACAACAATATCAGTGTTGTTCATTTCTAAGCCTTGTGTTTTTAAGGCATGGAAATAGCCCACATACCAAGAAATCAAAACAATACCGCCTCCACCAAAGGCGAGCCCACGCTCTTTTCCTAGTCCTAGCATCGGCTTATAAGGAATCGGATGCGCTAAGCCATCATTCCAGTTGGCAGTGGTGGCTAAAAGCTTGCTTGCCTCTAGAGCACCTACCTGAGCAAGCGCACTTGGTGAAGGGGCCGAAGACTGGGCCATCGCTTGTGAACCAGCAACAGCAGCAACGCCAATAGCAGAGCTTTTTAAAAAGGTGCGACGTGAAGATTGAGTCATATTTCTTCCATGGTTAACGGCTAATTTATTGATATCTTCTCATATAAGTAAGGCTTTATTGGTGACCTCGTTTAACCAACATCTTTTTGCCCAAGATGACGGTAGACACTACTAGTACTGCAAACAAGAGATTCATCCAGGTCAGAGAATCGCCCAACAGAACACTAGCAGCAAGAAGGGTGCAAAAGGGTTGAATGAGCTGCACTTGACTCACGCGCGCAATACCTCCAATGGCTAAGCCCTCGTACCAAAAGAAGAAGCCTAAGAACATCGGAAATAGGCTTAGGTACACAAAACTGAGCCATGCAGTACTTCCAGCGCTAATGTATGTCCCGTCAAATAAGTAATATGTCATCACTAGATTAATTGGCAGAGAAATGACCAATGCCCATGAAATGACCGCTCTTGGATTCATCTTTCTAGATAACTCGCCACCCTCTACATAGCCTATACAAGCGGATATGCCACCAAGCACCAATAGAATATCTACGTGAGTAAAGCCTCCAGCATTCTTCATTAATGCATACGTCATCACAATAGCAGCGCCCAATAAAGACACTAACCAAAATCCTAAAGAGGGTCGCTCCTTAAATCGAATGACTCCAATAACGGTGGTAGCTAGGGGCATCATGCCGAGGATTACGGCACCATGAGAGGAAGAGCCTTGCGTCATCGCTACAGTAGTAAAAATTGGGAAACCAAAAACAACCCCCAAAGAAATCACGATGAATTTGACAAAATCAACTCTGCTGGGGATAGCCTCCTCTTTGTATGTAAGATAAGCTAGCGCGACTAGGCCCGCTAATGCCGCCCTTCCAAATGCAATAAAATACGGATCGAAGCTTAAAACAGCAATCTTACTGACTGGCAAAGTTAAGCTAAAAATCAAAATGCCTATAAACCCAATTAGCATTCCTTTGCTTTCGTTATTCACTAGCGCCTTTGTGTATTGTTCAAGAGATGACATTCGCCGACACGGCAGCTAATAAAAAGCCCTCGTTTTCAGAGGGCTTAGTAATACATTGTCGCTTAAGACTCAATTATTTTTTGCCTTAAGAGCTTCCTCTAGCTGAGTGATCTTACCTTGCATAGCTGCAATTTTGGCATTTAAAGCGCCGACATTAAGAAAGGTCTCTTCAGCCACAGGGGCATTGAGGTTATTTCCCCATCCAAGCCATGATGAGTCATAGACCTTTACTTTTTTGAAGCCCAAATTTTTGAGGACAACGGCAGTCTCGGCAGCGCGAACGCCGCTCTGGCAGTACACCACCGTTTCTTTATCCGGATCTAATTTGGAATACAGCTTTTTCAGATCTGCCGTACTTTTCAGGGCCATTCCAGCATTGTCAGGCACCTGTTTTTTGCTAAGCTTTATTGCGGTATCTGGCTCTTGCCAATTTTCCTCAAAGGGAATGTTGATCGCATTGGGAATGTGGCCACCCCGAATAGCCCTGACATCCTTACCCGCATACTCATCAGGTGTTCGTGCATCAATAACTTGTAAACGACCCGCTTGAATTAATTTCTGCATTTCTGCATTAGTTACATTCATTTGAGCTTGCTCCTTTAACGCAACAGATACAGGCGCCAAGGTTTGACGGTCTATTGCCATAGGAAGGCCCGCAGATTTCCAACCATCAATACCATCGTGGTAAATCTCCGCCTGTTTACCGCCAAAATAATTGATGGTGTACATACCAAAATAGGCGTAAGGATTGCCACGCCCTCCGTACACCACTATCTCGCGATTGATATCCAAACCGGCAGCATTAAATAATTTTTGAATTTGCTCAATAGGTATGTAGTCTTCCTTATTGGGATCTCTTAAGGTCTGACCTACTTCGCCAAAGTTAATTGCCCCGGGAATATGTCCACGCAAATAACTTTTTTCATCTCGAACATCCCACAAGATTGCGCCGCGTTCAATCGCTTTCTGCACTTGCTCTGTACTTAGGATGGCGTCATTTTTCTGAGCCAATGCATTGACTGACAGAAGTGCTAAAGCTAGCAATGGAAGGTATTTCTTAAATAAGGTCAGCATGTAGAGTTCCGTCGGTTAGCTTTTTGTTGGGGCCAATAAAAGCAATGGTTTTAGTCAAGTCCATATTACGCCCTAATGAGGGCTCTAAATAAACTCTTTTCTCATGAGCATATAAGATTTTGATCTAACAAGGCCTGCGTCGTATTAATCCCAATATTTCTCACACTACAAGCATTGTTGACCCCATATGCGCTGATTCCACTAAGCCCTACGCAGCTTGCTACTAACGAATATAGCAACCCAAAAGAAAATAGCCCAACAAGTGGGCTATCTCGGGCCTCTAGAATAGTGCGCAACTAGTCCTCTAATAAGCTACGCAGCATCCATGCTGTTTTCTCATGTATGTCTATTCTTTGGGTAAGTACATCAGCCGTAGGTTGGTCGTTCGCTGAATCTACAACATTAAATAGTTTGCGGGCTGTTTTAGCAGTAGCCTCTTGTGCCTTTACAAGATAAGCAATCATTTCTTCAGCCTTGGGAACACCACTGATTTCCTTGATTGACGCACGCTTAATAAACTCACTATAGGTCCCGGGCGCTGGATAGCCTAATGCCCGAATTCTCTCAGCAATTAAATCCAATGCAGCCCATTGCTCGGTATATTGAGCCATAAACATATTGTGAAGGGTATTAAATTGTGGGCCCTTCACATTCCAGTGAAAGTTGTGAGTCATCATATACAGCGTATAACTATCAGCCAACAGATCTGAAAGACCCTCTGCTATTTTTTTTCTGTTCGATTCAGATATACCAATATCAATATTGAGGCTCTTACTTTTTATTTTTGTCATTTTTAGCTCCATATGTTTTGCCAAACTTAGCAAACGACAAAAGCTTGTTAATTGTCGTGTTTGTATCGCTCAATTTATGATAACAATCAAATGATGATTGCGGTAATAAATTAGTTGAGCTTCACATCATCAGAAATAGTCTTTTAGTAGATAGGCCAACCCCATCAAGTCCGCAGGAGATTTGACCCTACTCCATCACTACCTCAGAAATACAACCGCTCACCATCTCTTTACCAGCAAAACGATCGGCTATCCAGGCAATATATGAAGTAGCTGATGCCGCTGGAGTACTAAAGTGCGTTTGCTTTCCTGGCAGCTGCACTCTAGCGACATTACCACCTTGTTGGCACATTTTTTGTCTATAGGCTTGCCCCATTGATGGGGGCAATACTGTATCCGCCGCTCCCCAGTAAATGATCACTGGAGCAATTGGCTTTTCTGAAGAAACGCCGCCTGCTTTAAATGCTTCAGCCCAAGCCTGAGCATTTTCTGCCTGGGGTTTTAATAATGACTTAAAGCTAGCTCCAAAGTTATAGTTCAACGTATCAGCAAGAGTATGCATACACTTATTGGACATAATCTCATCCACCACCTTAGCACCCTCATCAGTAAAGATGTTGCTTAATTGAATATTAGAGAATGCATTAGTGCTGCCCCACATAGCCATAGCAAAGTGAGCGAAATTAAAAACATTCCCCCCGAAACTTTCCTCTAACCCCATTAGCAATTTCTGAGCACTTTCATCATTTAATTTACCCGGCGGAATTGCTGCCACAAGATCAAGTGGCGCTAAGGCAACGAATCCTAAAAACTCGATTCCATCTTTTGCCGTGCCCGCTTGGGTGATGTACTTATTTAAACCTGCAGCAGCCAAGGTGGAGCCGCCACCTTGTGACCAGCCATACATTACCGCCTTAGATCCCGCCCCTAATTCACTTATGGTGGCTGCAGCTCTAGCTGAATTAATTGCATCTCTTGCATTGGTTGCAGAAACAGCATATTGATGCTTTCCGCCACCGCCTAAACCTTGATAGTCTGTTGCCACAACCACATAGCCTTGTTTAATGAAATGCTCAATACTAGGTAGGCCGTAGTCTGTCCAAGAGTTTCCATTGATTAAGAAATATTGATTAAGTGATTGAGCAGGATTATCAATTTGAGATGGCCCGCAGTTTTGCGCAGTGCCAGTTGTGCCATGCGCCCAAACTAGCAAAGGTCTACCCCCCACCGGCGCTTTTCCAATCGGGGCCATTACCAAGCCGGTTGAGATGGTTTTGCGGCCCTGAACATCAGAGGATATATAGGCGATTCGCCATGCCTGCGCGCCTGGAACCTGCGTCTTTACAGGTACTTTTTTAATAACTTGGCCCAACCTACCATCCGCTTTCATTTGGATCACTGCCTGATAAAACGCAGGAACTGCTGGCTCAGCTTGGCTAATGGCCGGAAATAGTGATACCAATATAAAAGATCCAATAAGAATCCAAAGGGACTGGAATTTACAAAACATTTATTACTCCTACGATAGATCGGTAATTTATTAAATAAGTTTAATTGATATCGCGCTCTTGGCACATTCGTTTAAATTAAGTGGCGCTGTAAAGCAGATTACTGCTGTACGGCTACTTAGCAAGCTCCGCCCAGCCAAAAGAAAATAGCCCAACAAGTGGGCTATCTAGCTAAATGATGGAAATAATTCAGTGCAGCACTGTGACCGCCACTACTTCAGAATAACTAAAGTTGCTGTAGCACGAGCACCCCAGCCTGATGGGCCGCCAGGCGTATTACTCACATAGTAAATGGGGCCGGCTCCAAAAGAAATAGGCACGCCATCAAACACCATTAACTTTGAAACGCCCGCATATAAGGGATTTGAAGTACGACGGGCGTCGTAGTTATATTGGGCCTGCATATTGGCGGAATAGGTCCATGCTGTTTTTGTGGTGTACGCAAGAAACGGCTGGCCATATAAATTGTTTTGCGTTCCATAACTGGGATTACCGCCGACACTCCAAGACTGGTAACCCAGCAGGCCATAGGTCCAAGGGCCATCACGATTGAGTACTACAGCAGTAACGCCGGCGCCGGTTTGCTGTGAACCGAACTTACCGCTATTACCAGAGGGTGATTGCGCATAAGGACCAATACCCCAGATCCATGATGAGTTTGTATTAGGCGCATAGAAAGACTCTAGTGTCACACTAGCAACTCCATATCCCGAGAAGGATTGGCCAGCGCCATTCTGAACACTGACTTCTCTTACGCCAGCAATGATGGGGCGCACAATAAAAATATCGCCACCACCTAAATTAAACGGGGCTACCGGTTGGAACAATAGCGTTTGCTCTGAGCCACCTTGATTTTTTCCAACGCCACGACTAAATTCATATTGCATTGGTACAGAAATCATATTCGCAATAGGATTGGATAGTTTCTTAGCGATATCTTCAGTATTAACCGATTTTTCAGTGCCCACAGTTGGCTTGGAAGAGCTAATTCCCTGCGCAAGTGCAGAGCCCATAAAAATGCCAAACAGAAATGTGACTGAAATAATTTGGTGAGATAGTTTTAGCATGATCGTGTGATGAATTTATAAATTAAAAATTAAAGTTTGAAGCTTGTGGTTATTTCAGGCCCGAGCAGCGCCTTCAACTACAAATAACCATGGGCCATAATATTTATTAATTCAATTGAATATATGTTTGCGGTTTATCCACGTTAATATATTTTATTTCCTTAGCATTTATATCCATTTTTTTCATGTCAAACTTTTGAACATTAGAGTTGTCATACATCTTGATAAAGTAAGTCATGTTTTTATTATCCGCAACTGCAGACCATTCAGTTACCTCTATACCAGCTACACTGCCGCCATAAGCACTGCCTGCAACGGTTTGTACAGCTCCTGGAGGAATGTCAAAACTACCTAGGATATGCCACGCAGAATTGATTTGCCTCTCTGTCGAATGGGTTGTTGGCACCGACTTAGAAAGGAACACTGCACGAATAAAACGACTAGTGCTCAAATAATCGCCTGGCAATCCATGCAAGCCGCTACCAGTGCTAGGTGGGTAAAATTTTGTCCCATTAATAACTAACGGGTCTTTCTCTACTGGCGATAGGTTGGCATAGTTACCAATAGAAGCCAAATGGTCAGCAAATACTGGATCGTTAGTCATTACATGCGTTGGATTGTCAGTAATTTGAAGTTGACCCTGAATGTACTCAACAGCAATACTTTTTCCTTTGGCATCATGCAAAGTCATGTGTATTGGCGCTGTCTTATTGCCGAACTGAGGAATTGTTGAGCGATTAACCATAATAGACTTTAAGCCAACCTTTACTTCTTCAACTGTTGCAAAATTAGTCAAGGCATAAGTCAATATTTGCGCAGAAGAAATACTATTAGCTGACTGTTCAGGTGCAACTGCTTGGAAGACTGCTGTATTGGGCGCATTTAGTAAGCCACCTACTAAGCCTTTTTCATTCATCCCATCAACCAGTATCGGCAATCCCAAGCCATTCATACCAACCGTGGCATATTTAGTGGTCCAGTTCCTTCCGGTGCCCGGCTTTCCATCAACCCCTACACCAAGCATTGCTATATTCCTAGGAACCGTCATTAACTGAGACTTTAAAGGCAAGCCAAATTCCATAGTGCGCCCATAAACATACCCGCCATCGTTGCCTGATAAAAGGAAGCTTGTACAAGCATTTGCTAATGGGGCAAAGCCGAGAGAAGTCGCGATGAGAATGCTGAGTAGTTTTTTCATCAGTTTTTGAGCTTTAGATAATTCAAAGTAAAAATTTAATATACCCCATATAACTGTCGGTTTACACGACATTTCTAGCGAGGGGCTGGCCAGATGCTAAAGCGGGAAATTAGTAATATCTACCCCACCAATGAAAATGCCCCGCACGAAGCAGGGCATTTGAAATTGGCTGCCTGAGACTGAATCAACTAAGGTCCAGAATGAGCAACCTTATTTAATCATGCCCAGAATGACTTCATCATGGGTATGTCAGCAATCCCTCTATCCCAGCCTAATTTTAAATAGGCTCCAATCCATTTGGGGTCTATTAAATTTTCTATCTTACTCAGGCCAGGGGGCAAACCAACGATGATGTGTTTAGTTTTAGTGCCCGCAGCCTCTAAATCCTTTACTTCTTGATTTACCGTATTTGGCAAGTTGGAAAGGCGTAGCCCTTGTTTTTGTTCATTCTTGGTCCCATCTCCTAAAGAGAAAATGATCGCCCGCTTAACTCCAGCGATGACATCGCTGTGCGTACTCGTTTGAAAAATCCCCCCATCCATACAAATACGATTTTTTACAAAGGTTGGCCCCACCTGTCCAGGTGCAGATGAGCTGGCAGATGCGGCAACGTTAATAGGCACATTATCTTTGTAAGAAACCACCAAGCGCTCGCCAGTAAAGCAATCAATAGTAGTCGTATACATCGCTGGTGAGGGCCACTTAGTCATAGCGATGATCTTCTCTACGACCTTGTATTGTTTATCTACACCATTGGGGTTGAGTGAGGCCATTGCGGCCTTACCAATCCGCTGAATCGTTGCTGGTGAGCCATCGGATGCTGCTAACGCCGTTGCGGTTGCCCGCTTTTGAGAATCATTAAATTTAACGGCGGGTACTAAATCAACAAACAATTTAGGAAAGTCATTAAAGAAATCCATTTCATCCACTATTAACCACAAACGACCACCCGTTAACATCGAGCCAAATATAGACCCAGCAGAGGTTCCAACAATAATGTCAGCATTACCCAGGTCAACGCCATTTTTTCTAAGCGCGTTAAAGTAGCCAGCATAAAACCCCAGCAATGGCGTTCCGCCACCACCTAGGGCGATGCCCCTCTCTTTGCCCATTCCTGGCGGATTTTTATAAGGAATCGGATGGGATAAACCATCGTTCCAATTGGCAGTGGTATCAATACTCTTTTGGGCTTCTAATACCTGAAACTCATCAATCGTTTTCTTTGAAAGATTAGGTGATTGGGCAAAGGCGTGAGATCCAGCAGTCATAGCAATGCCAGCCACCGAGGTTTTCAAAAAATTGCGCCGTGAGGGTGAGGACATACTCTGTATCCTATCTAGATAGCCTTTAAAAATCTTTTAAAAATTAAATGTAGCGCCCAAAACTGGTCCTGACATGGTGGTTTTTTGTAAAACACCGCTTGATCCCATATCGTAATAAAGCGCCCGATAGGCTAGCGTGACATCACCCCATGGAAATGCTTTAGCAATACCGGTCATTGCCTGCCAAGTCACATTTGTTTTACCGCCTCCGCCGCCAATATCGCCATAGACCGGAATGTACCAACTAGTATCCGCAATCCGATAGCGGCCTTTTAAGCCAACGATCGGATCAACGGTAGAGGTTGTATTGGATTCGGTTTTATTTAATGGGTATCCAATGACCCGAACGTTGACTGTTGTTGAGGTACTAATACTTCGCGCCCCAAGCAATCCATCAACATAAGCATTTGGGGTATTTAAAAGCGTATAAGTTGCTGCCCCCGTAAAAATCGTACTTTTTATATTCGCAGAACTTCCTAGGTCGACTTGATCTACTACCTTGGCAGATTGGTTATTCAGCTGCACATAGATGAGGTCACCCATCACACCCCAATTGCCTTTATGTGCTTCAACAGATAGCATGGCCGCAGCGCTCACCTTGCTCAGTACATTACTACCGGACAGATCCGCTTTACCAACTGCACTATTGTTCACAAATAGCGTCGAATTCATACCCGACAGCCAGGCATACGGCGTTACCGAAAAACGCCATTCATCTGTGATTTTAGGAATAGGCGTAACTTCTTTATCGGCATAGGAGTTATTAATGAATAACAAAGCGGAGATTACAAACAAAAACTTATTGAATTTAGGCATATCGACCTCGAATAAATGATGGGGCAATCTTACCTGATTTAAGGATTTGGCTATCTGGTTCAAAGCGACATTTTTCGCATGACAACAAAAAAGATCGCCTAGTAGAAGGTAGCCCCAAGTTGTCATGGACAAACAAAAATAAATCTGCATATTTAATATTGAACTAGCTTAAATGTTTTTTTACCTGCGGCTCGACCAACGAAAAAACTACTCGGAGGTAGTTTTAGGTTTTTAATGGCCTGGATCTATTGTTTCAGTAGCGCAAGCGCTTTTTTGAAGGCTGTATTTTGAGCTGTCTTAAGCCACTCAAACCCAAGCATCTCGGCTGTGATGAGTCTGGCCCCAGCAATTTGCAGCCGATCAAGTGCAATTTGCTTATCAAGCGCTCGGCGCGAGCCAACACCATCAACCACTATCGAAACATCGTAACCCTCGTCGATGAGATTGAGGGCTGTTTGCATTACGCAAACATGAGTCTCGCATCCCATCAGAATGCATTGTTTGCGTTTGCTGGGGATCGCCTCCACAAGGCCATCGGCACATGCGTTGAAGTAATTCTTGACTATCGTTTTGCTGCAGTACGGTTTAATGGCCTCGATATTACCCCCTAAACTAAGCGGACTTTGCTCAGTGCCAATGATGGGGATTTCTAGCAGTTGAGCAATCTGGGCTGTACGGATGCATTGTTGAAGAATTTTTTCACCTTGCTCAATCGCGGGCATCAGGCGACCCTGTAAATCGATCAAAATGAGCGTCGTATTTTCTGCATCAATATGATTCGATTTATTGATGGCCGCATAGTTCATAGTTCGTAGCTCATTGTTCGAGTGTGATGGATTTATCGCTGGGGCCAGAAATTAAATACCGCATTTTAGGGTTCTAATACATACATACCGTAACATCTTTTTATGGATGCCCATTTAAATACAGAGATTCAGCCGCCAGTACATCTTGCCATTGAAAAAACTACCTGAAGGTAGTTTAGAGGTATTTGGTGGCCCAGAGCGAAATCGACCAAAGCCGAAGATGGGTGGGTCTGTTTCCATGCCACCTTGTAAGATTCACACCAAACAGGGATAAGCTCTTAGCGCTCCTGCCAAGCCCTTCCAATCACCCCAAAATGGATTAAGAGCCCATAAACTAGTCTACACTCAACCCCAATGAACCTTACGACAATTCAAGCGCTGTTTCTACTTTATAGCGCTATTAGTTTGGTGGCTGGAATCCTGATTGCCTCTTTATTTTTTAGAAAAAAGGATGCTTCAGCTACGCTCTGGATATATGGCTGCCTTTTTACTTCAATTGCCACATCAGTCACTGTTTTTAGAAATGAAATCCCTCTGGTAATCAGTTACAGCCTGATGGTTTCTTTTGAGGTACTGTCCATTCTTTTATTTAGCCAGTCCCTTAAAAAACTTTCAATAGGTTCAATCCCGAAAAAAATTAGTTGGCCGCTCTTTTTAATCCCCGCTGGATTTTTTCTACTAATAGAGCTTGGAAGATACTCAGCTAATGGATTGATTACTCCTGAATTATCAGCCATCTCAACACCAGTATTTGGGATTGCTAATTTACTTTGCCTTTATGAAACCTTTACTGTCAGGAAAGAGTTTTCAAATCGATTCTTTTTCAGCTTTCTCGCTGTCATATTTCTGCTTGCAAGTCTGCTCTATTTTTTAAGAGTATTTAATGTGTTTTCTAGATATAGCGGATATGCTTTTGATCTGAAGCCTTATAACCTTGCCATCTGGTTTTTCCTTACTCTGCTTAATTCGATTCGAAACCTTACTTATATTGCACTGAGGCTTCAGCTAGGACTTACTGAGCACAGTCGCCTTAACAACATGAATTTGCGTCTATCGCATACGCTTGAAGAGCGCAATGGCATGATCCTCTCGCTACAAAAACTGAATAGATCATCTTCGATTAATGCGCTGGCATCTACGATTTCACATGAAATTAATCAACCACTGGGCGCATTAATGCTCAATGTTCAATATTTTGACAAAAAAATAGAGTCTGATCCAAGCAATATTTTTATTTTTAAAGAGATTTGTAAAAGCATGTTGGATGACGTCAACAGGGCGTCCACCATTATTAAAAATCTATCGAGATTAAGCTCAAATCAAAACAATCATGTTTCTGTGATTAATCTTGCTAAATCTATTACGCAGGTTATTGATATCTCAAATGGCAGGCTGCGTTCATCGAACACGATCATTGAACTTGATTGTCGGGATAACCTTCAGATAAGTCTAAATATGAGTGAATGGCAGCAAGTGTTAATTAACATTATCAATAATGCGCTCGACGCTCTAGATAGCACTGATAGCAAAAGTAAAAAAATACAAATAAGTGCAATTTCAGATCAATCGTCCATAAAAGTCTTTATTCAAGATAATGGGGGTGGCATCAAGGCGGGTGAGGAAACTAAAATTTTTGAGCTTATGGTCAGCAATAAACAGACTGGCTCTGGGATTGGTCTGTGGCTATCAAAAAATATTATTAATCGGCACGGTGGTGACATTACGGCTTATAACGCTAAGCACGGTGGGGCCTGTTTTGTAATTGAACTGCCCACCACATAGGTTGTCACTTTAAACGACATTCCTACTTTAAGGCTGCCTACGAGCTGGGTAGGAAACTTGCACTATCTAATCCCCAAAAGAAAATAGCCCAACAAGTGTGCTATTTGTATTTCTTGGTTGCCCGAGGCGGAATCGACCAGAGCCTAGGGTGGATGATCCTACCAATTATTAATGGGAGTGTCCTTGAGTACTCATTGGCATATTTTGTTTGATTTGCCCATTACCCATCATTTGCTGATGTTGTTTCATCATCTTTTCATGCTCTTCGGGGTGACAGAATTCATGACTATCAGCACCAGAACTCATTTGATGAGAACTAGCTCCCTTGTAACCAAGAATGGATGGATCTAGCATGCCAGCGATCATAGCGATATGGCCGAACACTAAGAACAAAGCAACGCAGATCGCATGGATCTTTAACTTACCCATTTGATCTAGTGCTCGATTAACTAAACCAAACTCTTGTAAGGCAATCCAGATCAGCGGTAATCCTGCGATGACATAAGTGCTAACAGCGATTACATCAATCACTGTTCTCCACTCGCCTGCCTGTGTAATAGGAATAATGGCATTGGTCACAATGTAGTAAATGATCCCAACAAAGTAAACGCCCACAGCAATTCCAGAAAAGCGATTGAGATAGAAAACAGCACCTTCAAATTTACGGGTAAATAATATATATAGCTCCGTAATTGCCAAGGTTTCAGCCAAGACAATCGGTATAGCCATAAAAATCAATAAGTTCCATGGCTGATTCACAGCCAATAGCTCCATGTAGTGAGTCATGTTCATAGTAAAGCTCCAATGTAATTGCGTGACAAGGCGTCACAATAAAACCAATTTGTTTAAAAATCAGCCGAGCAATTTTGGAGGTCTATATATTTGATTTGAAAAGCCTTCAATCATGAGAGATTGAGACAGCGAGTCAAATACATTGAAATTATTGATAGCAGCACTAGACATTACTTGGGTAGTCATAACGAAACCCAAACAACACTGGAAAGTTTTGCCATGACATTGATTGTGATTAACTGTCTTTGTCTTTACCTGAGCATCAGTGTCCTCATGATGATGAGCACCTGAATCAGGCGCAGTAATCTCATGCTGAGAGCCATTGTCTAAACCAGCAATTGGCATCACAGCCGCATGAATGAGGCTGGCAAACAAGCTAAAACAGATCAGAACACATAAACGACGCATCCAATCATTGTAGGCCCAAGTGAGGCGCCTTGCTTTTGTAGCAATGTCGTTTAAAACGACATTTCTAGCTAGAGGCTGCGGATAAGCCCATGTATGAAATTAGCAATACCCGCCAGCCCAAAAGAACATGCCCCGCATGAGCAGGGCACGAATGAAATTTGGTGGTGCAGAGCACGCCTAATCTAAACCAGCCCTCAACACCACTGAGGACAGAAGTTTACCACAACGGATACGTGCTGACACTTTCGGAATACCCTACCAAAAATCTGCGCGCACTCTCCTCGAATGACTTGGCTTCGTCGCCGAACTACGGCCAACTGTAGTCGTCAACTACTCGAAGAGGCCCGCCATGGAAATTCAACATCTCAACCAAAAGAAGCTCGCACAACGCTGGCAAGTCAGCGAAGCCACACTTGAACGCTGGCGTGGCGCGCGCATGGGGCCAGACTATCTGAAACTGAGCGGCCGCGTATGTTATCGACTTGCCGACGTCGAAGCTTATGAATTGCAATGCCTGCGCACATGCCAGCAGCCAAATCTGGTTACTTTGATCGCGTAGGCAGTGGCGCTGAAACGCTTGCTTTGAACGCTAGCGACTTCATGTTTCAACTCTTGTTCAATCGAGCCTGGATTGCTCGGCAAGTTTCAACGATAGCCGAAAAATCCGGTTGACCCAACGCCAGCAAACCATCCTCCAACATTGCGTTGTAATCATGCTCAAGAGCAGCCAACGATTTACCCGCTGGAATAATCCGGATGGCGCCCGTTACGGCCTTGTAGTAGTTGATCTTGGTTCCATCCGCATCTTTCTCAATGAAGAACATCGATTTGTGCTCAGCAACCTTCAACGCCAATGCTCGATCCGCTGCCGCCTTCTCGAAGTGCTCAGTTTTCGCCATGGCGGCCAGGTCATACCAATGACGGGAATAACGCTCGCCACGCAGTCGGCCCTGCAGACAGTAGACATGTGCAGCCGTTGCTTTTTCCCAGAACGTCCGCTCGGCCGCCATGGTCAAAGTTTGCGCCGTCGGGAACAGTACGCCATCAATGGCCGGCGCAATGTCGCAAGCAACCGAATGAATCTGGTGGGGTTCGCCTGTGGCGCGCGCCCCAAACTCCAACTGAATGGTGGGGGCGGAATACCCCGTGCCGGTTTTTACGGCGGGATAACCCACGATAAGTTTTTCGTTTTCTTTGCCGGCAATGGTTAGCGTTGCCTGCAGGCCAGCGGCATCCAGTGCCGTTTCGATCACCGGCTTCACCGTGTCTTCGATCCAGCCGGGCAAGGACTGCGCACAGCACTGGTGATCTTTCTCTCCTGGCTCACTGAGCCAGGTATCGGATTGCCATCGCGCAGCAAGTCGGGAACGATTTCGCGGATGTCGTAGGTCAGATCCAAATCCTCGGAGAACCGGTCGATGATCTTGTAGACCTTGGACAGCGAAGTGCCGCCCTTGAACGTGAGCTTGCTGGCTAGGGACGAACTGTAAATTGCCGACAAAACCCAGACGACCCAGATGTCCTTTTCCAGCAGATGCGCTGGCCGCCCAGTTCGTGCGGCGGCGACCTCAAGTGCCTCTGCCTGATCGCCACGCGAGAGCGAAAACCACAGCTCAGCCATGCGCGCTCACTTCACCCACCGCGCGCGCCATCCAACTGGGTAGCGCCGCCCTGACGGCAACCATCGCTTCCCACTCTGTCGAGGGTAATTTACTACGCAATATCTTCAGTGCCGCTGGCGTCTCCACGGGGCCCAGCCACGACAAGGCGCGAATTGCCATACCAGCAGGCCGCTTGCCCAGAACAAACAACCAGCGACTGCCATGCTTGAGCTCGACATCACGGTTTCCAAGGCGAAGCTTGCGAGAAGACCCGGAGGTCAAGAAAACCTCCCGCGTCGGCACCTGCGTCGTCAAGCCAAGCGCATTGGCATCTGCAGCGCCATTGGCCACAATAATCTCACCGCTACTGGACTCAATGGCTTGCACCACCGCTTCCGTGGAAGGCGGGCGCGATCCAAACCGGCCATGAACGGGAGCGGCATAGCCACCCCGTCCAACACGTAGCAACTTACCCTCGCGTGTCAGGCGCGTCAGTGCTTGGTCGACCGCAGCCCGTGACCCCAAGTGCAGAAACTCCTTAGGCGACAGCAAACCTCCCTCGGGCAGGGACTGCACAGCGGAAAAAATGTTTTCAGTAAGTTGGCTCATGGGCGGGCTCCGTATGTCAGAAGTTTACTATAGTTTCTGACATTTTGGTCGAAAAAAATCAACACACGCATAACCTATTGAAAAATATAGGCTTGATGTAGATCGGTTCGCAATATGGATTGGTCAGCAGATTGGAAACAAACGATTTTCACCTGGCCGCAACCTTCGCATTGCATGTAAAACAGCGTCCAAACTCTGTTGGAATGCTATATAAATCAATGGGCTTAGAGAGGTTTCAGACCAGTGCAGGCAGTTGCGGATTCCTGCCAACTCCTGCTTACAAATGCGGAAAGCGGTGGAACGATACCTTAATCCAAACTCAATATCAAAACTGGTGCGGAAACCTGCGGCAGCGTGAGGAGCTTTGGGGGAGGGGCGATGCCGCTCGGTTACATGCCGTCGATTCTTTGCAGCGTCTTTTCCAAGGCATCCGGAGCTCCAAGGAACTTCTGGAAACCCTGATCCCAAACTGCAGCAGAGCTATCTTGAGAGATCGTCCAGCCATCCATAGCTCCATAGTCATGCTCCCTGAGTTCGTTGGTGTGAACGTTCATCGAGTGAAATAACGCGATCAACTTGGAATCCGGTTCGAATCGCTCTGCGGCAAAACCATTTGCCCAGTAGTCGACGAACACCAATGGCGTTCGTCGATTCTTGGATCTCGCCTCATGCAGCCAGGTGTTCATGTGCAAGTCAGCCAATCCTGAGCCGATGACGTAGATAACATCGGCGTCCATCAAATCTCGAGCCAATGCGGCATAGTAGTAGCAGAACGGACGTTGTTGAATTCTCGAGAGCTTATCCAAGCCTGTGATGATCGGGCTGCGGACAACCTGAGTGCCGTCCATTCGGCGCTCTCCAGAGCCGGAGAATCGGAAATGTTGAAGCGCTTCAGCACGGTCTTCGTACCAACACAATTCACCAATATCTGTTCTGCCGGGTTCGCCATAGGCCATGTGCACCGACCCATGAAGCTGGAACAGCGCGTGCTCGTTCGAATGATCCCAAAACTGTTCGCCATTGAAGCGAGCGCATGAGCCTGTCGGTTTTTCAAAACCGGTAAAAAAACCCTCTGCGGCTTGTAGCGGAAAGTCGTCGTAATTTGTCGAGTAAATCCGTGTTGTATGGCGCTCACCAAGCCTTTTAAGAAATTCCGCAAGGGGATAAAGGGAGCACTTTGGCGTATTACAGAGGCTCGAGACCTCGGAGAAAATCACCTCGATAATTTTCCGTTCGAGTGGCCCCAACGCATCTTTGTCGATTCCGGCGTTATTGGTCAGAAAAGGCTGTAGCAAAGGCTTAAATTCGTCCGCAGCCCCCGAGGTGGGTGGAAAGAAGTGCAGCAACTCATGCACGCAGTGATAAATCTGCTCGAAATGCACAACCCCGGGGTTTGTCAAATAGCCAGAGAGGTCATTCTTGATTTTCCGAAACGCGACATCACCGCCGACACGCTTCATCCAGGCATCAGCACAAACCGCATTTTCGATGATGTCTGTGAGTGGAATGGTGGCCGGTATCCCGTATTCAACGGAAGCACCGGCACCGAGAATGACAATGGCGCGCTGACGTTTAGGCAACATCCGGCCTCCCCGCACCCGAAGCCGCCACCCCGACCACCAGTGGCGCGTAGGCCAACAAGACCCAACCCAACGCCCACTGTGGCCAAAGCAGGCAAGCCCATGCCCAAGGGGCCAGCCACAGCAGGTTGATAGTGGTCACGAGCAAGGTCACTGAACGGTGGCCCACTTTGCGGTCGCCGTGCCAGCGACGAGAAAGTCGCTGATAGGCATGGCTGCGGTGCGCTTCGTACCAGCGCTCGCCATGGGCCATGCGGGTGAGCAGTGTCACCGTGGCATCGGTGACGAACACCGCCGCCAACACCAGCCATGCGGCGTAACTCAACCAACCAGCCTGAATGGAAAGCAGCGCCAACGCAAAAATCATGAATCCAAGCCAAGTACTGCCCACGTCGCCCATGAAGATTTTGGCGGGCGGCCAGTTGAGCAGCAGAAAGCCCATTGTTGCTGCTGAAACACACAGCATCAACATCCAGACAGGGCTGGTGAAAGCGGCAGGATTCGCCCATGCGGCCAATCCTGCCCCACCCAGCAACATAAACACCGCCTGCATCCCGGCGATGCCATCGATACCGTCCATGAAGTTGAACAGGTTGATCCACCACGCACCCACCAAGAATAGCAAACCCAACAACAGCCAACCATCCAAGCCAAGGCCAGCCCACAGCACCAAAGGCGGCAAGCCACCCAGCGCCGCCAATAGACCAGCCACCACAGCCAGCTGCACCGCAAACCGCCATTTGGCCGACAGGTGCCTCACGTCGTCGAGAAACCCCACCCATGCAAGCGGCAGGCTCAAGGCCAGCACAGGCCAGAGTTGGTTGGCACCGCTCCATGCCAGCCAGGCACCTGCAACCAAGGCCGCAGCCACGACCCCCAGCCCGCCGCCATTGGCCGTGGGCAGCACATGGCTGGAACGGTAGGTGGGTGATTGCACCAATTGCCAGTGTTCCGCCCACCGCAAAACCATGCTCGCCACCAGCCACGAAAGCCCCACGCTTGCAAGCAGCAACCACCCCAACCGGTTCATGCCGACACGTCCTCGGCGCTCAAGAAAAACGGACGGGGCTCAAACCCAAAATCACGAGTCGCCTCCCCGTGATCAAACACCAAATCACGGTTCATCCGCTCGGCCATGGCGGATGACCAATTCCGGTAGCGCGGCACGAGGCGAAGGATTGCCACGGCAAAGCGAAAAGCAAATAGCGGTACAGGCAATAGGCGCACCGGACGTCCAAGCGCGCTGAAAATTCGAGCAACCATATCGCGATAGGCAAGAGTTTCGGCGCCGGACAGGTTGTAGGCACGGTTTGCCGCAGCAGGCGAACCCAACGCGGCAATACAAGCGCCAGCGACATCTTGCGCGTGCAGGGGCTGGCGCAAGCCCTTTGCCTTGCCGAACAAGGGGAAAAACCCAAAACGCCGACCGAATCGCGCGATCTCGGCAATATTTTTGTCGCGGCCCAAACCATAAATCAGCGTTGGCCGCAGGATGATCCATTCCACCCCGTGGCTTGCCGCCCATGCCTGCACGCGCGCCTCGGCATCTGCCAAGCGAAGGGCGATGGCCTGCTCTTCAGGGTCGGATGAATCATCTTTGGTAAAACGGCTGGTGGAAGAAAGTGCGACCACTCGACGGGCGCCGTAGGCTTCTAGCATCGAAAAATACTGCGGCAACACCCAGATAGGCGCCACGCACAGCCAATCACTCACTTTTGACGTGACTGCATGGCCTTGCCACGCTCCTGAATGTTCATCGAGCTGCAACCAGCTTACCCTCGCTTCGGTTTTGCGTTGAGCCGGGCTTCTGGAAAAGGCAATGACGTCACGGCCTTCATGCACCAGAAGCGATATCACGCATTCGCCAACCAAACTCCGTGCGCCTAGCAGTCCGGTCGCAGCGCGATCACCCACGCCCGCCCCAGAAACGCTTCGCCACCAACCGAACCGAGTGGACAACCGAGACCAGCGCAAAGCGCAACCAAACGCCTGCATTCACCAGCCACATCAACACGCTAGGGTATTGATGCCGGAAAAACTTATGATAAAGCCGCACCATCCCCTTGTGTTTGTGCCATTCCACAAAAAATGGCCGGGCGCGGCTGCAATGGCCGTGGTGGTGAAGCACCGGCGCATCGGGCACGAAAAGTATTCTCCAGCCGTGCTGGCGAAAGCGCATGCACCAATCCAAATCTTCGCAATGCAGGAAATAGGCTTCATCCCACAGGCCCACATCGTCGATCGCCGCCCTGCGCACTAACATCAGCGCGCCGGAAATCGCTTCCACGTCGATAGGAGCATCGGGCAGCGGCTGCTTGTGTAAATGAAAATCGAAGAAAAGCCTGGGCCACCGGTTGCTCAGGCGAACCAGGCCAAAAGCCCGCACAAACGAGCGCCACGGCGTAGGCACTGCCCGCCGACCGCCGCCCTGCTCGCTGCCGTCCAGGTTGGTCAACAGCCCACCCACCATGCCCACGCTTGAATCGCTATCCAGCACCTCGACCATGCGCCGCAACGATCCCGCACCGAGAATGCAGTCCGGATTGAGAAATAACAAATGGGCCTGAGAGGCAAGACCCACTCCAAGATTGCAGCCCGCAGCAAACCCATGGTTTTTTGTTTCACAAAGCATCACCAGCCTTGGCTCTGCCGCAAACTGCTTTGCCAGCATATCCATGCTCGCATCGATTGAGGCGTTATCGACAACGATCACCTGCTCGGCTTGCGCCAAGGCTGCCCGAACGCACTCGATCAGCAATGCACCGGCGTTGTGGTTAACGATGACGGCTGAAACGGGTTGAAGAGTCGATTCCATTGCTTACCTTAAACCTTTTTTCATGACGCGCAGAACGACGCGCCACGAGACCACCCGATTGCTCTGAACTTGCCGGCGCTTGTTCCACATTTTCGGCAAACCCAACACAGCATCCCGCTTGGCACGAAACATCACCGCCCCTTGCCCGCGCAAGGCAAACACCAATAGCGCAGCCAGATTCATCGCCAAATGCAGCGGCAGGAACGCCCAGAACAATATCCCAGGCATATCCTTCACATAGGTCCACACCAGGTTACGGTGCCCGTGATACACCGCGAAATCACTGTGCTGCCCGCCCGTCGTACCCGAGCCAACGTGATGCGCCACCGAGGACGGCACATGGAGACAACGATAGCCCGCCAGCCGCAGACGAAACCCCAGGTCAACATCCTCGACGTAACAAAAATAATCCTCGTCGAAACCGCCCACCTCAAGCAATGCGCTGCGTCGGTACAGCGCTGCCGCCGCACACGGCGAGAATACCTCCTGTGCCTGCTCTGAAGACGATGGGTTGGGCGCAGCGTGCCCCATGCGCCAGACCAGTCCGCTGATGTGATACGCATCGCCCGCCCCATCCAACACCGCCGGGTCAGCCGCATTCACCAGCTTGCTGCCGAATACGTCGAAGGCAGGATAGCCATGCGCCGCCGACAGCAACGCCTCCAGCCAGTGCGGTTCTACGAACGCATCCGGATTGAGTAGCGCGATCCATTCCGATTCCGCACCAGCCACCTCAATCGCCAAGTTGTTGCCGCGCGCAAAACCCAGATTTCCGTTCTGCGCCAGCAAGCGGACCGACGGAAAGCGCCGCACGATGTCTAGCGAAGCATCAGAGCTCGCGTTATCCACCAGAATAATCTCGTGCGGCGCCACCGTCTGCGCCAGTAATGCAGACAAGCAATGTTCGAGGAACCGCTCACCGTTCCAGTTGACTATAACTACTGTTACCTTAGACCACATCTCGTGTCGCAGCCAAATCAAATGTATGGATTAATCTGGGTTCCTTAAGAATCAAAATTTACACGTTCCGCTTCGACAACTAAGGGCATGTTTCGCACCTGTGTATGTATCGACCCAATGTATTCGCCAAGCAATCCCATAAAAAACGTTTGAACCGCACCAAAAAAGAAAATTCCGATCAAAATCGGTGCGAATCCCAACTGGAAAGAATTCCAAAAAATAAGTTTCGCAATCAAAAAACTAATGGCGACAAATAAACTGAGAATAGATAGAAGAAAGCCGCCAATCGACATAAGTCGCAATGGCACTTTAGAATGATTCGTAATCCCCAGCATGGCTATATCGTATAGCGTATAAAAATTATTACCGGTAATCCCACGCTGCCGGCGTGGCTGCCGAAACGGTACTGTAGCAATGGGAAAACCTATCTCACACAGCAGACCGCGAAAATACGGATACGGATCATCTATCTTACGTAAGATATCGATAATAACTCGATCAAAAAGCCCTGCACCCGTTGCATTTCTAACAAGGGGCACCTCGGATATCCTGGAAATTAATCTATAGTAAATTTTTCTCACAAAGAACATCAAAGCTGACTCTTCACTCTCAGGCTTGACAGCCAGAACCGTTTTAAAACCTTCTTCCCATTTCTTTACAAAATCAACTATCATTTCTGGCGGATCCTGCAAATCAGAAGCCATAAGTACACTCGCGTCTCCACGCGACTGAAGTAAAGCATAATAAGGTGACCTTATGTGCCCAAAGTTTCTTGCGTTGACGATTAGTTTAACCCGTTTGTCTTTTGCGGCAATCGCTTTTAGTTTCTTGACGGTATCGTCTGTTGAGCAGTTATCAATGCAAATATGTTCGTATTTGTAAGGAAGCTTGGCCATCACCTCGACAATGCGTCGATACAATTCTTCAATATTCTCCCCTTCGTTATAGCACGGGGTAACAATACTTATTAGCTTAGACATGATTAAAAACAAACCTCTTATTTAAGATAAATGCCAGCGCAGCCATTGGCAAAATTAGAATTACCCCGCCAACATAAGGAGTTAGTCCGACGCGAGTAAAAGCATCAATCCCAACCGCATTAATGAGATAAATTATTGAATAAGAACCAATAAATCGAAATATAAGTTGGTTATTATGCGACTTAAAAACCAAAGTGCCGATGCTTTTAAAGTTAAATAGGACTCCAGCGACTGTTGCGAAAAATAGCGACAGAGTATAGTGAAGACCTATATATAAAAACAAGGCAAAGCACCCATAACCAACGATGGAATTTATAATTCCAACGAATATAAACCTTGTGAATTGATTGCTAATCAAGGGGCCGCCTGCTTGTCGCGCAGTTGATGCATAAAGGCGTCTATGCGCTGCTTCACCGAATCTATGTCCAGTCGATGCTCCTGCAGCAGATAGTCCCAGGTCCCGCAATAAGCCGAGAAGCGGTCTTCAATACCAATGCGGCAGACTGGTAGTGGCCGGTGTGCCGCGACTTCTTCGGCCACGCAAGCGCCCAGCCCACCAATAACCGAGTGCTCCTCCAGTGTGATCACGCAATCGACACGGCTGGTAATTTCAGCCAGTTGCTGCCGACCTAGAGGCTTGATGGAGGGCACGCTCCAGACTTCTGCATCAAGGCCCTGATCGGCCAGTTCCAACGCCGTCTTGACCATGGAGCCAGTGGCCAGCAGCGCTATGCGTTGTGTACCTTTCCTGACTTGCAGCAATTCGCCGGCCTGCAACCGGACCGGACCGGCATGCACGTCACCTCGGTCACTTTTGCCCACCCGCAAATAGACTGGAGAAGCCAGCTGCAGCGCGAGTTGCAGGGTAGCGGTCATTTCAAAACGGTCGGCCGGCGACAGCACGGTCAGCGAAGGAAGGGCCCGTGTGCACGCGATGTCTTCGGTGCTTTGATGGCTGGTGCCCAGATGGCTGTAAACCAGGCCGGCACCGTCGCCAATCAGGATGACGGGCAGGTTCTCGTAACAAACATCAATTTTGATCTGCTCAAGCACACGCACGGGCACAAAGGCGGCCAACCCGTAAACAATGGGTTTGAACCCGGCCTTGGCCAGACCCGCAGCCACGCCCACCATATTCTGCTCGGCAATGCCGCAATTGATGTACTGCTCGGGCCGCGCCTTGCGGAATGCGTCAAACAGTGCATAGCCGTGGTCACCCGTGAGCAGCAAGACTTTGGAGTCGGCCAGCGCAGCGGCTACCAGTGCGTCGGAAAATGCATTTCTCATACTGCTCTCATCTCATTTTCTGCCAGCTCCGCGATGGCGGCGGCATACGTTTCGGGTGTCAGGCGCGTGTAGTGCCAGATGTTGTCGTGTTCCATGAAGGACACGCCCTTGCCTTTGACGCTGGTGGCCACAATCGCCTTGGGCCTGCCGTTGCGGGCAGCTTTCATGCGGGTGTACGCCGCGTCGATAGCCTCTTCGTCGTGCCCGTCGATGGTGACCGCATCAAACCCGAAAGCCCTGAACTTTTCTTCGATATTTCCCAGCGCGATGACCTCGTCGGTCGGCCCCATGGCCTGAAACCCGTTCTTGTCGACAATCACCACGAGGTTGTCGAGCTTGAAGTGGGAGGCAAACAGGGCGGCTTCCCAAATGGCGCCCTCATTGAGTTCGCCGTCGCCAACCAGTGCATAGCAGGTCTGGCTTGTTTTGTTCAGCTTGGCCGCCAGTGCCAGGCCGGTGGCGACCGACAGCCCGTGCCCTAGCGAGCCTGTCGTAGCCTCCACGCCGGGCACATGGGCGTCGGCTAGGCCCTTGAGGCGAGTGCCGTTTTGAAAGTAGCGGCCAATATCGTCGTCCGTGAGCAATCCCAGTTCATGCAAGCAGGCGTACTGGGCCATCACGCCGTGGCCTTTGCTGAGCACCATGTAGTCGCGGGTCGGTGAAGCGGGATTGGAGGGGTCGAACTGAAGGTGGTTACGGTAGAGCACCGCAAGCAGTTCCACGATCGAGAATGCGCAGCCGATATGAACGGTAGCGCCCGAGTAAGCCATATCGAGAATGACTTTGCGGATGTGATTTGCGTTGAATTTGTTCATAGTGCCATCGCTGAACGACTCCATAGAATGGTTTTGAGTAGGGCGGTATTGATCGGGGTGTACTCGGCAAGGCCCAGTTCGCGCCTAGCCTTGCACGTATCAGGCACATAACGAGGTGCCGGCGCGTCGGAGGCCGCTGGCGTCTGCACCTGGATGGGGGCATCCGTGCCTGCCGCATAAACCACCTGCTGAGCCAGCGCTGCAATCGACACTGCATTTTCGGAGCCGACGTTGTATGCCTGGCCCGCCGCGCCAGTACCGAGGATGCGCAACAGCCAGACGCAGAGGTCGGCCATGTAAAGGTAGGAGCGCAACGGCCTTCCGTCGCCCTGAATGCGGATGGCTTGCCCGGCCAGTGCGTCGCGCACGAAATTGCCCGCTGCAAAAGGACCATTGAGCGGCAAGCCTGGGCCGATCAGTGCAAATATGCGAGCAATGCACGACTCGAATCCGGCTTGCGAAGCCTGGGCCGCATGGGCGCAGGCCAGCCACTCGGCGGCCCGTTTACCATTGCCATACGCGGCGCCCGGCTGCAGTGGGTCAGGCGCGCCGCTATAAGTTTCGGCGATGCGCTCCAGATTGGTTGGCTGGGATCCATAGACGGCGCCGCTTGAGGTGAGTAAAAAGCGCGAGGCGCCGTTGGCATGAGCCAGATCAAGCACGCGCCGCGTTCCCTGCACGATGGAATCAAACACCTTGAGGGGATCGCCAACCTTGTGCGGGTCGCCCACGTCCGTGGCGGCGTGCAGGCAGAGGTCTAACTTGCCCACCCGAGCGGCAAAGTGGCTGACGTCGCCGGCCACCAGGGTGGTGTCAGGTCTATTGAAAACATGGGGGGCCTGTTGCCGCGCACGTTCCGGGTCCCGGGTCAGCACCACCAACTCCATTCTGCTGCCCAGCCTGTCGTTGGCGCGCTGCAGGACCTGCAGCAGCCACGTTCCGATGAAGCCGGTACCGCCGGTCATGAAAAGTCTCGCCCCGCCAAAGCGCGACCAGAACTCTGGCGTTAGCGACAACACCAGGTCAAGATCGTCTTGGGGCAAGGCAGCACGCATCGCAGATCAGAAGTTCACGCCGAGATAAGTCTCGATCTTGTGCGCTGCAAATTCCAGCATCTCAGGCGTCAGCGCCGGTTGAACGCCAATCCAGAATGTGTTGTTCATCACGTTGTCGGTGTTGGTAAGGTCACCGCTGATGCGGTAGTTGGCGCCGATCATGTAAGGCTGGCGCGTCAGGTTGCCGGCAAACAGCAGGCGGGTGCCGACCTTGTTTTGGTCCAGGTAGGTGAGCAAGTCCAACCGGGTGACCGGGCAGTTTTCTTTCAGCGTGATGGGGAAGCCGAACCAGGAAGGGTCCGAGTGTTCGGTCGGCTCGGGCAGGCTGACGAATTCTTCGCACGCCTTGAGTCGCTCTTTCAGGAAGGCGTAGTTGTCTTTGCGGGCCTGGATGAACTGCGCGGCCTTGTCCAGTTGCGCCAAGCCGCAGGCGGCTTGCATGTCGGTGATTTTGAGGTTGTAGCCCAGGTGGCTGTAGGTGTATTTGTGGTCGTAGCCATAGGGCAGCTCACCCAGTTGCTGGCAAAAGCGTTTGCCGCAGGTGTTGTCTTTACCGGGCTGGCAATAGCAGTCGCGGCCCCAGTCGCGAAAACTCTCGGCAATAACTTTAAGCTCGTCGTGTTTGGTAAACACTGCGCCGCCTTCGCCCATGGTGATGTGGTGCGCGGGGTAAAAGCTCAAGGTCGCAATGTCGCCAAAGGTGCCGACCATCTGGCCGCGGTAAGTACTGCCCAGCGCATCACAGCAGTCTTCTACCAGCCACAAGTTGTATTTTTTGCACAGGGCCGTGACGACATCCAGATTGAAGGTGTTGCCCAGCGAGTGCGCCAGCATGATGGCTTTGGTCTTGGGGCCAATGGCCGCTTCGATCTTGCTGGCGTCGATGTTGTGGGTAAGGCGGTCCACATCCACAAACACCGGTACGGCGCCAAACTGGAGGATGGGGTTGACGGTGGTGGGGAAACCGGCCGCCACGCCGATGACTTCATCGCCCGGCTTGATCGCCCGGTCGCCCAGCTTGGGGGACGTGAGCGTGCTGAAGGCTACGAGGTTGGCCGATGAGCCGGAGTTGACGGTGATGAGGTGCTTGATGCCGATAAAGGCCGCGAGCTTTTTCTCGAATTCAGCATTGAAGCGGCCTGTGGTGAGCCAGCCGTCAAGCGAGGCTTCGACCATGTTTTTGAGTTCGGCGGCATCAAGCAGTTTGCCGGAAGGGGGCACCATGGTGGCGCCGGGCAAGAATGGATCGGGGGCCAGGGCGATGGCGGCATACTCTTCGACCAGTTTGGCGATTTGGTCGCGGATGGCTTGGGTTTTTGCGTTTTGCATGGGTTGGAAATTTCCTGAATTTAGATGGCTGTCGAGTAGTCGTTGATCTGCTGCAAGCACAGGGATCGCATGTCTTGGCTGCCTTTGAGCGCGCTGTGTGCCTTGTGCCAGACGATGATGGCTTGAAGGGTCTGGCCCAATTGCCAGTGGGGCTGCCAACCCAGCGTGGCGCGTGCTTTGGAGCAATCGAGCTTCAGGTAATGAGCCTCATGTGGGTGGGTGCCGCCGTCCAGGTGCCAGCTTGCGCCGTCGCCCCAGCTTTGTGTGAGTTGCTCGACGATCCATTGCACGGGTTTGGCGTCTTCTTCAGCAGGGCCGAAGTTAAAGGCTTCTGCAAAGGCTGCACCGTCGGTGTAGAGCTTTTCGGCAAGTGCAAGGTATCCGCTTAAGGGCTCCAGAACGTGCTGCCAGGGGCGGGTGGCATGGGGGTTGCGGATGTTGACTCTCTGGCCATTTTGAATAGCGCGCAGAATGTCTGGAATCAACCGGTCTTCGGCCCAATCTCCGCCACCGATAACGTTGCCTGCTCTAGCCGTTGCCAAGGCAACTTGGTGCTCGCTGTGTTGTGATGAATTGAAGAACGAGTTGCGATAGGCGGCGGTGACCAGCTCGGCGCAGCCCTTGCTGCTGCTGTAGGGGTCGAAGCCGCCCATAGGTTCGTTCTCGCGGTAGCCCCAGACCCATTCCTTGTTTTCGTAGCACTTGTCGGTGGTGACATTCACTATGGCGCGCACGGACGGGGTTTGGCGCACGGCTTCCAAAAGGTTCACGGTGCCCATGACGTTGGTGGAATAGGTCTCGACCGGGTCCACATAGGAGCGGCGCACCAGCGGCTGGGCAGCCATGTGGATGACGATGTCGGGCGCGGCCTGTCGCATGGCATTGGTCAACATGGTGCCATCGCGGATGTCGCCAATGATGGATGTCATGCCCTGCGCCACCTGCGCTACTTCAAATAGGCTGGGGTTGGTGGGTGGCTGCAGGGCATAGCCGGTGACCTGAGCACCGAGCTGCTGCAACCAGAGGCTCAGCCAGCTTCCTTTGAAGCCGGTGTGTCCGGTGAGGAATACTTTTTTGCCGCTCCAGAATGACGGGTTCATGCCCACACCTTCCATGGCGCTTTGCCAGATTGCCACAGCTCTTCCAGGTGGTTCTTGTCGCGCAAGGTATCCATGGGCTGCCAGAAGCCGCTGTGCTGAAAGGCTTTGAGCTGGCTGGACTCGGCCAGCGCTTCCAGGGGTTCGCGCTCCCAGAGAGTTTGGTCGTTGGCAATCAGGTCGATCACCTTGGGCGAGAGCACAAAGAAACCACCGTTAATCATGCCGCCATCACCCTTGGGCTTTTCCTTGAAGGCGGTAATGCGCTGGTCGGTGTGAATATCGAGCGCGCCAAAGCGGCCGGGCGGGTAAGTGGCGGTAAGAGTAGCTTGCAGACCATGGGCGCGGTGAAATTCAATGAGCTGGGTGATGTTGACATCGCTCACGCCATCACCATACGTAAAGCAAAAATCTTCTTCCCCTTGCAAGTAAGGGGCGACGCGCTTGAGGCGGCCACCGGTCATGGTGTCGTCGCCCGTGTCCACCAACGTTACGCGCCAGGGCTCGGCGCTTTGCTGATGCACCTCCATGCTGTTCTTGCTCATGTCAAAGGTGACATCCGACATGTGCAAGAAGTAGTTGGCAAAATACTCCTTGATGACGTAGCCCTTGTATCCGCAGCAAATGATGAAGTCATTGATGCCGTGGTGGGAATATGTCTTCAAGATGTGCCACAAGATGGGCTTGCCACCGATCTCGATCATGGGTTTGGGCTTGGTGTGGGTTTCTTCGCTGATGCGCGTGCCCAGGCCGCCTGCAAGTATGACGGCTTTCATTTATGCTTCCTCTTAATAAACTCAAATACAGAAATAAACGTAATAATTGAAAACCCGGTCGTAGTATAAAACAGCAGCCTAGCATCTGCCGCATTCCCAAATATTACAAGGCCAGCAAAATAAAAGACTGCCGATAAATAAATAGTCAAGTAACCGGCTGTTAATCTACTAATTCGAATCAAATAAACGAAAGAAGCAATTGAGATGAGATACAAAAACCAGGGCTTAAAAAATGGCAGCTTAGAAGCATGGACTATATAAGCGACCGCTGAATCACGAAGTGAAGACTTCGCCAAGCTGTACCCATATTCATTACTGTCAACCGATGGACTAGTAATTAGGAATTGATCGCCTTCGTTAGCACCAACCATATATTTTGTTATTTGAAATTTGTTGTTAAGAAAACAAATCGGATGATGAAGCGCAACACTCAGCCATATCTTGTTGATTCTATCATCGTAGCCGATCCTGTTTAGCAAACCTGCTGATAAATTTATATGCCTTGGGTCATATCCAGTATTTATTTCAGCAAGAGACAAATTGGGAGCCATTTCAGCGAAAAGATTGCTACCAACACAAAGACTTGCACTAGCAACATCAAGAACACGGACAGATTGCATAAACACCGCCGTGCTGTTATTAAGCTTCTCGAAATTCGGCAGCGAGTAATTATCTAATTGAGTCTTCGTAACATAAACTGCGCCAGTCAGAACAGAACCTAACAAAATTGCACCAAGCCATATGTTCGAAGGTTTTTTTAACACACGAGAACACACAATCAATGCAAAGTAGAAAAGCAATGGAACAGCACCCGTGATGGCATTATGCCGTGAACAAACTCCGAGAAATATTAAGAACACTGCGAACAGAGACAGAAAGATGAATACCCACCTATTTACTACAACCCTCATGGCCACGATAACCGCAAAGCCAGCCATAAAGAAGGCCGCCATCAGAACATCTTTCCAAATAACTGCCACAGTGCCAAGCACCACTGGAATGCTTAAATATATGAACAGGAATGCCATCGCATAACTTATTTTCTTTGTAAAAATGAACACCACAAAGAAAACAGAAAGTAGCAAAAGGAATACTTGCGAGAAATGCATGGCAGCTGGATTAAATGACACCATATCAACGGCACGCCAGACATAACTAACCATCGGTGGCCACATCGAATCTGTGACACCATTTCTTGCACCGCGAAGCGCATGCAGCGTGTCATACGACATAAACCCTGGATAGAACAATGCCGAAACCGCTAGCGATGCCAACAAGGGTATTGCTAATACATAAACTCTTTCCCTGGCTGCCAGCATTTTTTCGCCCGCCAGTATCTTTGCTCCCAAGAACATAACAAGGGACAAAAGAATGCTGATTATTCCAATCTTTGTTAACTGAGATGCAACGGACGGACGTTTTAATTGAAATTCAAATGCAGGGTCATTTCCCGTTGAATGGATGAGCAAGCCAGCAGGTGTCACCTCTAACTTGTCGATCATCTGAAGCGGCTTTGAGCGAGCAAGCAAATCATTTGACATAAAAGTCTCTATGCCAAACAAATGCTTCAATTCAATTTTATTTATTACTAGTTCCCCCGCTTCATTAGCAGGGTCTATGCGAATATGAGCGACTGGTGTTCGCGGCAAGGGGATATTTATACCGTGCTCTTTATTCTCAGTGAGTGCCGATCTCTGGCTATTTTCTTCGCTATATGTACCGTTTATAGGAAAAAAAACCTGCAAAACATCCGGCTTATTCTTATGAGCATAAATTACCAAGCTGTCTGTGAAGGTCATACTAAAACTGGCAAGCAACATACTCACAACCGCCAGTATCCTCAGGTAACTCACCCACCCCTTTATGTCAAGGAGGGTGCCCAAGCCTGATACTTTGTCTTGTTTTGATATTTCGATCATTTACAATGTTTATTTACGTTGGATTTTCGTTGAAAAAACTTTAAACGCTCAATATAGGATTGGGTCTGTTACTAGTACTTACGTACACGTTTAATAAAACTCGAAATTCCCTCTCGCCTCAACACCCCCATCGCCGACTTGGCAATATGAATTCCAATGCTCGGCGAGCAAACTCCTTGTATAATCCGCTCAATCACTGTTCTATGTTTACAGCCGACGCTGTTGGATACTGTGAGATTGCCTTGCGCGACTTCATCCTTCCACCAACTTAGGAAGCATGGCTGCACCACACTGTAAGGATCAGGAAAAGCCTTCTGCAAATCCGTCCTTGCCTGGTAAAGGCGTCTAGCTTCACGCGAAATAGTTTCACCATTATCGTACTGGCCATAATGCCAACCCGTATAACGTGCATCACCATGCCCCTCAGCAACTAAATCTTTTCCATATACATCCCAAAGCTCATGCGCCACTGTTTGGTTGGTTGCAAACTTCTTAAGCATGCCAATACCGGCGCCACTATCGTAGCTGGTAAAGTGATAGAAGCGCAATGGCACGCCCGCAACAAAGAAATCCCCAGCATTATCCTTGGAGAGACAACGATGTGCGATATTCCATGTGGCAACATTGCACCCCCGATCTCTAACAATGCCCAGTCCACTAAAGAATGCAGGAGCAAGGTCACACCAGCGTTGATCAGTAAACAAACCAGCCGGAATGTCATCACGGCAGAAAAGTCGCAGTCGCTCTGCCCACCAGCGTATAAAATCTAGGCCTTGACCAGAAGTTCTAGCTGCAAAGAAACCCAAATTATAGACACCATGTTTTAGCGCTGAAATCTCGTTATCTTGTATCGCATTAATATCGCTCTCCATATCGAGCAAATGCGGCGTTAGTAAAATCTCATATTGATCGAGCTGCGATTCAAGCGTGGACAGTGAGCTAAACACCTTAATGTCTGGATCGTTATACATGATTTTATTAACACCAGCGCGCTGCGCTAGCAATTCAGCCGCAGGCCCCTTCACCGCAGTGCATAGCTCAACAACAGCGTGACCAAACGCCCAACTCTTCCAGTTCGGGATGCCGAGTTGTTCAATTGTGAGAACCTCGTCGAACGGTTCCTGCCCGAGGTCAAAACCAACTGGAAGATCATCGGAATAGAGCAATACAAATGTCCAGTCTGGGTGAAAACGTTTAACCGACTTCGCAAGAACTCTTGCCTTAGGGAGGTAACTTTTGGTGATGGAGGTGTAGACGAGCATTATCTTTTTAATCCTTGCGCTATTTTTAGGACTGATTGAATCGCTTCCAAGATTACTTCAAGTGAAGAATCTAATGGGACAACTTTTCCAAATTTATATTGTTTAACACGGTTACCTTGAGCGCCAATATCGAATGCAACGATGGGCAACTCCATCTGCATGGCCTCAGAAATGGTATAGCTAAAAGTTTCCGGAATGATAGAGGCCATCAGAAACACGTTGATACCCTCCCTTTGCACAATGTGTGGTAATTCCTCATGCTTATACGTGCCGAGCACTCTGAGGCTAGGCTCGGTAAGCACATGGCTGCTACCGACGAGGGTAATAGGAACATTCAAGTTATGCGACGCAATAAATTCAGCCAGCTTATTGATTACCACAGAGCCTTTGGCTTCGGTAAGAGTGCCAAACATACCTATGTGCAAGGGGCCACCAAGGCCCACCGTCTGAACATGCTTAAAGGATAAGTGTTCATGCGGCACCACCCGAATCTTCGCATCATCAAAATTAAACACTCGCCTCATGATTTCTACCGAAGAGGGATCAAAAATGGTAATTGTTGATGCAATCTCAAATAAATCAACAAATGGCTGACGCCATTTAACTATGTCAACGGGCTGGTTGGCTCCCCAATGCACATACTTATTTTTGACGAGACAGGAGTTGCATACATTGACATCTTGTGGGACAGAACAATACTGATCATTATTTTCAAGCAGGTGCTGTGAAGGACAAATTACATAAAAGTCATGCACCTTGTAATCGACCGACATACCAGTTGCTCTGGCAAGGCTCACTATGTTCTCGATGACCCGATCAATCTCTGGATACATGTAGGGCGAGTTGACGATGATGACCTCGGCACCGACTCCGGCAAGGGCTTCAAAAAGAGCATCTGTACTTGCTTCTACGAAAATCATGCCATCGTCGGCGGCAATCCACTCGACAAACCAAGCGTGATTCGCATAATAAATTCGCAGAACAGTTGAACCTTCAGCGATAATCGCATTGATTAAATCACGGCTATATCGGTTTGCTCCTCCACCAATATTATGGTCGAAAATAATACGAATCGCTATCAATGAGGAGGGCAGGACAGACAACAGCTCGGAAAGCGGAACAGCGCCAGGATGAGTTGGAGAAAGCATGCGCACAGGCAAGAAAGATTGATGACTAAACCCGCCGATACTTGCAAAATAGGGAAGGATTCTCTCAATAGCGTGCGCCAGCGTGCTGTCGTCCTGACCAGCTTCGAAATCAAACTCCTCAATGCCGAATTTCATGCGGATGAAAGGCTCGATTGCATTACCACGGAACCACAACATGAAACCAGCTGGAAAGTCTGTCGTGTCTATATTTTCAATCTCTGCATCATCACGCCCCGCTCTTCGTAGAAGCGTGCTCATGGCCGCAGCATTTCCGCCAATGCGCATGAATGGAATGACGGGATGATAGGTCTGAGGGTACAGGATACCGAGTTGCTTTTCTCTCGCGAAGCGGTCAAGAATGGCAGCGACAAGGCGTGGATTGCCGAGCAGCGATTGCATCAAGTAGCGGCGCCAGCCCCGCAGATTGGGGTTGTGCGGGGAGCGTTTGGTGTGGATGTGGAGCACGATCTCATGACGGGTGAGCGTTTCACCTAGCTCTACAAGCATTGGGCCGATGTCGCGTCCACGATTTGGCACGACACGAATGTCAAGTGCGAGGACGTTCAACATACCGGCTAAAGTGGTTTTGATGCTAGCCGCCTTGTCGGCCGTGTCAGTCGTCACGTAGAGATTAAAGGGGACCGGGATATTCTCTAGATAATGCCGGATTTCCGGCGCAAGTTCCGAGTAGTAAATATGCGCATGGACGGCGACGTCCTGAATCGTCAGCGCATTTGCTGAGTCGATCTCCTCCAGCGGGAGAATGTAGTGAGGGTGATGAAGAGGCGTCAGAGTCGAGGAATTCAATCGCCTTGCTTCGTGCAACCCGATAGTCTTACGCAGGCCACCGAGGCCCCCGAGGCCCCCTTTAGCCAGAGTCTCATAAACCCGCACAGCTAGGCGGTGAATGCCTGCTGCGCCACTATGTCTCTGTCGGTAACTCTGGAATAGTTTCCATATCCGAATCACCCTCCTGCCCCACGCCCCCACCTTGCGCAATGGCGATGTGATTCGCCAAGAAGTAGACGAAAATATCTCTTCGATAGGAGAGCTTCGTTCACAAATGGCTTGATTCAGGCTGGCAATTTGCCCTTCCCTGCCTGACACTGTTTCTCTAAGGTACTTTATCTTCGCCCAGCACTCAGCCACCTCTTTTTTGAGTTCTTTAATCTGCCAATCCTCATAAGATAGAGGCTCCGGGATAAAAAAATCTCCATTTTTCTTGATACCCCCAAAGCTATGCTGAGATGCCTGCACGCTTAATGAAATCACTCGTTCTATAGCATGAGCCATAGTGCCATCAAGTTGCCCCGCTTCTGGCTCAAAGTCATCATTGGTAAGATTAAAATCCAAAAGAGGGATTAATGCCGAGGAGCGCGCAAAAAACATGGTGCCTGCTGCGTATGTAAGTTGATTCAGTGTTGTATTATCAACTTTGAGTTTCTCAGCAAAGTGCAAAGTTCTCGCAGAATTCGCCTCAAAATAATGTTGTATTGGAACGATACAATCTTCTGGAACCAGGATGCCTAGTTTAGGATTTTTTTTTAAATAATTAAGCGCGCGACTAATGGATTGATCGGTAAGTAGCGCGTCAAGCAAACCCCTTAGCCAAGCTTGACCATCCTCACGGTGAGGTGATTTTTTTGTATGCACTTTAATAAGTATTGCATACCCGTCAGCTATTATTATGGGTATGACTGAGAGAAATGGGAGGATGTCACGCCCACGATTTTCAACAGGTAGTAAAAAATAATCGTGGCCAGCAGCTGCTAAACGCTTCTGGATACGCTCTTCATTATCTTGTGGACATGTCACATAGAGCTTATGTTTGACGAGATTTATACGGTCAAGGCAACCAAGTATTTCTTCAAAAACATCTTCATAAAAAACATGAATAACAATCGCTATTGGATCCACTTGATCCATCGATATTTTTCGTATGTTAGACACAGACCTTCCACCCATCATTTTTTTGAAAACTTCCATATCCATTGCGGTATTTGCCAAGGATGCAACAGATAATAACCCAGCCGAAAGCTCTTAGATTGGCGTATATCAACAGCATCTGCTCTGGATTGAATTAAATCCTTATTGATGCTGATGATCTGCTCGTCGCGATCGGCAAGTAATGCTCGGCCATTCGCTGCATGTATCTCACTGTTCACCACTTCTTGATTGATTAACATCTCAGCCATTGGCGATGAGTACTCTAGCGAAAGAGCTGACGCAGTTGCGGTATGCGCGAGTACCTCATATGGATACTGTGGCTTGTGGAGTAATAACAGCACCAAGTCATCGGCTGTTTTTATTTGCGGTAGATTTTGCTTGGATATAATTTCTTCAAATTTTGAACTGGACTCTATTGGAATGAGTAGCACCCCTGTTTCTTGAGCCGCACCAAAAATATTCTCAGCTTTACCCGCGTAATTGTGCTGGTTATATGCAGGGCTTAGCACACCATAAACTTTGTAATTTTGCTCTTGACCCCACTTGATGAGTGGCACACTAGCTTCTAGCGAGTTGCATTCCGCAAATATAATGGAGCGGCATCGTGCAACTGTTTTTTTAGCGCCATTTAGTACCTCAAGCTCCATTCCCTCCACATCGATTTTTATAAAATCCAATCGATCAAGCATATAAGCATCGAGAGTAGTAATGGCAACCTTTTCTCCCGAATCATCTTTGCCCTCAGTTGGCTTAAGGGTTAATGCGCCAAAGTTGTCACCTGTTTCGATATGTTGTGATTGAACTGTAACTGTCTTTTCAGTAGAGCCCAATGCAGAGTTGATTACGCGTATATTTGCGATAGGTGACAGCCTCGCATTTTCAATCAAAACAGCGCCTGTAGCCTGACGAGGCTCGAAGGCCAACACCTTTCCAGTAGCACCAACAAGTGCCGAGAAAGCGCGTGCATGGGTACCAATAAACGCCCCAGCATCAACAACCACTGAGCCCGGTTGTATAAAATATGCTAGCAGGTCAATTTCGTGTTGCGCCCACTCGCCATATAGACGAAGTGAGCCTGAAATCACGCTATCAGTATCAATAATATTGAACTCGCCATAACGAGTGGATATTAGACTCATGCTGTAGCTTCCTGTGCTTACGGGAAAAATTCCATCGTTATATCCGAATTTAGTAGCCCACCTATACCATGCACAACTGGGCCAGATATTGATTCAATTTTTACCGTATCGTGCATCCAGTGATGCTGAATATGCTCATCACCCATGCCTTCAGCTATGGCGACATTGATTGTATATTGACCGCGAAGCAGGAGCGGCATTGTAAAATGGAATATTGTGTCGATTCTCTCACCCGCTTCGAATGCAAGCTGATGATGACGAAACGTTTTATCAGTCCCTTCCGTGTAAAGATATTGCCCGAGTCGGTCTTTTACCATTAGCCCGACCGCTGGATATAAAACAGGCTGATTTGCACGCACGCTAACAATAAAACAAACCGGCTGCCCACCAATTACTGTAGTGAGTCGATTCCTGTCCTCATCAAAAAAACCGGCATCAATAATCGTGACGCCACCTTTACCGAAGTGTTCAGCGTCAGCACGAAAATCCGATACTGCATATGCATTGATTTCTGGAGCAGCTCCCTTTAGAACTTTATGCGTCCTAGCGTTTTCTCGCTGCGATGACTGGGCATGTAGAGAACGCTGTTGTTCAACTTGCTCGTGTCGCGTTGGATCGTCATAAATTTGATTTAAGTAGTCTTTACACAACGCTTCAGCAGAACCGGTGATTGCCCTGCGTTGACCACCTGCGAATAACATCACAGCAGACTGGCAAATATTAATCATCGTGGCCATGTCATGACTAACCAAGAGAAGAGTACCGCCATTCATTTGGAATTGACGTATAAAGCGCATGCACTTTTGTGTAAAAAAAGTATCCCCAACTGCCAATGCCTCATCCACCACCAAAATATCCGCATCCACATGTGCAATTACGGCAAAAGCTAAGCGCACATACATGCCGCTGGAATAGGTTTTAACGGGTTGCTCGATGAAGTCGCCAATATCGGCAAAGGCGATAATGTCATCAAAGCGCGCTTCGGTTTCTTCTCTACTCAAACCGATTATGGCGGCATTCATATAAACGTTTTCGCGCCCAGTGAATTCTGGATTAAAGCCTGAGCCTAACTCCAGTAATGCTGCGATGCGACCATTGGTTTGAATGCTGCCGCTGGTGGGATTAAGCGTGCCACAGATCATTTGCAGCAAGGTGGATTTGCCGCTGCCGTTACGCCCGATGATGCCGACAGTTTCGCCTTTTTTGATCTCGAAAGACACATCTTTTAGGGCCCAAAATTCGCGGAAATATTGTTTGGGCTGTTTCCCGGCAAGCCGCTGCAAACGCGGATAAATTGACTGCTTTAACCGATCATGCGGCTGCTCGTAAATCTGGTAGCACTTGGAGAGGTTGCTGACCTTGATGGCAATATCAGAGGACATCGGCAAATCCTTTACGTGTCTTCTGGAACCATGCAAAACCCAGCCAGGCGATTAATGCTGCCACTAGCAGATAGACCGTAAGCATGGATATATCTGGCACTTTTCCCCAGAACAGTACGTCACGTGCCTGTTCGATTGCGGGGGTGAGGGGGTTTAATAGCAGCAGGTGGCGGTACTTTTCTGGTAGCGCGCTGGCGGGGTAAAAAATGGGCGAAAGAAACATCAGCACCGTGGTGAGGATGCCGATGAACTGGGAGACGTCGCGCAGATAGACGCCCAACGATGCCAGCCCCCAGGTTAGCCCCATGATAAACAGCATCAGCGGCAAGATGACCAGTGGCAACAGCAATACGGTGATGTGCGGCACACCAAAAAGAATAAGGTAAGCGATGAGCCAAACGCCAAGATTAATCAGGGCATGGAACATGGCCGACCCCAAGGCAACCCAGGGGAGTATCTCCAGGGGGAACACTACTTTTTTGACGTAGTTGACGTTGGCTAGAATCAAGCCCGGTGCACGATTGAAGCATTCTGCAAACAAGTTGAACACGATCAGCCCGGCAAAAAGTATTAGGGCAAATTCAGTTTTTGAATCGCTACCGCCACTCCAGCGCGCCTTGAACACCACGCTGAAGACAAAGGTGTAAACCACCAGCATGAATACGGGGTTGAAAAACGGCCAGAGGATGCCCATGACCGAGCCACGGTAGCGCCCGATGACTTCGCGCTGTACCAGCGCCTTTACCAGGCCACGGTTGCGCCATAAGCTGGCGACCATTTCTTTGGGGGAGATGGAAAAGTTTTGCATCAGACAAAGACCTCTGCTGTTTTAAAGGCCGTACCCTGTGCGTCTTTGCCCGACAGGGCTGGGGTGTCCTGCACAGGCCAATCAATGGCCAAGCTTGCGTCATTCCAGACAATGCAGCGCTCAAACTGGGGGGCGTAGTAGTCGGTGGTTTTGTACAGAAACTCGGCGGTATCTGACAGCACCACAAAGCCATGAGCAAAGCCTTGCGGCACCCAGAGCTGGCGTTTGTTGTCTGCCGACAAGATTTCGCCCACCCATTGGCCAAAGGTGGGGGACGATTTGCGGATGTCTACCGCTACATCAAACACCTCGCCCTGCACCACGCGCACGAGCTTGCCCTGCGGCTGCTGGATTTGGTAATGCAGACCGCGCAGCACGCCCTTGGCGGAGCGGGAGTGATTGTCTTGCACAAAGGTAACCGGCTTGCCGATGGCGGCTTCAAACTGGGCCTGGTTGAAGCTCTCATAAAAAAAACCGCGGTCGTCGCCGAATACTTTGGATTCAAACAAGACAACGTCGGGGATGGCGAGGGGGGTGGCTTTCATCAGAACACTTGCTCCTTGAGCACACGTAACAGGTATTGCCCATAGCCGTTTTTGCTCAGCGGCTGCGCGAGCTTTTCAAGTTGGGCGGCATCGATCCAGTGTTGCCGGTAGGCGATTTCTTCCGGACAGGCGACTTTGAGGCCTTGGCGGTTTTCCAGGGTGGCGATGAACTGGCTGGCCTCGAGCAGGGATTCGTGGGTGCCGGTGTCCAGCCAGGCATAGCCTCGGCCCATAATTTCGACATTAAGTTTGTTTTGTTCTAAATACATGCTGTTGAGATCGGTAATTTCGATCTCGCCTCTGGCCGATGGTTTGATTGCTTTGGCAAGTTCAACCACCTGCTGGTCGTAAAAATACAGGCCGGTAACGGCGTAGTTAGATTTAGGTTGCAGGGGCTTTTCTTCAAGAGTCAGCACTTTACCATCAGCATCAAACTCTGCTACGCCGTAGCGCTCTGGGTCATGCACGTGGTAGGCAAATACGCTTGCACCGTCGGTGCGGGCGGTGGCGTTGGCCAGAAGCTGGTGGAAGTCGTGGCCATGAAAAATGTTGTCGCCCAGCACCAGCGCAGAGGGGCTGTTGCCGATGAACTGCTCGCCAATGATGAAGGCTTGGGCCAGTCCATCCGGGTTGGGCTGCACGGCGTACTGCAGGTTCATGCCCCACTGGCTGCCATCGCCCAGCAGCTGCGCAAAACGCGGCGTGTCTTGTGGGGTGCTGATGATGAGCACATCCCGAATACCCGCCAGCATGAGGGTGCTGAGTGGGTAGTAGATCATGGGCTTGTCGTACACCGGCAGCAACTGCTTGCTGATAGCGAGTGTGGCCGGGTGCAGGCGGCTGCCGGAGCCACCGGCCAGGATGATGCCTTTGCGTTGGGTCATAGTTTGAGTCATAGGGCGCGATCTGCGTAGTTCTTTTCAACCCATTCGCGGTAGGTGCCGGCTTGAACGTTGGCTACCCAGCTCTGGTTTTCCAGATACCACTCAACGGTTTTGCGAATGCCGGTATCGAAGGTTTCTGCTGGCTGCCAGCCAAGTTCACGCTCTATCTTGCTCGCGTCAATGGCGTAGCGGCGATCATGGCCGGGTCGGTCGGTCACGTAGGTGATTTTCTCACGGTAGCTATTACCGTCGGCTCGGGCGCTGAGTTCATCGAGCAGTGCGCAAACGGTATGGACGATTTCGAGGTTAGGCTTTTCGTTACAGCCGCCGATGTTGTAAATCTCGCCAACCTTTCCCGCCTCGAGTACGCGGCGAATGGCGCTGCAATGGTCTTTGACGTAGAGCCAGTCGCGGATCTGCTGTCCATCACCGTATACGGGCAGAGACTTGCCGGCGAGCGCATTAACGATCATCAGCGGGATGAGCTTTTCCGGGAAGTGATAGGGGCCGTAGTTGTTGGAGCAGTTGGTGGTGAGCACCGGCAGGCCGTAGGTGTGGTGGTAGGCGCGCACCAAGTGGTCGCTCGCAGCCTTGCTGGCCGAGTACGGGCTGTTGGGCTCGTAGCGGTTGCCTTCGGTGAAGGCGGGGTCGTCTTTTGCGAGGGAGCCGTAAACTTCGTCAGTGGATACATGCAGAAAGCGGAAGCTGGTTTTGGCCGTGCCCTCTAACCCATTCCAATAAGCGCGGACAGATTCCAGCAAGTGGAAGGTGCCGACGATGTTGGTCTGGATGAAGTCTTCTGGGCCGTGAATGCTGCGGTCGACGTGAGATTCGGCTGCAAAGTTGATGATGGCGCGGGGTTTGTGTTCGGCAAGAAGGCTGGATACCAGCGTAGCATCGCCGATGTCGCCACGTATGAAGATGTGACGTGAGTCGCCTTGCAGGCTAGCGAGATTCTCGAGATTGCCGGCGTAGGTGAGTTTGTCGAGATTGATGACGGGCTCATCGGACTGATTCAACCAGTCGAGAACGAAGTTGCTGCCAATAAATCCGGCACCGCCAGTAACCAATATGCTCAAGAAGCCACCTCTTCACAGAACGTGAGGTGGGGGATGCTTTGAATAGAACGAGACTTGTTTGAATGGCCCAGAAGAATCTGGGCGTGTTGTTGCAAAGCTACCGCACTCTGATGATTCTTATCAGAACCAGAGTTACTTTTCGCTGAACAAGTTGTATCTACCGCAATCGAGACCTTTTTGAGTTGATTCACCAACCCACCTCCACCAAAAAAAATTCCCCGGCAACACACTCAGACCCGCCATTTGGCGGGCTGGATTGCGGGGGGAGGGGGTACATTGCAGCCTCCCTGAGAAGCTACCGACACCCTGCACTTACTTAAAATTATCTTACCTATTGTAACCTTTGATGGCGTTTACAGGTAATTTTTATTACGTGCGGATAAACGCAAAAAAGCCCCCTGGCTCACTCGCGAGCATCGATGGATGCCGGGTGAGCCAGGAGGCTGTGTGGTTGGGTGTTGCCGGATGGCTTAACGGTCGAGGCCTCGCCATTTGTCGACGCTGCGCGCGCCGGTGTAGCCGAGGTAACCTGCACCGAACAGCCACCACAAGCTTTCGGGCACGGCGCCCAGCAGCTTGTTGAGGTTTTCCGCTGCCTGAAACACCTGCTGCGGCCACCAGATGCCGATGATGCTGCCAAGCACGCACAACAGTATGACGCCGTAGATCACATACAAAAAAGTGGGCCGGGCGCGGCTAGTCCACGGGTCTGCCGAGTTGGCTTCGGCCAGAATTGCGGACAGGGTGACTTGCATTTCCTGCAACGCTTGCTGCCCTTCCGCCTGAAGCAAGGCTAACTTGGCCTGTTCGCGTTGGGCTGGGTCGGGAATAATGCGGTCGATGAGTTTGGCACCGGCTTCTAGCAAGCCGGGAAACAGCGACGAGACGAACGGGGTTATTGCGGGCATCACTGGGTACCTCCGAATAGTTTGATTTTGACGATAGTGCCGGCCAGCAGCACCAGGCCGGTGACCCGCATCTTGTGCTACGACTTCGCAATCATTGGCAATTCCCTGATCGGAATTTTGGCCGTCACCCATTGAAATGGCAGCAGTTCTTCACAACGAAAGGCTGCCATGTCAATTTTCGAACACCGTCTCACTCAACGCCCCCACAAGGGTCAAGTCATTCCCCGGCATCCGCACCTCGAGATCGCCGAATTGCTGGCCACGGCCATATTGCGGTCGCGTTCATACGCGACTCCCGGCGACACCTTCAGCGCAGATATTGAAACTTCTGCCGAAGCGCAGAAGATAAGACTTGGCTTCTCTGGCGACCAGAGCGTTCATACGAACCCGTCTCAACCAGAAGGAGTTTTTGTATGACAGCGCACGCAACCACCACAACCCCCATCGCCGCTCAACTGGCGCAATTACCCACGCTTTCCATGGAAAATCTCTGGGCGCTGTGGGACGATTTTTTTGATCGTCGCCCGGGCAACCATCACCGCACCTATCTGGAAAATCGCATCGCCTACAAGCTTCAAGAGCGCGCCTTCGGCGGCTTGTCTGGTGCCCTGCGGCGCAAATTGGAAAAGATTGGCGAGACGGGTGAAGTTCCCAACCAAAAACGCCGTAGTGAAAATCAGCTCGCTGTCGGCACCACCTTGGTCCGCGAATACAACGGGATCGAGCACAGAGTTGTCATCAAGGAAGATGGGCGGTTCGAGTACCAGGGGCGCCCCTACAAAAGTCTGTCGGGCATTGCCAAGGCGATTACCGGCACCCAATGGTCTGGCCCCGTGTTTTTTGGGATCAAACCATCGGCTACAAGAAAAGGGAGCCGAACATGAAAAACCCAACCACTGGCCAACCCAGCCTGACCCCAAAACGACGCTGTGCCATCTACACCCGCAAGTCCACCGATGAGGGTTTGGACCAGGAATACAACAGCCTGGAGGCCCAGCGCGACTCCGGGTTGGCATTCATTGCCAGCCAGCGGCACGAGGGCTGGATCGCCATCGACGATGGCTACGATGACGGCGGGTTTTCTGGTGGCAACACCAACCGCCCGGCCTTAAAGCGCCTGCTGGCCGACGTGGAGGACGGCAAGGTTGATGTCATCGTGGTCTACAAAATCGACAGACTATCGCGCTCACTCTCGGACTTTGCTCAAATCGTCGATCTGTTTGACGCGCATGGCGTGACCTTCGTCTCTGTCACCCAGCAGTTCAACACGACAACCAGCATGGGGCGCTTGATGCTCAACGTGCTGCTGTCCTTTGCGCAGTTCGAGCGCGAGGTGACCGGTGAACGCATTCGCGACAAGATTGCCGCGAGCAAGGCCAAGGGGATGTGGATGGGCGGCGTGCCGCCGCTGGGCTATGACGTAAAAGACCGCAAGTTGGTGATCAACGAGCCGGAGGCTGAACTGGTCAGAGACATATTTTCGCGTTATGCGGAACACGGCTCGGCGGCTCGGCTGGTGCGGGAGCTTGAAATTGAAGGGCACACCACCAAGTCGTGGCAGACCCAGTCCGGGTCTTACCACCATGGCCGCACCATCGATCAGCAATTTCTCTTTGTGCTGCTGCGCAACCGGCTCTACCTCGGCGAGATCACGCACAAAGGGCAAGTCTTTGCGGGGCAGCACCAGGGGATTGTGAATCAGCAACTCTGGGATGCTGCGCACGTCATCATTGCCGAGCGTAAGCGTGGAACGCGCGACCGCCACAACGAATCCCCTGCGTTGTTGGCCGGCCTGCTCTACGCACCGGATGGTCAGCGCATGTTACCGACCTACACCCAGAAGAAAAACGGCAAGCGATATCACTACTACGTGCCCTATTTGGAAAAACGGCAGACTGCGGGGGCCACCAAGAAGCCTGGCGTGGGCGGCATGGGCGCGTTACCTGCGGGGGAAATTGAAGCCACCGTGCTGGCGCAGGTACACCGCGTTTTGCAGAAGCCGGAGATGGTCATCGGCATCTGGCGCGCAAGCCTGTCACTCAAGGAACGGGCTGAGCTGGATGAACCGACGGTGGTGGTGGCCATGCGCCAGATCAGCACCGTTTGGGCGCAACTGTTCCCAACGGAGCAGCACCGCCTCATGCGCTTGTTGATCGAGCGTGTCCAACTGCATCACGATGGCTTGGATATTGTGTGGCGGGAAGACAGTTGGCATCGCTTCCGCCGCGAACTGGAGCAGCACCCCTTCGTTGCCGAGCAACGGGCAGCCATCGAAGAAAAGAAAAACGAAACGGTATGGGAGGCAAGCGCATGAGCCCCGAGAATTTGATGCGGAGGAGCGTGGAGGTAAAGCCGTCGGGCGCGCCACGTCAATACGAGGACGCAGGGCGCTCGGTGACATTTGTGCCGCTAACCATCAAGCGTCGGCATACCGCGAAGCTGCTGCTACCGCCACCGGGCTGCGAAGACGCCAGGATCACCGCCTCACTAGATTTGCCAATGATCCGTACTCTGGGAAAAGCGTTTTACTGGCAGAAGCTGCTCGACTCAGGTCAGGTGGCCAATGCCACCGAACTTGCCCGCCAACTCAAACTGGAACCCGGCTGGGTGGCCGAAGTGCTTCGCCTGACGCGACTGGCACCGGATATCGCGCAGGCTATCGTCGATGGTCGGCAGCCACGACATCTGAATTTGCACGCTGTGCGCGGGCGGCAGGCCGAGGTGCCGGTGAGTTGGGTGGCGCAAAGAGTGATTTTTGGATTCACCGCGCCACATGGCCAGACAAGCCTTGAGAAATTTCCCGAACCTTCGCCTCGTAATACTCCAGCGCCATCTGAGCCAGCTCGTGAGGAAGGCGGCTTTTAACTGGGCTCCCCATATGATTTTCCGGTGGCGAATACGTTACCCCTCGACTTGTCACCGAAATCACTTCAAGCCGATCTGGGTGGAATTTGATCTCCAGATCGCCGTCATACACAAGGTTATCGACTTGTCCCGGGCCATTGAAAATCCCCTTGTGAATGCGACCGCCGCCCGGGCCACCGGTAATTGTTAGGCTACCTGACCGGTTGACCACGATCTCTTGAATCGTATGCTCGTCGGTGTTTCTTGCCTGTACGAGATAGCGCAGCAGGTCGTCTTCTTTGCGCCACCGATTTACCTCACTCAAATGCCGTTGAGCTCCGCCGTCAGCATGGAGCCCCTTTTCCAGCTTGTTCCATGCGCGGTCAAGATAGTGCAGGAAGTCCTTCCAGGATTTTTCATAGCCGACCATGTCGGCGGCAGATTGCATCCGCAGGAGCGCCTCACGCGCCCAGGCAAGTTCGTTCACGTCCATCACACACCCCCTAATCATTTTCGATGGCATCAATACTACTGGCATGTATGCTTTGCACACCATTGCCACCGTCGAACCGTATCCGACGAAGAAGCCGTAACTCGTTGTCAGCAAAGGCGTTCTGCGTGTGCTAAAACAGCACGGTTCTCCACTATTTTTTGAGAACAGAGAGCAGAGAAGAATCGAACGGCTCAAGAAACGGGCCGGAATGGTGGGGTAACTCTATGGGGGCGGCACACGCAGAATGGCGTGGAACCCCACGTGGCTTGGGGGAAGGCCAGAAACGACAAAGCCGACTGAGAACAGTCGGCTTTGGAAATTGGTGGCCCGGGGCGGAATCGAACCACCGACACAAGGATTTTCAATCCTCTGCTCTACCGACTGAGCTACCAGGCCATTTAAGACTGTCTATTATACGCAAACTGCCAGTTGTGCTGTGTAAATGTGTCCGACTGTGTTTCCACCCTGTAGTTATCAGCTTCTTTACTGTGTGGAGCGCTGGACGATACTGCCTTTACCGCACCTGCTGTACGGTGTTCGTTTAGTTAAATTGGGATTTTTTTAAGATCCGCCTGAATAGTTGCTCCGTACTGATCGCTTAATCCAATGATAGAACGAAGTGGAACGTGCTCTTTTTCAGAAAACCAGATCTCAAAGGTTGCAGTATCGTCTTTCGATACTGTTTTGTAATAGCGAATTGCTTTTACTTTAGTGCCACCGAAGGGGAACTCCCAAGCTTCGCCGCGCACCAAGGTGTAATTTCTGAGAGAACGCCCATCTGTTACTTGTAAAACAATTGATTTGCTGGGTAAATCACGCCCAATAAATTGGTATCCTACCGTCAACATATCAAGTACGCCTCCAGAATAAGGCGCCAGTCCCATTGGCGGAGTTCGTGATGATACTTTGTAAAAGTTAATGCTATTTTTCGGGGCCTCTACTTTTGCTATGAGCAAATCAGTATTGCCGCGCTTTTCTTGATAGGTATTAGTTTGCAAACCATTTGCGTTCACTGAACCAACGGAATCTCTAATCAAGGTCTGACCGCCCAGAGCAGTCGACATACCCGCCAGTAGCATTCCTTTTGAGCTAATGTGATATCTCGCACCGTCTATTTTTACTTGGTCAGAAACCACTGCAACTGACATTGAACCATTGGCGATTTTATAGACAGCCTCGTAAGCACTTGGCTCTTCTTTGGTCTTTGCCAAATAGGCGGCTCGCTTATTTGCATCTACAGTGACCTTAAGATCATATTCAAACTGGGCATTAATAGGGCTAGCTTGCGCAAGTGCATTCACACTTACAAATACCGCACAAATTAATAATAAAAAACTAATTATCTTTGGCTTGTGAGTTTTAAGGCATGATCCCATTGTTTTCATATAGTTTTATTTGAGTAGAAGAGGGGCTTATATTTCATTAGTCACAGCGTATTGCTGCGATCTAAAGAAAATTTTGGCATTTCCCCGCTCAATATATGACAATAGGGCCTGGAAAATCTTCCACCCCTTGGAATAGCCACATTGATCAAAGGTCGGAAAGCCAAACTATTACTAAAGCACTAACTGAAAAATAAAATAGGCAAATGAACCAAAAAAAGTTCTTTTTCTTAAATCTTATGCAGTGCATTATTGCCTCCCGTACAGGCTTTTAATGGTTGCACCAACAAATGCAATGAGCATAAAGATCGCCAACATAACGGCTATATTGACTTTTACTTTAGTTTTTTCTGGTGACATTACTTTTAAGGGCTCCACTGTTGAAAAAAGGAGTCCGCTATTACCAATAAATTCTTTTTGGGCTTGTATTTGTATGCTTTTAACGGCAACTAAAAGTCCGCCCAACTCACTCCATATTCTATCTATTTGCTGTTGGTATTCTAATTTAAATTGCTGACTCATCACTCCGCTGCTTATCTTTGCTCTTGACAAGAGCCTCTCGTTTTTTCTAATCTGCTCTATAAGTTTAATACTTTCATTTTCAGCAGTCATTCGCCGTAATACTAATTCCTGTCTAAACTGTGCATCTTTAGAACTCTGCACTACATCAATTATTTTATTTACAGCATCACCACTCAACTGAACGTTTGAAGTATTGTTATCCTGCTGATAGCGCCCTCTATCAGAATTCAAGCTGCCATTTATTTGCTCTCTTCCTTGAGACGTTTGTCCTGCGTAATCCAGAAGACTTTGGCGATAGCCCTTAGCTTCCTGCGTAAGTGCATCCTGCTTATCCTTTAAGGATTCAATATTTTTTACAGCAACATCAATATCCGTTTTTGTGGCGGGTACATTAGCCACAACAATTGACTCTAGTTTTTCAATACCGTACTTACTTAATTCTTTCAGTCGAATTAATACGCCCGTAAGATTTAAGTCTGTTTTTGAATCTCTCAAGCTATTACTGTTTGGATCGATAATCATCTTCTCAATTGTGTTGCCTAAGGCAAAGGTTACATAATTTAAATATGAGAGCATTTCATAGGGTGCTACATCCTTCATCGCTGGATTCAATAATTCCGTATTTGAAAGTGAGCCCCTCAAGGCCCCTAACTTTTCCTTCGATTGCTTTGACCAATTTTGAACAACGTCGTTTAGTACTTTTGAGACTGTTCCGTTATCTAACTTACTGCTCGTACTTAGGGTAATTTGCACATTTTGCTTGGCTGCTGCATTAATTTCTTGCTTATAGTTTGCTTCAATTGATTCAATATCGGCTCGGCTTAAATTTTTCTGACTTAAAAGTGTCTTGTATTTTTTATCTGCACTTTCGAATGTCTGGGAATAGGGCTCAACGGATAAGCCACTCAAAAAGTCATTCAAGGAGATGCCCTTATCGCCTAAACTATTTTCCTTCCAAGCCGTCTCCACCGAACCACCAGAAAGAATATCGCTGGGATTTAATGGATTACCGTTTGGATACTTCCCATCAGCAGCTTGTGGAAAGTTATAGGCAATAACTATTGAAAAGTGATTTGTAGGGCTTATTAAGAAAAAATAAATAAGGGCGCATAGCAACCACCCAAGCACCCCTATTATTGCGAACTTTAAAAAAATACCCTTGTTCAAGGCAAGTTTTTGAATTATTTTTCCTAAGTCAATAGATTGCTCTTCGCTGATAAGACCATCAATACTCTTGTTTTCCACTTTTTTTACCCACTTTTAGCAAGTAAGCACTCTCCCATTAATATAGAATTAGCACAACCGTAATCAATGCTTATAAAATACATATGTATATAACATTTATATTAAATAGTACTTTTACTAAAATATTTTCTGCTAACATTTATTAAATGTTGCTATTATTTAAATTAAATGTCAAATGTAGATGCTTTAACCGCCCTTCAAAAAGCTAACGAACTTCGCAATTGGTGCAGAGAAAATTTTCCTTTTTACGAATCTACTATTGCAACTGATTTAGTTTTTTTCTTAGCAATTGAATTTGTCGAAGGAAAACCGTTAACAGTTAAGAGATTTTTTACATCGACTGGGCACTCTTACACCGCTGTCCGACAGCATTACAGAAATTTATTTTCCGATGGATGGTTGGCACACACTTTAGATGGTAGTGACAAGCGCATCATGTACATAGTCCCCACTACGAAGTTTATGAAAATAATCGATTCGTATTCACAAGCAATGAATTCATTGTTTTATCCTCACCCTTCAATAGCTTGCACCGGTACACCTCAATAAGATAACCGCTGCATGTGGCATGAAATCTCTACTCATGTTGTCAATGCATCATTAATTTTTACTTGACGAATGCATTGTATTTTTCTGCGACGTTTTTTGCTCCAAAACTTTACTTCAACGCGCCTTAAGTACCACTTAAGTGATTTATTTATTGAGCACTCTAGTTATTTTTAGTGCGCGTGACGCACAGAGGTCATTAAGGGAAAAACGCTCATGTTTAATTCTTCCAATATTGAAAAATAAATGTTTGGCTCTTTATTAGTCCGACTCAGCCTCAAGGCCCAAAGTAAATGCACCGCCTCACTGCTCTACATAGATAAGTTTTAATGGTCTGATAGTGCAATGGTGCAACTCATCCCTGAAGCAACTTAACCGCCTCTCGAATGAGAAAGGCGCGGTACCCCATGTAAAGCGCTACTATACAAAATCCAATCAAAAATAATCTCGGAATAACAGCACCCTCAAGCACTAGCTCTGAATTTAGCAAACCAATGGCAACCGCTAAAAAGAAGATGGCGCCCAAAATCAATACCGCCCAATTTTCAGAGTGTTGAGTTTGTTGAGTTTCATTTATGTAAGCTAAAACTTGTAATGTTCTATCTTTGGTTTGGCCAACCACCCTCACTACATCTCCATTCTGAATTGCCATAGGACTAGAAAATTGGGCCTCAATTAGATGCTCGTTAAGCTCAAATTTAGAAACAAAAAAACGCTTGTAGTACACCGAAGAATGATCATGGGTAGGCTTTTCTGGATTAACGTATTCCAGCACCGAGTTATCGAGCTTTCCAACCATGCCAGATAGGGTTACAAGCGATGCATACGGAAATTGACTTGGTTTAACGGCGGACATCAACATAGCTCCCAAAAGAACAAGGTCCAGTATAAGCAAAAGGGAGGTGACTGGCTTTTTCATATTTGATCGCTATTTAGAATATTCCGCCAGTAGTGCATAGGCCAGCTGATCGCGTCTAGATTATGAAATTAATTGCCTGTTGTAAATTGAGCCCGTGCCACATGCAGTTTTTTATAGCTATCAATCAGTCGATGATGTCTATCAAGGCCCTCAAGTTTCATGCTGGTAGGCGTTAAGCCATGAAAGCGAACACTGCCGTCCATTGAGCCAATCACTGCATCCATTTTCTCATCGCCGAACATGCGCCGAAAGTTCAGAATGTAATCATCGAGCTGTAAATCTATATCTAGCGAAATCTCAAGAACGGCATTGACAGCCTGATAAAACAATTTTCGCTCTACCGTGTTGTCGTTATATTGAAGGAAGGCGCCTACTAACTCATGGGCTTCATCTAATCTGCGTAAGGCAAGATTAATTAGTAACTTAAGCTCTAAAACCGTTAGCTGCCCCCAGGGCGTATTTTCATCAAACTCGACGCCAATCAATGTAGCAATATCACCATACTCATCTAGTTCATTATTTTCTAAGCGCTCAAGTAGGCTGCTTAAACTCACGTCATCTAGGGAGGATAAATTTAAAATGTCTGCTCGGAATAACAAGGCCTTATTCGTGTTATCCCAAATAAGATCCTCTATTGGATACACCTCAGAATAGCCCGGCACTAAAATCCGACAGGCTATTGCCCCAAGCTGATCATATACAGCCACATAGGCTTCTTTACCCATAGAATTGAGAATGCCAAATAAAGTTGCTGCCTCTTGTGCATTCGACTCACCACCCTGGCTAGAAAAGTCCCACTCTACAAATTTATAATCTGGTTTTGAGCTAAAGAAGTGCCAAGAAACAATCCCGCTTGAGTCAATAAAATGCTCAACAAAATTATTTGGCTCGGTCACTGCCTCACTTGAAAAGGTTGGAGGGGGCAAGTCATTGAGGCCCTCCAAGCTACGCCCCTGAAGTAGCTCTGTCAAACTCCGCTCTAACGCCACAGCCAAACTCGGATGCGCGCCAAAGGAGGCAAACACACCACCCGTACGGGGGTTCATTAAAGTGACGCACATGACCGGGTAAATGCCGCCCAACGATGCATCCTTCACTAGCACCGGAAAGCCTTGCTCCTCTAGGGCCTGTATACCAGCCAAAACATCAGGATACTTAGCCAACACTTCGAGTGGAACCTCTGGTAATGCAATTTCATTCTCCAGAATTTCTCGTTTTACTGCCCGCTCAAAAATCTCTGATAAGCATTGCACCTGCGCTTCCGCCAGAGTATTGCCAGCACTCATACCATTACTGACATACAAGTTTTCAATCAGGTTTGATGGAAAATAAACCGTCCCACCATCAGACTGACGTATGTATGGCAACGAGCAAATGCCCCGCTGCACATTGCCTGAATTAGTATCAATCAAATGGGAGCCGCGCAAATCACCATCAGGATTAAAGATACTAAGACAGTGCTCATCTAGAATTTCTGTCGGCAGAGTATCGTTAGCGCCCGGCTGAAACCAGCGCTCGTTTGGATAATGCACGAATGTTCCGCTAGCGATATCCTCTCCCCAGAATGCACCTGCATAGAAATGGTTATTACTCAGTCGCTCGATATACTCACCTAAAGCAGATGCCAATGCGCTTTCTTTGGTTGAGCCCTTACCATTGGTAAAGCACATCGGTGAATGGGCATCACGAATATGTAATGACCAAACATTGGGAATAATGTTGCGCCACGAGGCAATCTCAATTTTTATACCTAGGTTTGCCAACACCAAAGACATCTGGGTAATCGTTTCCTCTAAGGGGAGATCTTTACCTGGAATATAAGTGAGTCCCTCGGAGGCTGGTTTCAAAGCCAACAAAGACTGCGCATCTGCATCTAAGTTTTTTACTTCTTCAATGACAAACTCTGGTCCTGCCTGCACTACCTTTTTAACAGTGCAACGCTCAATGGAGCGCAATATGCCCTTACGATCATTGGCGGATATATTTTCAGGTAATTCAACTTGGATTTTGAAAATCTGTTGGTAGCGGTTTTCAGGGTCAACAATGTTGCTCTGTGAAAGGCGAATGTTCTCGGTGGAGATCTTACGAGTATCGCAATAGAGTTTTACAAAATAGGCAGCGCATAGGGCAGATGAAGCTAAAAAATAATCGAATGGGCCTGGGGCCGAGCCATCGCCTTTGTATCGAATAGGCTGGTCTGCAATTACGGTGAAGTCGTCAAACTTTGCCTCAAGACGCTGCTTATCAAGAAAGTTGACCTTAATTTCCATGAGAGTAATCCGATAATGATGTAGACATGATTATCCTCTGGAACGGCCCCACTTAAACTGCATCGATACTTTAAGCAAACGGCGTGTTATTGCTCACCCTTATTGCGAGACGTATCGATACCTAAGGCCTTGAGCTTACGATAGAGATGGGTTCTTTCGAGACCCGTGTATTCAGAAATTCTGGTCATACTGCCGCCCATAATGATCATCTGATGCTCAAAATAGGCTTTCTCGAAAAGATCCCTGGCCTCTCTAAGCGGTAAATCAAAATAGGTTTTTGCAATACCACTGATGTATTCGCCAGCTGATGCTGCTAGAGGCTGCTCAAGAGTAGATGCTTTTGGGCTGCTACCTGCAGAAAGGGATGGCTGGGATGCCTTGTCTTCTGGTGGCTCGACATACTTAGGTGAACTCTCTAAGGCTTTATTAACCGTCTTGAGTAGCTTTTGTAGTGCGATGGGCTTTTCTAAAAAATTAAGGGCGCCAATACGGGTTGCCTCAACTGCTGTATCGATGGTGGCATGACCAGACATCATCACAACCGGCATCGTAAGTTGACCCGTCTTAGACCACTCCTTTAATAAGGTAATGCCATCAACATCAGGCATCCAAATGTCGAGTAAGACTAAATCCGGCCGCATTTGCTCACGAATAGTGCGCGCCTGCATTGCATTCTCTGCAGCGTACACAGTATGGCCCTCATCCGACAGAATTTCATTCAGAAGTTCGCGGATCCCCATCTCATCATCGACCACTAAAATACACGCCATACCTATGCTGCCTCTTTTGCTAAATTCATAAACAAAATGGATACTTGCGCTCCGACCACCACATCTGCCTGCATGCGATTACGGATTTCAATTTTGGCGCCATGATCATCCACTATTTTTTTCACAACTGCTAACCCCAATCCAGTACCTTTACTCTTAGTAGTCACATAAGGCTCGAATGCTCTAGCCAATATCTTAGCTGGAAATCCTGAACCGCAATCACTAATCGTCAAGCGTACTGCATTTTGGACGACATCATGAGATGCGCCATAAGGAACTAATTCTGTTTTCACTTCTACTGGCGCATTTTTCTGCCCCCCTTCCAGGGTGGCATCCTGCGCATTTTGTAAAAGGTTATGAACCACCTGCCTTAACTGCGTAGAGTCGCCCATAATATTTGGGCAGAGCGGATCGAGCTCGGTCTTTATAGGGCTACCCTCATATAGGCCCAAAATCTCCTGCGTAAGACTATTAATTGAAATCGCTTTTAATTGGGGCGTGGGTGTTTTAGCAAAGTCTCTAAAGTCGTTTACCATTTCTTTCATGGCTTGTACCTGACCAATGATGGTCTCAGTACTGCGATTCATCATTTCTTCCTGCTCTGGAGTAAGTTTGCCAGCCAGCTTATATTGCAACCTCTCTGCCGAGAGCTGAATGGGAGTCAGCGGATTCTTAATTTCATGAGCCAGGCGCCTAGCTACCTCGCTCCAAGCAATTGAACGTTGTGCACTGACGACATCGGTAATATCGTCAAATACCACCATCCGTAAATCAGGATTGAGCTCTGTACCACGCACAAATAAAGTTACGCCTAACTCATTCTCAAACTCATTAGTGCTTTGTAATTGAATCTGTTTTTGCCATACCTGACCAACCACTGGCTGGCTTGTCCCAACCAAATCACTATCGACACCAACCGCTAGTTTCATTGTGGCAAAGCCTTCTTTGATGGCTTCTTCAAACTCCAGCAGGGCAGGGCTATCACTTAATGGACGTCCACTGGCCTTAGTTAGGTCTTTCTTAAAAATACGATCTGCTCCAGCATTGCTTGAAACCACATTAAAGTCTTTATCAAAAATGCAAACGCCTGCAGTCAAGTTACCCAGCACTGTTTCTAGGAAAGACTTGGATTCTTGTAATGATGTTCTGGTATCGGCCAACTGGCGTGTCATCACATTAAATTGGCGCGTCAGCATGCCTAACTCATCGCCAGTATCTAACTCTGGCTTGGGCGAAAGGTCGCCCTGAGCGACGGCTTGCGTTCCTTTGAGCAGCATTAATAGTGGTCTTGCCAACTGACGACCTAATATCAGGGCCAAAGTAACCGCCACAAACAATGCAAAAAACAAGGTCAATGTCAGCGTGCCTACGAACATTTTTCGCAGACCAGTCCGCCCCAAAGACTTCTCTTGATAGTCACTATAGGCCGCCTGAACTGCTAAGGTATTTTTTGTAATGCCCTCAGGAACCGTTTTAATTAGCTGCAAGTACCAAAACTCTTTTTGATATTGCGCACTTAAACCGAATCCACGCGCACTAGTAGTGCGCTCTTTCAATAGGGGGATGACTACCCGTAGACGATATTCGGCGGGTCCGCCGTTTAGTAGGGGCTCATCAATGAATGCCGCGCCGCTAGCACTACTAGAGGCCTGCCTAATCACCTCTGAGCTAGGGGCTCCTGCTGGCTGCTTCACCGTATCTGATGTTGCCGTTACGACTACTGCTTGGCGACCATTAAAAATCGTAATTTCTTGAATTCCAAACTGATCGCGCATTCGTGAAATCAGCAAGGTTAACTCTGCCGGACTAGACGAGTTAGGCATGATTTGAATTTGGTTGGCAATAACCCTGCCTTCTTCTTGCAATTCTTGTAGTGAGGTGCTTAATGTCGCGCGGCCCAACTCCAAGCCAGCCTCAAGCGCAGACTCTACCTTGACGTCAAACCATGTTTCGATACTGCGAGAAACGAACTGCAAGGAAACGCTGTACAAAATTAACCCTGGCACAACACCAACTAAGGCAAAAATCATGGCGAGTTTTGCAATCAAGCGCGTACCAAATCGTCCCTTGTGCCATCGAATTGCGATGACGATCACCAGTGTCACAATCACCAAGGCAAGACAAATACCGATAGCCATATTGGCCGCATAAAGCCAAATAAAGTAATTATCAAAAAACTCTGTATTGGAGGACGCAATCGACAGCAACACCAATAACAATAGTGCAAATGTTCCTATAAGGCTTGCGGCAATCGGTAAGGCACGCCTTTTCCACGCCTCCTTTTCAGGGGTGCTCAGCCTAAAGAGGGGAATAGAAATTCTCATCGCTTAATGATGTTGGGGCCGTTTGGTAAAAACGGAACGCGAACCCAATCACTCGAAATATTCCAATCCCGATTATTTAGGGCGTTTACTTGAAAGGGTTTGGGGAGCTTGCTTAAGTCTAAGGACATTCTGACTGCCGCTGTATAAGACTTGCTCGAGTCTATTTGATTGTTATCAATTACCTTCCAGCCGCCAATAGTACCTACGGCCTGCAATGCTTCAACTATGGTCTTGGCGGAAAAAGTAAAACCCTCAGAGGCAATTCGATATTGTTGTGTAATTGGCTGATAAGAAAGGCGAGTCTGGCGCTGTGCAAGGGCTGGCCTCTCATCAAACCAATACCAACGTGCACGAGTGAGATCAAACTCTGTTTGAAAATAAAGCACCACTCCTTTTTGTACCGCGTCTTCTAACCCCGGAGTTAGCTCAATCTGAAATGCCGTGTTTAATAGCCAATCGTTTTCCACTCGCTCAAGTTCCAGCGCTTTAAGCTTGATTCCTTCTGCGCCTGCTGTGACTGAAAAAAAGCTCAGCACCAACAAAACGCAAAAGATGGCTTGATTAATGCGTTGGCTCATTACCCATTTTTCTTAAACAAGGCGTAGTAAAAACCATCATTGACCTCAGTCGGTAAGATTTGGCCAGGAGCCGGCAATCGCAATGCATCGACAAACTCGGCGGCAAACCAAGTTGCTTGATCTACCCCCTCTTCCGGAAATATCGAGCAGGTCACATACAATAAAAGGCCGCCTGGCTTAAGCATATTCCAAGCTTGGGTCAAAATCGCACGCTGACGTAACTGTAAGGCATGAATATCTGCCTCACGTCGCAAAAATGGAATATCAGGATGTCTGGCGACGATGCCTGATGCAGAACAGGGGGCATCGAGCAGTATTTTGTCAAACAGCGCACCATCCCACCATGCTGTTTTAGAAGCATCTCCACGAACAACCTTAACTGCGTCTGACTGCAGGCGTAAACGATCTAAATTTCCGCCAATTTTTCCAAGACGCGTGCCATCCAGCTCTAAGGCAATCATTTCGCATTGAGCCAATTCCAATAGGTGTGCCGTTTTTCCGCCAGGCGCAGCACAAGCATCCAAAACACGATCTCCCAGCTTTGGATCAAGCAATACCGCCGCAATCTGCGCGCCCGCATCTTGGACCGAAACGGCGCCGGTGTAAAAGCCTGGCAAATCGGATACAGGAACAGCCTCTCTTAATAGCAAAGCTGAGCTCAAGGCAATGCCTGCGATTTCAGTAATCGGTTCAGCTGTAATCCCCTCTTGCTGCAGTAGATCTTGATATTCCTGGCGCGTATGCTGCTGAGCATTGACACGCAAGATCAAGGGGGCGCGCTGAGCCTGCTGTATCAGCATTGCTTGCCATGCCTTAGGAAAATTCTTCTTAAGACTGGCTCGCCACCAAGGAGGGAAGAACATCGGAATTGGATCAGGCGGATAAGTGCCTTCACTCTGCGCCTGTATTTTAAGACTCACTTTACGCAATACCGCATTTACCAAACCCTTGGCATACATCGTTGGCTCATACTCACTACAAGCCTTTACCGATTGATCAACAATAGTGTGTGCTGGGTATCCCTTGCCACCTGTACTGCCCTGTAGAAATAAGGCAATCGTAACGCTAAGCAAATATTCAACTTCTGGTGGTGGCGCTTTCGGAATGTATTCCTTGATTAACTCATGACTTCTTACCCACTTCCGCAAAGCATCAAAAGTAAGGCTTTGAACGATCGGGCGCTCATGAGCATCTAGCTGATCGAGAACCTCGGTTAGCGATCTTCCAAGCATCACCTCGCCAACAGCTTGTGCAGAAATGGTGATGGCCTCAGATAAAGGGAGGCTATGTAATATTTTTTGATCAGTCAACACTATCTTTCTGAAACTGCATTATTTTTTCTTGCGACCGATAGGGGCTAAGACAAGCGCTTGCGCTTATTCTTTTCCCGCCGGGCTTTTGCATCTCTAAAACTTCAATGACGCCATCGCCACACTGAACAAATACACTACCATCGTCAATCTCCAGCACCTCGCCAGGATTTTTTGTTTGGGTGGCGGCTATTTTATTTGGCAAGCAGGCGCTCCAGAACTTTAATAGCTCGTGATTCAGGCTGCTAGTTGCCCCTGGAAATGGATTAAAGGCACGGATACGTCGTTCAATTTCGATAGCACTGAGCTGCCAGTTAATTGCCGCTTCGTTTTTAAGAATTTTGTTAGCATAGGTGACACCTTCAAGCGCCTGTGCAGCGCGCAGCAGCGGGGCGCCTTGCTCAATACTACTGAGTACCCGCAACATCAGATCCGAGCCCATGTCCGCCAGACGATCATGTAATGAGGCGCTTGTTTCCTGCGGTGAAATCGTCAGCTCGCCTACCAAGACTACATCGCCCGTGTCTAAGCCTGCATCCATTTGCATGATGCTGATACCCGTTTTGACATCACCACTCTCAATTGCGCGCTGAATGGGCGCTGCCCCACGCCAACGGGGCAATAGTGAGGCATGAATATTAAAGCAACCATGCCGATGGTTTTGTGACGCAAGGTCTAGGATTTCTTGGGGCAGAATCAAGCCATATGCGACCACTACCATTGCGTCAAACTCTAGTCCGGCAAGGTGCTGATATGTCTCTTGCGCCTCCGTGCTTTTTTTTACATCAACATGGTTACGCTTTAGTGTGAGGGGTTGCAGCACTGGTATTTTTCTTTTTAGTGCCTCTACTTTGGTTGGGCTTGCCTTTAAATGCATCCCTCTGCCCGCTCGTCGATCAGGCTGAGTTAGCACCAGCACAATTTCATGGCCTGCCGCCACTATAGCGCTCAGCGCATGAGCTGAAAATTCTGGAGTGCCTGCAAAAACAATTTTCATTGGGCGCTCAAGAATTTTCAATACGTTCTTTTGCGCGCTTTTTCATTTTGAGTGAAATACGATTGCGCTTCAGCATAGAAAGATACTCAACAAATACTTTTCCCTTGAGATGATCCATCTCGTGTTGCAAGCAAACCGCCAATAAGCCGTCTGCCTCTACTTCAAACTCTTTTCCATGCTCATCTAGCGCCTTGACTCGAACAACTGCGGGCCTATCCACATCATCGTAATACTCCGGCACCGACAGACATCCTTCGCGCCAAGATTTTTTTTCCGGGCTTGCCCAAACTAATTCTGGGTTGATGAACACCATCAACTCATTTTGGTTATCTGATACGTCAATAACAATAATCTGCTCATGAATGTCCACCTGTGTAGCAGCAAGACCAACACCGGGCGCGTCATACATCGTCTGAGCCATATCAATCACAATTTTTTTAATGCGTGCGTCAACCTGCGCTACAGGTTTAGCAAGCTTGTACAAGCGTGGGTCTGGGTAACAAATAACAGTTAATAGGGCCATATCGGAATTATCCAACAGAGTAATCAGACTGTCCTGATAGTTTGCACTTTCTTAATAGGGACAATTGCTTTATGCATCAAGCAAATAACCCTCAAATCATCTCGATTGAACGAAATAGCCCCCGATATCCAGTCCGGCTTCTTGATCTCAGCGACCCTCCGGATACGCTCTACTTATCTGGCGAGGTGTTCTGCCTCAATGCCCCAATGATCGCCATTGTCGGCTCGCGCAAACCTACTGCACAGGGCATTAAAAATGCGATTGACTTCTCTCAAGCCCTATCTAAAGCTGGATTTTTAGTTATCTCCGGCATGGCTCGCGGCATTGATGGTGCAGCCCATTCGGCCGCGCTTGGGCTTGGCATGGGTCACCCTACCGTAGCAGTTTGTGGAACGGGTTTAGATAGTGTGTATCCACCAGAGCACCATACCCTGGCCAAGTCTATCCGCCGGCAAGGTCTGCTGATATCAGAACTGGCGCCTGGAATCGGCCCAAAGCCCTATCATTTCCCCCGCCGCAATCGCATCATCGCCGCCTTATCGTTGGGGGTCGTAGTGGTAGAAGCTGCAGAGCGGTCCGGATCGCTCATCACCGCTAGATTGGCATGCGAGCTAGGAAGAGAGGTGTTTGCCATCCCGGGATCAATCCATAGCCCATTATCTAGGGGGTGCCATCAGTTAATTCAACAAGGGGCTAAATTGGTTCAAAATCCCGAAGATGTCCTGGTGGACTTGCAAATATATTCAAAAAACCTGTTTAAGAACGCTTAGATTGGGGATTCGAGAACAAATGCGCGATCTGTAATCCGCTTATGTCTGGCCTACATTTGCGTTTTTTGGACTTTTTTCAATTTATCGGTTAATAATAAATAAGGGGCAAAGATGACTAAAGTCTATTTTCCTTAATAAAAACACCATTTCCAGCTCAAATTTAGGCAAAAACGCGTGGCTACAAAAGCAACTACCAAAAAAAGCACCCCAAAGGTATCTTCGATAGATCACCCTAAATCCCTAATCATTGCGGAGAAGCCATCCGTTGCCAACGATATTGCCAAAGCATTGGGTGGTTTTACAAAATATGAAGATTATTTTGAAAGCGATGATTTTGTTATTTCGTCTGCAGTGGGTCACCTTTTAGAAATTGCAGCGCCAGAGGAGTTTGAGGTCAAGCGTGGCAAATGGTCTTTTGCAAATTTGCCCGTCGTACCCCCCTATTTTGATTTACGCCCGATTGTAAAAACAGAGTCTCGGCTCAAGGTTTTACAAAAACTCATTAAGCGTAAAGATATTAATGCGCTGATCAACGCCTGTGACGCGGGACGTGAAGGCGAGCTCATCTTTCGGTTGATAGCGCAGCATGCTAAAGCCCAACAGGCCGTGAAAAGACTATGGCTGCAATCTATGACGCCCGCGGCAATTCGTCAAGGTTTTGCATCACTACGTAGTGATGAGGAGATGAAGCCTTTAGCCGATGCTGCACGCTGTCGTTCTGAAGCGGATTGGTTGGTTGGGATTAACGGTACCCGCGCCATGACTGCTTTTAATAGCAAAAGTGGAGGCTTCTTCTTAACGACAGTAGGGCGAGTTCAAACACCAACTCTTTCTATTGTTGTTGAGCGTGAAGAGCTCATTCGTAAATTTATATCTAAAGATTATTGGGAAGTGAAGGCCGAGTTTATTGCTGCGGCTGGCGTTTATGAAGGTCGTTGGTTTGACCCTAAGTTCAAAAAAGATGCTGCCAGTCCCGAGGCTCGCGAAAATCGACTTTGGAGTGAAGCAGCGGCACAAAGTATTGTGGCGGCGTGTCGAGATAAAAAGGCAAGCGTCAAGGAAGAATCAAAACCCGCCACTCAATTGGCACCACAACTATTTGATTTAACTAGCCTGCAACGCGAAGCAAATGCACGCTTTGGCTTCTCTGCAAAAAATACGCTGGGCTTAGCGCAAGCACTTTACGAGCGCCATAAGGTGCTGACCTATCCACGTACTGATGCAAAAGCGCTGCCGGAAGATTACTTAGAAACCGTCAAGCAGACGATGGAGAATTTAGTTGAGAATTCTCAGGAATATCGCTCCTTTGCTAAAACAATTTTGCAAGGCGACCCCAAAGATTCAAAGGCGGGCTATGGTTGGATCAGGCCTAATAAACGTATTTTTGATAACTCTAAAATTTCAGATCACTTTGCGATCATTCCCACTTTAGAGTCACCTAAAACCTTAAGCGAGCCCGAACAAAAGTTATATGACTTAGTGGTGCGGCGCTTCTTGGCGGTCTTTTATCCTGCAGCAGAATTCCGCGTAACCACGCGTATTACCGAAGCCTCCGGACACCACTTTAAAACAGAGGGTCGCGTTCTAGTTAATCCAGGATGGCTGACGGTTTATGGAAGATCTACTCAAGCAGATGACGAGCTCGTTGCAGTACAAGAGGGTGAAACTGTTCAAAATGAATCCATTGCTGCGCTAGCCCTAAAAACTAAACCGCCAGCTAGATATACAGAAGCAACCCTTCTTTCTGCGATGGAAAGTGCGGGTAAGTGGGTTGATGATGAGGACATGCGTGAAGCCATGGCTGAAAAAGGTCTCGGTACACCTGCAACCCGCGCCGCCATTATTGAAGGCTTGCTTGCAGAGCGCTACATGGTACGTGAAGCGCGCGAACTTATTCCTACTGCCAAAGCCTTTCAGTTAATGACGCTCTTACGCGGCCTTGATGTTGAGGAATTAACTCGACCAGACTTGACGGGTAGCTGGGAAAATAAGCTGGCACTGATCGAGCGCGGCGAAATGAATCGCGACACTTTCATGCAAGAAATTGCACAAATGACACAGCGCATTGTTAAGCGCGCCAAGGAATACGATAACGATACGATCCCGGGCGATTATGCAACGATGTCAACACCTTGCCCACACTGTAAGGGATCTATTAAAGAAAATTACCGTCGCTTTGCCTGCGAAAAGTGCGGTTTCACTATCAGTAAAACACCGGGTGGGCGTGCATTTGAGTACCCCGAAGTAGAAGAACTATTGCGTGAAAAAACAATCGGCCCTCTACAAGGATTCCGCAGCAAAATGGGCAGGCCATTTGCTGCCATTATTAAGTTGAGTGAAATTCCAGAGGATGATGCTGACTATCCTAATGCCGGCTTTAAGTTGGAGTTTGATTTTGGCAACAGTCAAGAAGATGAATCTGAAGCGATTGACTTTACTGGTCGTCAAGCTCTAGGGGTGTGCCCAAAATGCGCTGGCGCTGTGTATGAAGATGGTATGCGTTACTTATGCGAAAAAAATACTGGGCCTGATAAATCGTGCGACTTTAAAACAGGTAAGGTAGTTTTACAGCAAGAGATTTCTACAGAGCAAGTTCAGAAATTACTCAGTGAAGGCAAAACGGATTTACTGACGAACTTTAAATCTAACCGTACTGGAAGAGGCTTTAAGGCTTATTTAGCACTAGGCACTGATGGCAAGATTGGCTTTGAATTCGAAGCAAAGGCGCCTAAAGCTGTGGGTGCTACTAAGGGCACGGCTAAGGCTCCCGCAAAGAAGCGCGCTGGCGCGAGCGCAGCGACCAAATCAGCCGCAAAGCCCAAGCGTGTCAGCAAAGCAAAATCGTCGTCTAGCACTTGAGCGGTAATTAGCTTCGCCGCCAAAGCAGACCAAAGAATTCCTCTTGACCCCAGGGCTGTTGCCATAAATATCCCTGGGCGTTGAGTGAGGGCGCCAATAATTGGCAAGCGATCACCAGCCACGCAACGAATGCCAACAAACCTTTCCTGTTTTTGTAGTGCTTGCTCGTCTCCCTCTTCATAAGCGATCAAGCCCTTTGCTTGTTTGCGATTGAATTCATCGCTCGAGTCCCAAGCCTGTAAATCATCTACACCCTCATCAAAGCTAGAGCCAACCGCCCAACAATAATTTCCATTGCTTAATTTTTGTGATGGCAAGCAATAGCCCTCACCCGAGATTGCGGTCTTGGGTAACTTCGTGGCCCAGGGGGTGTCTTGTGCAACTGAAAATATACTTAACTGTCCTCGCACCGGCCTCAGAGGTAGGCGCACACCAATACTGGCGGCTAAGCCTTTGCTTTGGACTGCCGCTGCAATAATTACTTTTTTTGCAAAAAGAATAGGCTCATTTTGATCATTCATCAAAGCCCAAGCGTCTCCATCTTTTATCAAATGAGAAACACTTGTGTCCCACTGGGTGCTTAATTTTGGATGGGCCTTTAGCAATGCACTTGTTGCCGTTGCTAAATCTAATGAAGCGCCTCGTGGAAGCCAAATTCCGTTTTGCTCAATTCCACAAGCCTTCATCGCTTCGCCTGCTGGTAAGGCTTGCGCCATCTCCTCATCTAGCCCTAGATCACGTAGGTGACTAGCCACCTCTTCACGTTTGAAAATTTTACCTTTTTTTGCTGGCTGAAATACACCATGCTGATTCCAAACATGGCCCCAGCGGGCCTCTGCCATTAAAAAAGCAATGCGTGTTAGGCGGAGTAGGCGTGGAGCGCCCTTACCTACATGCGGGTGCGCAATGGCATGTCGATGACTTGAACATTGTGTGGCAGGTAGTGAGGCAGCATCAATTACACAAACAGATTGGCCACGCTCAAGCAGCTCTCGGGCAATGGCTGCCCCTGCAATACCAGCCCCAACCACCACGATGTCATGGTGTTGGGGTGCAATCATTAAATAAAAAAGCTCTAAGGAATATAAGTAAATTACTTAAAGGCTTTTAGGCGCTTAATCGTTTCTCAATATTGCCACGTACTTCAATTAACTCTTTTGGTACCCGATCGCCAAGGTGCGCAAATAACTCAGAGTGTAGTTTTAATTCTTCCTTCCATTCATCGGCAGCAACTTCAATTGCTTTTCCAAATTTTTCAACGGAAAAATCAAGGCCATCCCATTTCAAATCGGCATGCTCAGGGCAAATACCAAAAACAGTTTCTTCGCCTTTAGCTGTGCCTTCTGCGCGCCCCAGAATCCAGGAAAGCACTCTCATATTTTCACCGAAGCCAGGCCAAACGAACTTACCATCTTCGTCCTTGCGGAACCAGTTCACACAATAAATTTTAGGCAATACAGCGCCCTCAGCGGCAAGCTTTTTACCAATGTTAAGCCAATGCTGGAAGTAATCACTCATGTTGTAGCCAGCAAAAGCAATCATTGCAAATGGGTCTCGACGAACCACCCCAATCTGACCGGTAATTGCTGCCGTTGTCTCAGAACCCATCGTGGCTGCCATATAGACGCCCTCCACCCAATCACGTGCCTCACTCACCAATGGCACTGTATTTGAGCGGCGACCGCCGAATAAAAACGCGTCAATTGCAACGCCTTCAGGATCATCCCAGTTAGGATCAACCGCCGGGTTATTGGTGGCGGCTACAGTAAAGCGCGAGTTTGCATGTGCCGCTTTGCGTCCCGCTAAGCCATCGGCAGGCGTCCAATCTTTGCCTTGCCAGTCAATTAGATGAGCTGGGGGTGTTTCAGTTAAGCCCTCCCACCAAACATCACCATCGTCGGTTAATCCAACGTTTGTAAAAATAACGTCGCTATTTAAAGAGTCCAAGCAGTTTGGGTTCGTCAAGCGATTTGTTCCTGGTGCCACACCAAAGTAGCCAGACTCTGGGTTGATAGCAAACAAGCGTGTCTTGCCAGTGACAGAATCTTTGCGAGGTTTGATCCAAGCAATGTCATCACCAACGGTAGTAACTTTCCAGCCCTCAAATCCCTTTGGAGGAATCATCATAGAGAAGTTGGTTTTGCCGCAGGCCGATGGAAAGGCTGCAGCGATATGGTATTTCTTGCCTTCGGGCGAAGTCACGCCCAAGATCAACATGTGTTCTGCTAACCAGCCTTGATCGCGCCCCATATTGGATGCGATGCGCAAGGCAAAACATTTTTTGCCTAAGAGTGCGTTGCCGCCATAGCCCGAGCCAAAAGACCAAATTTCTCGTGTCTCTGGGTAGTGGACAATATATTTAGTCTTATTGTTAGGCCACAAGACGTCCTTCTCGCCAGCTACCAATGGTTTGCCTACAGTGTGAACACAGGGCACAAATTCACCATCTACACCCAATTGATCAATAACTGCTTTACCCATACGGGTCATAAGACGCATGTTGATTGCTACGTATGGGCTATCAGACAACTCAACACCTATATGAGCAATGGGAGACCCGATTGGGCCCATGGAAAATGGCACAACATACATTGTTCTGCCACGCATGCAGCCATCAAACAATGGGTTTAATGTAGCGCGCATTTCGCTTGGCTCCACCCAATTATTAGTTGGGCCTGCATCATCCTTGTTTGCAGAACAAATATAGGTTCTGTCCTCTACCCGAGCTACGTCATCTGGATCAGAAAGAGCTAAAAAAGCATTTTTTCGTTTCGCTGGATTAAGACGCTTAAAAACGCCAGCGCTCACCAACAGCTCACAGAATTCATCATATTCAGCCTGAGAACCATCGCACCAACGAATACTATCCGGCTTGGTTAAGGAGGCGATATCCGCGACCCACTGAATCAGTTGCTGATTTTTTACATACTCTGGTGCATTCGCCACATTGGTAGTCATGAGAATCCTAAATTGAAATAATTTTGATTGTGAATTTTAACATTTATGGCACATTTGAAGGTGCGCACCTAGGCTAGCGCTACCCTTATTTTCCAATGCAAAATTGGCTAAATATCTTACCCAAAAGGTCGTCTGGAAGTAATTTACCGGTAATTCTTCCCAGCTGATCCTGGGCCAAACGAAGCTCTTCTGCAAACAACTCCAGCGAAATGTTGCCATTAGCGGCAAACTGCTCGGAATGCTCCAGGTGCTCCAAGGCCCTATTAAGGCAATCTAAGTGTCGGCCACGCGCAATGATGATGCCCTCCTGCGACCCGCCCCAACCTACGGCTACCAAAATGCTTTGTTTTAAATCCTCAATTCCAGCACCTGTTTTGGCTGAGATATGGAGTGCCTTGTGAGTGCTTGTGGGCACAGGGTTCGTCAGTAAGTCAGCTTTATTATTAATCTCCAATACGGGGCATCTTGGGGGTATTGCTGTCAATATTTGCTCCTTAAGGCTTTGGCTCGCTGGATCCAAAAATACCTCTGGGGAGGTGGGGTCTTTTAGAAGTAACACCAAGTCCGCTGTCCTAATTGCCTCCCAGGATCTTTCAATCCCCTTTGCCTCAACCACATCTTGTGTTGCACGCAATCCCGCAGTGTCAATAATATGTAAAGGGATGCCGCCTATCTTGATACTTTCTTTCACTCGATCTCGTGTGGTTCCGGCAATGGGAGTAACAATAGCAATCTCCTCGCCTGCAAGGCGGTTTAACAGGGAGCTTTTGCCTACATTAGGGGCTCCAGCTAACACTATCCGAATGCCATCCCGCAGTATCTTGCCTTGTTTTGCGCCGTTAACTAGCGAATGTATTTGTCCCATGACGACCTTCAGTCGATCGCGCGCATGGGCGTTTTCTAAAAATTCAATCTCCTCCTCAGGAAAGTCCAAAGTGGATTCCACTAGGATTCTTAGCTGGGTAATTTCCTCAATCAAAGCGTTGATATCGCGCGAGAACTCACCCTGCAGAGAGCGCGCTGCGCCGCGAACTGCAGCCTCGCTCTGAGCATCAATCAAGTCAGCAATTGCCTCTGCTTGCGCTAAATCGATTTTATTATTTAAATAAGCCCGCAAACTGAACTCGCCGGGCTCTGCAATTTCTAAGCCCTGGTCTTTGCTTAATTCAAGGCACCGCTTCATTACTAAATCAAGAAGCTCTGGGCCGCCATGGCATTGCAACTCCAAAACATCCTCGCCCGTAAAGGACTGAGGGGCCGCAAAATAAATGGCAATAAGCTGGTCTATTACTGCGCCCTGACCATCTCTTAAATTCAAAAGATTTGCATGACGGGGTAAAAGTTGCTTTTGAAATAATGCCTGCATGATTGGCAGTAATTTTGCCCCGCTAATGCGGACAATGCCAATGCCTGCTTTGCCTGGAGCCGTGGCAACCGCAATGATGGGGATCTTTCTAGTCATCATTGCGGTAGGTTGTCGATCGATACTTACCAAATAATTATTTGGTGAGCTTCTTTCCAAACATTTGATTAATCTGCCATTGCTGTGCAATTGAGAGAAGGTTGTTTACTACCCAGTAAAGTACCAAGCCTGCGGGGAAAAAGAAGAACATCACCGAGAAGACTAGGGGCATGTACATCATTATTTTTGCCTGCACAGGATCTGGTGGAGTTGGATTTAATTTTGTTTGTACAAACATCGATGCCGCCATGATGATGGGCAAAATATAATACGGATCAGGAACTGATAAGTCATGGATCCATAAAACCCAAGGCGCGTTACGCATTTCCACTGATGAAAGCAAGACCCAATACAAAGAAATAAATACTGGAATTTGAATGACTACGGGCAAGCACCCACCCAGTGGGTTGATTTTTTCCTTGCGGTACATCTCCATCATTGCCTGGTTTAACTTTTGTGGCTCACCCTTGTATTGCTCTTTCATTAACAACAAACGTGGCTGCACTTCTTTCATGCGCGCCATTGATTTATAGCTGGCGGCAGATAAAGGAAAGAACACAAGCTTAATCAAAATCGTAAGGAGAATAATTGACCAACCCCAGTTTCCTACATAAGCATGAATATTTTCAAGCAACCAAAAAATAGGTTTTGCCAGAATGGTTAGATAGCCATAATCCTTTAACAGCGCAAACCCAGGCGCAATTGTTTCTAAAAGGCTTTCTTCTTGTGGGCCAACAAATAGTCTTGCTTTTTCAATAACAACGGTGCCTGGCGCGACTACACCTAATGGTGTTTGCATGCCAATTCGATATAGGTTGTTGTCAATTTTTCCCGCATAAATATCGCGAGCTGTTTTGTCACCAGGGATCCACGCGCTGGCAAAGTAGTGCTGAACCATCGCAATCCAGGCTGGATCGCCTGCTGCAACCTGAGTCGGAATGGTAATTTTGTTTTTATCGATTGCTGTAAATTCTAATTTATTGAATTTCTCTTTTTCGGTATATACGGCTGGACCAGTAAAGGTACTTGCGGAGAAGGCGCCATCGAAAGGACCGATTTTTTGCTCTTGAGCACCATCACGCACCAACTCGGTATAAAGCACGATGGGGTTTGTATTGGCGCCCGCTTGAGTAACTCGGTGACTAATGTCCACTACGTAGCTGCCGGAATTTAATGTAAACGTCTTTTCAAGCTTGGTGCCATTGCGCTCGCTCGATAAAATAGCGAAAGACCTGCCCGAGCCATCCTTGCCGGACTGAATTAATTTAAATGTGCTTGTGTGATTTGGTAGGTCAGCATTACCTAAAGTGATTAAGCCTGAACGTGCAAGGTATTTGTGTGTTGGTGTGTACTGAAACAATTCAACCGGTTTATTTTCTGCGGTCAACTGTTTGGGCAACTTTGCATCAATGATGTTTGCGCCAATTGCGCTAATTTCTAAAACTAACACATCATTTTGTAAGGTGAATTTTTCAGCTGCTTCAATTCCACCGGCAATAGGGTTGCTCGCCTGGTTCGGTGCAGCTAAGTTTTCACTTTGCAATACTCTAGGAGTATCAATACTAGTTTGTTGTACTTTTTTATCAATGGCTGCATTGTTGGTTTGCGACCCCCCAAATAGGGACGGCTTGCCTTCATGAACCTGCCAATTGTTGTAGAGCATAAGGCCAGCCATTGAGAAGACTGCCCAGAGAATCGTTTTTTTGAAGTCCATTTGTGCTCAATCAGTAAGGGGTTGTTTTTTTACTGCGGGATCATAGCCGCCACAAGACCATGGGTTACAGCGTAAAACACGCATGGTTGTGAGGCCTGCGCTTTTAAAAAATCCATAGTGGGCAAAGCAGTCGCATGCATATTGGGAGCAGGTGGGCTCAAATTTACAGTGCGCCCCCAAAAAAGGGCTTAATGCAACTTGATATACCCGAAGTAATTTAATTGCAATCTTGTTTAATAAATACATACTAGATTAACGCCGTGATTTGAGTGCGCATGATGACTTGCTCTTTTTTTCTGAGCTTGCCGCGAGTTTCTCTACCAATGGGCTTTTTTAACTTCATCACGACATCGCCGATAGGCGCAGCTAATTGGGCATTGCGCACATGCTCACGAATCATGCGTTTTAGTTTATTGCGATCTACAGCACGTTTAGCTAATTTCTTAGCGACCGCAACACCTAAATCCGACCTTACACCTGGATTTTTCTCAACCAAATACAAGCCCCAATAAAAACTAGTCTTAGGGCGTGTTTTTAGTAGCTCCGAGATCCTGGCGCTGTTCAAAGGCTGCGTTAAACAGCTAAGCGTTTGCGACCTTTTGCGCGGCGAGCGTTAAGTACTGCGCGCCCGCTTTTGGTTTTCATACGAATACGAAATCCGTGTGTGCGTTTACGACGTGTTACTGAGGGTTGGTATGTTCTTTTCATGATTCATCCTGCAAAACCACTTATTTTCCTCGCTGCCAGTCAAAAGGTCAACCAATGTCAGCAAATATATTGTTAATTTCTTTGGCTTTATTGGTTAAAACTGGT